>NZ_AP022598.1:302209-604419 GCF_010725485.1 Mycolicibacterium parafortuitum | reverse complement strand
GGTCCCGGCCTGGATCGCGTCGCGGTCGGCGCGGATCCGCTGCACCAGATCGGCGGTGGCGGTGTCGTTCGGTCCGGTCTCCGGGATCACCTGGATGACCGCGGTGCGCTGGTCACCGCCCGCCGGGGCGGCGGCGACCACGCCGTCCTCGCGGGCGATGTTCGACGCGATGACCTGTGCGGCGTTCGGGTCCGTCGCACGGGTCAGATCCGCGACGACGAGCAGCGGTCCGTTGAAGCCGGGACCGAGGTGCTCGGCGGTCAGGTCGTAGGCCTGCCGGGAGGTATTCGTCTCCGGCTGCGACGAGCCGCTGGGCAGCCCGAGTTGCATGCCGAGCGCCGGCAATCCGATCACGATCAGCGCCGCGGACCCGCCGACCAGCAGCGGTGCGCGGAACCTGACCACGAATCGTGCCCACGCCGCGCCGAGTGTGCGCTGCGGGGTATAGGCCGAGACCTGCGCGACCTCCTTGGGCCGGTGCGGCTGCAGCGGGGGTTCGATGAACTTCGCGACCTTGCCGCCGGCGAAGGCGAACAGCGCGGGCAGCAGGGTCAGCGCGATCAGCATCGCGATGAACACCGAGGCGGCGGCGGCCAGGCCCATGTAGGTCAGGAACGGGATGCCGACGACGGCCAGCCCGCACAGCGCGATGATCACCGTCAGCGCCGCGAAAACGACCGCGCCACCGGCGGTCCCGACAGCCAGCCCGGCCGCCTCCTGGCGCGGCATCAACAGCAGCAGGTTGTTGCGGTAGCGGTTGAGGATGAACAGCGCGTAGTCGATGCCGCAGGACAATCCGAGCATCAGAGCCAAAGACAGCGACGCCGTCGGCATCTCGACGAATGCGGCGACGACGAAGATGCCCAGCGCCCCGATCCCGACGCCGATGGCGGCGGTCAGGATCGGCAGACCGGCGGCGACGACCGCGCCGAACGTGATCAGCAGGATCAGGAACGCCACGCCGATGCCGATGATCTCGGGCAGGTGCGGGACGGCAACCTTGTAGCCGGGGAACACCGCGCCGGCGTACTCCACCTGCACTCCGGCGTCGGCGACCGGCGCCATCGCGTTCTCCAACTCGGCCAGCGCGGCGTCGCTGACCTCGCCGATCGGCGCCGTCCACTGCACCGTGCCGAGCGCGACCCGGCCGTCCGGGGAGATCTGGCGGGTCTGATTCGGCCCGGCGGCCACGGCGACGTCGGGCAGCGTGTTGAGCGTGGCGACGGCTTCGTCGATCGCCGCGGCGAACCGCGGATCGGTGATCGACTGGTTCTCCGGGGCGGCGAACGTCAACTGGGTTTGGGCCCCGCTGAAGTCGGGCAGATTCTGTTGCAGCTGCTCGACGGCGCGCTGGGATTCGGTGCCGGGGATGGTGAAGTTGTCGCCGGGCTCCTCGCGGAAGCCGACGAACGCCAGCCCGACACCGAGCAGAACGGCCAGCCAGGTGCCCAGGACCAGCCAGCGGCGGCGGAAACTGGCTGCCCCGAGACTGAACAGAAATCGCGACATGTGCACTCCATTTCCCGGGTGGGGGACGTTCTACGCGCAGATAGCCCTGTGATCTGGCCGACGGCTTCGTAGGCTGAGGCGATGACGGGCTCTACCAAGGCGACGTCACTGCCCCCGGGCCCGCGGCTCCCGAAGCTGGCGCAGGCGGTGCTGATGCTGAAATGCGGTCCGCGTTATCTCGCACGATGCCGGCGGCGATTCGGATCGACGTTCACGCTGCGGGTGGCCGGGATGGGCACGCTCGTCTATCTCACCGATCCGAACGACATCAAGGCCGTGTTCGCCGGCGACCCCGACATCTTCCATGCGGGCGAAGCGAATTCGATGCTCAAGGGTCTGCTCGGCGACTCCTCGGTGCTGGTGGTCGACGGCGATGTGCACCGCGACCGGCGCCGCCTGATGCTGGCGCCGTTCACCCGCGACGCGGTGGCCGGCCAGGCCGCGGTGATGGCGCAGATCGCCGCGGACAACATCGCCGGATGGCCGGTCGGCACGCCGTTTCCGGCCGCACCGAAAATGGCCGAGATCACCCTCGAGATCATCCTGCGCACCGTGATCGGCACCAGCGATCCGGCGCGGCTGAACGCGCTGCGCACCGTGATCCCGCGCGTTCTGCGGGTCGGCGCCTGGGAGTCTTCGGCGCTGACCAGTGAGGAGAGCATGCGCCGGGGTCCGTGGCGGTCCTTGCGGAGCGCTCTGACCAGGGCTGACGAGCTGATGTACGCCGAGATCGCGGACCGCCGGGCCGACCCCGACCTCGCCCGGCGCACCGATGCGCTGTCGATGCTGGTGCGCGCCGGCGGCATGACCGACCGAGAACTCCGCGACCAACTCATCACCCTGCTGGTCGCCGGGCACGACACGACCGCGACCGGCCTGTCGTGGGCGCTGGAACGACTGACCCGCCACCCGGACGTGCTGGCCAGGGCGGTACGCGCGGCGCGCACCGGGGACGACGAGTACCTCGACGCCGTCGCCAAGGAGACACTGCGCAACCGGTCGGTGGTGTTCGACGTCGGCCGCGTGATCAAAGAACCGGTCGAGTTGGCCGGCTACTCGTTGCCCGCGGGCGTGATGCTGGTGCCGGGCATGGTGCTGGTGCACGGTGACGACCGGATCTATCCGCACGCCGACCGGTTCAACCCGGACCGCATGCTCGGCGCGACGCTGAGCCCGTCGTCGTATCTGCCGTTCGGCGGCGGCAACCGGCGCTGCCTCGGCGCGACGTTCGCGATGACCGAATTCCGGGTCGTACTAAGGGAAGTCCTGCGCCGAGTCGACCTCGACACGACGACCGAGCCCGACGAGCGACGCAGGCTCAAAGCCGTGATCTTCGAACCCCGCCGCGGTGCGCGGATCCGCGTCACCGCCAAGCACGCGATGCCGCCATGCACCGAGGGACGCGCGGCGACGTGTCCGGCCGACAAGCATGCCTAGGGGGCGTGTGTAATGTCGGGGGCAGATCGGTGTCCACACGCGATCTTCCGCGTTTTCGCTCCCAGCAACGGGGCAGAAAACCCCCGCAACCTCAAGGACGTACTCATGGATTCGTCTGAGCTGTTCTCCCACCCTCAGGCCGCCCAGCCCAGTTCACCCGGCGACAACTCGCACGAGGCGGTGGCCATGCCGGTCTTCTCTGACCTGCCCCAGAAGGGGCATCCGGGCGATTCGCCCACGCAGTGAACGCATTCCGCTGATCTTGGTTCCCGCCGCCGTCGACATTCTTGAATTCGAACCGATTCGATCCCTTGTGTTGCGATTCGGAAAAGTTCGGGCTGTTCTTCGGGGATATGCGTGTTAGCCTGACCTGCGGATGTGTCCGAACATCCAGATCAAAAGTGAGAGAAGAAAAAAGTATGACGCAGGGAACTGTGAAGTGGTTCAACGGCGAAAAGGGCTTCGGCTTCATCGCCCCCGATGACGGCTCGAAGGATGTCTTCGTCCATTACTCGGAGATCAGTGGATCCGGATACCGCTCGCTGGAAGAAAACCAGCGTGTCGAGTTCGAGGTCGAGCAGGGCAACAAGGGGCCGCAGGCCGTTCGGGTCAGCGCAATCTGACAAGACTTAACAGCGTGGGCCGGTAGGAGAACTCCTACCGGCCCACGTTTTGTTTGAGCCCGATTCCGGGAGCTAGGCCACGGAATCGGTTGTGAGTTCCGAGTTCGGGCAGGGAATCAGTAGGCGTTACCCCATCTAACTGACTCATCGGTAAGAAATTCCGCGCAAGTCTTCCGCCACCCGGTTTGCGCAGGGTAGACATTGAGTCCATGAACGCGGGGACATACGTGGGGCGGGTCGGCGGGTTGGCGGCCGCGTTGGGAATCGGCGTGGCCCTGCTCGCGGGAGCGGGCGCCGCAGCTGCCGACGACAGCGCCGGGTCGGGATCCAAGGATTCGGTCTCCACGTCTCGGTCGTCGGAATCGTCGACCGAGTCCCGCACACCGGCGAAGCCCAGCGCGCGGCGCGGCGCCGACAGCGAGGCCACCGGGCCAGCGACTGTCGGCCGAACCGGCACCGGCGACACCACTGGTGCCGAGGACGCGACCCAGGGTTCGGGCAAGGGGTCGGGCAAGGGTTCGGGACGGGCCGTTGATACGCCAGCCGCCGACGAATCCGCGGAAGACGAGTCGGCCGAGGAGGCCCCCGCCGTCGAACCCGTCGACGAGACGCCGGTCGACGCACCCGACGAAGCGTCGACGGTTGGCAGCGAGGCTGTCGCCGAAGCCCCGCCGTCCGTCCCGCAGAAGCCCGCGGTGGTCCCCGACGACGCGCCGGGCGCCGAACCCGGCCCCCAGACCGTCACCACGGAGCTGGCCAATCCGAAAGCGCCGGAGCCCGCGGGCGACTCGGGCGATCCGGTCCTGCCGACGCTGGCCACCCTGGTGTCCTCGGTGCTGGCCGCGGGCCGCGAGAGCACCAACGAATCCCCGACCGCCGTCGGCGCGCAGGTGGCCAGCAGCCTGGCCGAGGCCGGCTCGGCGCCGTACCCGATCCCGACCGGCGTCACGGTCGAGGAGTGGACGCCGCCGCTGGAGTGGCTGCAGAACATCCCGGTGCTCGGCCCGCTGGTGATCACCCCGATCGTCGGGTTCATCCACGTGCTCCCGTTCGTCGGGGACATCCTGCACCCGGTGATCGGGTTCCCGATCGACCACTTCGCGCCGCCGGGCGCACCGCGGGCCCGCAACTACCGGGTCACGTCCTTCGACGGCACCCGGATCTTCGTGAACTTCATGCCCGCCAAGGGATTACAGGCCGGCGAGACCGCGCCCACCATCCTCAACGGACCCGGCCTGGGGCTACCGGGATCGACCGCGCTGGAACTTCCCAAGGACAGCTTCCTGCCCACCGACGTGATCGGGATCGGCACGCTGCGGCAGAACGGCTACAACGTCGTCACGTGGGATCCGCGGGGGGAGTGGCGCTCCGAGGGCGTCATGCACCTGAACTCACCCGACCTGGAAGGCCGGGACATGTCGCACATCATCAGCTTCCTGGCCACCCTGCCCGAGGTGCAGCTCGACGCCGAAAACGACCCCCGGATCGGCATGACCGGTGCCTCCTACGGTGGTGGGATCCAATTGGCCACGGCGGCAATCGATCACCGCGTCGACGCGCTCGTCCCGACGATCGCGTGGAACAACCTGGTCGACGTGCTGTTCCCGCGCGGTGCGGTCAACAGCAGCTGGGGCACCATCCTGCCCGGCGTGCTGGCGCTGACGTTCGCCCGTGAGCATCCGAGGATCTTCCCGGTCGCGATCCAGGGGGTGCTGTTCGGCATCGCCGATCCGGCCGACATCGAGCTGGTCAACAGCCTGAGCTTCGGCGACCAGATCAAGGACATCACCGCCCCGACACTGCTGATCCAGGGCACGGTGGACACCCTGTTCACCCTGGACCAGGCGCACCGCAACGCGCTGGATCTGATCGAGGCCGGCACCACGACGAAGGTGATCTGGTACTGCGGCGGCCACGGCGCGTGCCTGAGCGACTTCAACGACGGTGAGGTCGTCATCGCCCGCACCCTCGACTGGCTGGACCGCTACGTCAAGGGCAACGAGGACACCGACACCGGACCGCAGTTCGAATGGGTCGACCAAAACGGCGACTGGTTCAGCGACGACACCTACCCGGCGGCCGCGTCGGCGCCGATCGTGGTGACCCGCGAGGAGGACAGCCGGGTGATGCCGATCATCCCGGCGCTGTTCGGCTCCGGCCCGAACCCGCTGATCATCACGCGCGGCCTCATCGCCACGCTGCTGGGCCTGCCGTCGGCGGCCGCCGCCTACAACTCGGTGAACCTGCAGATCCCCGAGGCGTCCGAACTGACCCACCTCGTCGGCGCGCCTGAGGTCACGATCACCTACACCGGCGACGGCACCGCCAAGCACGTCTATGCCCAGATCGTGGACGACACAACGGGATTGGTGCTCGGCAACCACGCGACCCCGATCCCGGTGACCCTGGACGGCACCAGCCGCACCGCGTCGTTCTCGCTCGAGCCGATCGCGCACACGTTGCGGCCCGGCCAGTCGGTGACCGTGCAGATCGTCACCTCGACCGCGAAGTTCATCAACTACTACTCGTGGGGCGCGATCACGATCGAGGAGCTGACGATCGAGCTCCCGACCCGCGCCGCCGCAGGTGAGGGCACCTCCGAAGGGCGAATAGTCGCCGCGTAGGCCCCTGTGCGTGTACTGTGGGGGTCAGGCCGTTTCACGTACGCAGCCCTTTCTACCGGTTCCCTTCGTGAATGTTCTCAGCCCACGACGCGATGAACTTCGCGCGGACCGTCGTACGGGGTGACCCGTACCACCCAAAAGATTGTTTATGGACTCCTCTGAATTGTTCTCCCACCTGCCCATCCCGCAGGTTCTGAACACCGATACTCGTTCGAATGAGCCGGTGCAGGCGCCGGTGTTCTCCGATGCGCCGAAGCGGACCGCGCCACGGGGTGCGGGGGCGCAGTGAACGGGGTCGCGGGTTCACGCCGGGCCAGTCGGCCGATCCGGCTCACCCTGTGTGAGACGTTGGGCGGTGTCATCGATGGCGCGTGGTGGCCGCATTCGGGGTCGATCGCCTCGGAGCTTCCCGACCTGGTCGGCGCGCTGCACAAGCCGCTGGGCGAGATCGTCGACATCCGGCTGAACTGGACGGCGACCGACGGTCACTTCGATCTGCAGTGGATCGCCACCGGCTCGAAGCTTCCGGATGCGGCGCATCGACGTCCCCGGCTGATGGTGATCGCGGGCCGCGACGCGTGCGTGCGGTTGCTGGTGATCCCGAGCCTGACATCACAGGCGCTGGGCTCGATAGTCGTGCGAGCCGCGGCGGGACTGCCGACATTCAGCGGCCAGGGCGACGACCGGCTGTTCGAGACGGCGCGGGTCGTCATGGATGTCGCGCGGGCGGAGAGCGCCCAATGGTGTCCGCTGGAAGCCGTCAAAGCTTAAGGGCGAATTGATAATTCGGTGCACGCGCATCGTCGTGTTACCGTAAGTGCAGGTGTCGGTCTCGACATCTGTTGGAAATGAAAGAAGTTGGAAAAAGTATGGCACAGGGAACTGTGAAGTGGTTCAACGGCGAAAAGGGCTTCGGCTTCATCGCCCCCGACAACGCGTCGGAAGACGTGTTCGTCCATTACTCCTCGATCAGCGGCAGCGGTTTCCGCTCGCTCGACGAGAATCAGCGCGTGCAGTTCGAGATCGAACAGGGCGCCAAGGGCCCGCAGGCCGTTGGAGTTTCGGCGATCTAACAGTCTTCGTAACACGATTCGTGGGCCGGTGGAGTTATTCCATCGGCCCACGAATTCGCTGTGGAGCGTGAGGTCTTCGGCGGGTAGAGCCGATTCTCTCAGCGCTTCTTGTTCTCGAAGAGCGAATCTGCCGCCGAAGACCTGGCTTCGGATTTGGCGTGCTTTTCGGCCCGCTTTTCCTTCAAAGATTTTCCGGATTTCTTTGACATGGCTTGCCGCGGGGACTTGTCAGACATGGTCGACCCTTCATCATGGGTCCTGAATGGTCCCAACAAGGTTCAGCCTACGCCTTGGTCGGTGTAACCTCGAAGTTATTGGGAACCCAGCCGATCCGGGATGTTTCAGCCGAGATGGCTGATCTCGACGAGCAACCGCTCACGCCGACGCGCCGGTACCAATCGGCCGTCTGGATTGTCTGTGAACCCGATGCCCACTTTCGAATCCATGCTCGGGCCGACGCCGCGTCGGTGGGCCTCCGGCACAATCCGCTTCGGATTGCTGAGTAGCTTTCCTCCTACCCCGTGCGGGCTCGCGACCTTCGCCTCCGCACTGACAACGGCGCTGAGTGGACGTGGCGCCGAGGTCGCGATCGTGCGAATCGCCGATGGCGCAGAGTCGTCGGAGCCGCGGGTGATCGGGGAGTTGGTCAACGGATCGTCGCTGTCGGCCGCCGGCTGCGCCGAGTCGCTCAACAGTTGTGAAGTCGCGGTGATCCAGCACCAGTACGGACTCTACGGTGGTGCCGACGGCGACGAGCTGCTGACGATTCTCCGGGGTTTGCGGGTCCCTGCGATGGCGATCGCGCATACCGTATTGGAAAGCCCTGAGCCACAACAAAAGTGGGTTCTAGAACAGGTGGTGGCCCTGACCGACCGGGTCGTTGTGATGACGGAGGTGGCCCGCGAACGGCTGTGCCGTGATTACGGCGCGGACCGCCGCAAGGTGGTCGTGATCCCGCACGGCGCGGTGCTGCCTTCTCAGCCACGGCTGAAGCGAGCCAGCCGGCCGGTCATCCTGTCGTTCGGGTTACTGGGCCCGGGGAAGGGCATCGAACATGTCATCGGTGTGATGCCGTCACTGCTCAACGTCCCTGGCCGTCCCCGGTACGTGGTCGCTGGGCAGACGCATCCGAAAGTCCTGGTGCGCGAGGGTGAATCGTATCGAGAAAGCCTCGTCGAACAGGTCCGCGCCGGCGGTCTCACCGACTCGGTGACTTTCGACGGCCGCTACCTGGACAGAACGTCGCTGTCAGCACTGATTCAAGGTGCCGCGGTGATCGTGTTGCCCTACGATTCGACCGATCAGGTGACGTCGGGTGTTCTCGTGGATGCGGTCGCCAGCGGCAGACCTGTGGTTGCGACCGCATTCCCGCATGCGGTCGAGCTCTTGCGTGACGGTGCAGGCATCCTGGTCCCGCACGGTGACCCGGAAGCGCTGACCGCTGCGCTTCGCCGGGTTCTGACGCAGCCGCGGCTCGCGGGGACGATGGCTTCGGCGGCGCGCGAACTGGCTGTGGCGATGGCATGGCCGGTGGTCGCCGACGGGTACATCCAGTTGGCCGCTGGACTGCTGGCGGAACGGCGCATGGGGCGATGACCGTCGCGGGCGTCGTTCTCGCCGATGAGGTTCACCGGCCGGCGTCAGAGACCTCGTGGGGTGGCGTGTGACGGCGGTGCTGGAACGACAGAATGTCCTCGTTGAGCACGACGCCGTCACGGATCTCGATCGCGCGGCGCAGGGTCGGGGTGACGTCCCAGGTGGCTGGGCCCTCGAGCAGTGGTACCAGGTGGGGGAGCAACGCCTCGCTGATCTCCCAGGTCGCTGAATCCCACAGATACGACGGGCTGTGGTCAACCGCGTAGTACAGCGGGCCGTGCGGCAACTCGACGATCGGGTGGGCGAACGAGGTGGGGGTGGCCCAGGAGAAACCCATCCCCACGTCGCACGAGACGTCGATGATCAGGCTGCGCGGCGCGAACGCGGTCAGATCGTCTTCGGTCACGAAGGTCAGCGGCGCGTTCGGGTCCTGGAGGACACAGTTGACGACGATGTCCTTGTCGGAGAGGAACACGGCGACCGGGATGCGCCCGTCGGGCGTGTCCGCCCAGGTTCGGTCCGGCGCATCCGGATCGCGCCCCATCTGTGAGATCTGAGTGGAGTGGATCGGTGATCCGACTGCCGCGGCGTCGCGGTTGGTGAGCACGTGCACGTCGTCGACACCGAGGGCGTTGAGTGCGGTCACCGCACCGCGCGCAGTCGAGCCGAAGCCCAGGACCGCGGCGCTCAGCCGGCGTCCGTAGCTGCCGGTGACGCCGGTCAGCTGGGTGGCGTGAAGGACCGAGCAGTACCCGGCGAGCTCGTTGTTCTTGTGGAACACGTGCAGGCTGAACCCGCCGTCGGGACGCCAGTGGTTCATCGCCTCGAACGCGATCAAAGTCAGTTTGCGGTCGATGGCCACCTGCGTCAGGTCGGTGTCCTGCACACAGTGCGGCCACCCCCAGATGATCTGTCCTGTCCGACATTCCGCGAGATCTTCGGCCTGGACCTTCGGGAGCAGGATGACATCGCAGTCGGCGATCAGTTCCTGCCGGGTGCGGATGCCACCCACGTGGGCCGACAGGGCCTCATCGGTCGCTCCGAAGCGCGAGCCATAGCCGTGCTCGAGGAAGACCTGCGGGGCCACGGCACGATCGATCCGGCTCAGGTGCGCCGGGTGGATCGGCAACCGGCGTTCGCCGGGTTTGCGGGACTCAGCGAGCAGGCCGATCGAAAGACGTTGATCTTCAGCATGTTCAGTGGTGGACGAGCCATCGTCATCGGACATCGTCGGCACCTAACCTCGGGACCTGTGGATGGTCCCGACCGGACCAGCCTACCTCCCGGCGCCGTTTTTCCGGATCCGTTGACGCGCGGGTTGAGCCTCACTAGGCTGTGGGGTGCCGATACGCTGGCTCTGCCCGTCGAGGCCTTGCCGGTGGTCCGCATCTGTTGGGTTCGACGCACAGCCCTGACGCTCCACTCATTGACACCGATTGGCGGGAATCGTTTGGCCATCGCCGATCTCGCGGCCTACACGCATCTGAGCAGAGAGGACATCGACGCACTCGGACGGGAACTCGACCAAGTTCGCCGGGATATCGAGGGGTCGCTCGGTGAACGCGATGCGGCCTACATCCGGCGCACCATCGCGTTCCAGCGGGTACTCGAGGTGGTCGCCCGTGGGGTGATCGCCTGTAGTCGGTCCCGCGCCGCGGTGGTGGCGGGGACGGCGGCTCTGGCGTTCGCCAAGAGCGTGGAGAACATGGAGATCGGGCACAATGTGTCCCACGGTCAGTGGGACTGGATGAACGATCCCGAGATCCACTCCGCGACGTGGGAGTGGGACATGGTGGCGGTCTCCTCGCAGTGGAGGTACTCGCACAATTACCGCCATCACGTCCTGACGAACGTCGTGGGGGTCGACGACGACCTCGGGTTCGGCATCATGCGGATGACCCGCGACGAACCCTGGCAGCCCGTCCACCTGCTTCAGCCGCTCCGAAACATTCTCCTGGCACTGATTTTCGAATGGGGAATAGCGCTGCACGGCATCCACTCCGAACGCGACCGGCTCCTGCCGGACACCGTCCGGCTGGCCGAGCAGAGAGCTGAGCTGGGCAGGAAGATCGTCCGGCAGGTGACCAAGGACTACGTGCTGATGCCGGCGCTGAGCGGAAAGCGATGGCGCAGAACGTTACTGGCCAATGCAAGCGCCAACCTCGGCAGGAATCTGTGGGCGTACGTCGTGATCTTCTGCGGGCATTTCCCGGACGGGGCCGAGAAGTTCACCCCGGATGTCATCGAACGGGACGGTCGCGGTGATTGGTACCTGCACCAGATCCTGAGTGCGGCGAACTTCACCGCGGGCCGGTTCCTGGCGTTCGCCAGCGGCAACCTGTGCTACCAGATCGAGCATCACCTGTTCCCTGATCTGCCGAGCAATCGCTACGCCCAGATCGCGGTCCGGGTGCAGGAGATCTGCGCCCGGTACGGGCTGCCGTACACCACCGGATCGCTTGCACGCCAGTACTTTCAGACGCTGCGCACTATTCACAAGCTCGCCCTGCCCGACCGGTTTCTGACTGCAACCAGTGACGACGCCCCGGAGACGGCTTCGGAGAAGAAATTTCACGATGCCCCCTCGGCAGCACCTTATCCACCCGCTTCGGGGCGAAACAGCGTACGTTGAAGGTATCGGGCAACTCGATTTCGAGTGAACAGGCCCGACTTCAAAAGGATTTCATGATGGCTTCGCCACAAACATTCCGATCTCCCTACGAGAAGCGCGTCGCGCTGGTGCAGAACGCCATCAAGGACAACTCGAAACTCGGTGACAAAGCCGCGGGGGAGTTGGCGGTACGCGTGTTGCACGTGCTCGACTCGATACCCGAGAAGGTGCGCTGAGCAGTCCGGTTCGCAGAACCACTCGGCGTGGAGGTGAGCGGCGGTGACGGTCATAGTGAAACTGCCTGACGGCAGAGTCGACGAATACCTGCGATTCGGCGACGCCTACGTCAAGCACGACGACGGGGCGCTCGACGTCGTCCGAGTAGGCGCCAGGGCCGCGCGCAGCTACGCGGCCGGCGCCTGGGCAGAGGTCGACGGCGACGAAAAGCGCTGGCAGAAACGGCGTTTTCGGCGCTGATCGGGCGCTGCGCGCCCTCTGCGCTCGCGCTTCTCGGCACCGACCTGCACGCCGCCATCGACGACCCCGACAACGGCGCCTGGGCAGAACTCGACGCGCTGTCGCAGGCCGAGGTCAGCCTGGACTCGGCCGCGACAGGTTTCTGGCGGCTGATCCGGTCGGCAAGCTCAGGCGCCGGCGACCAGTCCCGCTACCCTGGTCATCCGCGTCGAAATCCACCATCGTGTCATATGACGGTGCTCGCTCAGCAGACCAGCGAGTGCGCATGCGCGCGGCGCAGCTTCCCCGACGGGGTCTTCGGGATCGTGCCGGGTTTGAGCACCACCACGCTGCGCGGGCGCATGTCCACTTCGGCGAACACCTCATGCGCGACCTGGTGTTCGACCCGGCGCACCTGCGCCTGGTCTTGGAAGTCCTTGCATTCCACGGCGACTGCAAAAGTCTCCCGTGATCGTCCGGCGTCGAGGCGCACCGCGACGGCGCATCCGGGCCGCACCCCTGCGACACGGGCCGCGGCGCGCTCGATGTCGGCGGGGTAGATGTTGCGGCCGGCCATGATGATGACGTCCTTGAGGCGCCCGCACACCACCACGTCGCCGGCCTCGGTCAGGTAACCGAGGTCGCCGGTGTCGTACCAGCCCCGCTCATCCTGTGCGGCAATGAATCCGGCGGCGGTGATGTATCCGGCGGTGACCGATGCCCCGCGCACCTCGATGACGCCGACGCCCCGGGGGTGTAGCACGCAGCCGTATTCGTCGACCACGCGCAGCTCCAGTCCGGCCAAGGGCCGGCCCAGGGTGACCAGGCGGCGGGTGTGCCCTTTCGTCGCGGGGACCGCACGGTGCAGGACGGCGAGCAGGTCGGCGTCCACCTCGTCGACGACCATGCCGCCGCCGCATTCGGAGAACGACACAGCGACCGTCGTCTCGGCCATCCCGTAGGCGGGGATCACCGCCTCGGGTTTGAGGCCGAACGGGGCACCTGCCGCGCACAGATCCGCGACGTCGTCCGGGTCGACCTGCTCGGCGCCGGAGAGCGCCCACCGCAGCGAGGACAGGTCGAATTCTCCCGGGGTGGCCTGTCGGCGCAGCCGCCGGGCGAGCAGGTTGTAGGCGAAGTTGGGCGCGGCGGTCATGGTGCCGCGGTACTTGTCGATCAGCCTGGGCCACAACAGAATATCGTTCAAGAAGTCCATTGGAGTGATCTTGACCAGCTCGGCGCCGAAGTACATCGGCACAGTCAGATAGCCGGTCATGCCCATATCGTGGAAACACGGCAGCCAGCTGACGATCACGTCGGTGTCGACGTCGAAGTCGCATCCCTCGGTCATCGCGACGGCGTTGGCGACGATGTTGGCGTGGGAGATCTGGACCGCCTTGGGGGATCCAGTGGAGCCACTGGTCAACTGCATCAGCGCGATGTCGTCGTCGTGGGTGTCAACGGGATCGATCGGCTCGGTGGTCAGCAGGTCGGCGATGCTCAGCACGCCGATGCCGAGCTCGGCCAGTACCGGCGCGGCGGCCATGAACGGATCGGAGATGATCACGGCGGTGGCCGAGATCATCTCGATGACGGCGGTGGTCTCTTCGGCCCAGCGCACCAGGTTGGTACGTGGTGTGGGCTGATGCAGCATGGTCACGCTGGCACCTCGCATCCACACGCCCTGTGCGGCCGGAGCGATCTCGACCGGGGCGCCGGCCAGCATCGCGACCGCGTCACCGGGGCCGACACCGGCGGCGGCCAGCCCGCCGGCGATCCGGCGGGCGCGCTGGTGGACCTCCTCCCAGGAATGGCGGACCGGTGCGTGGGGCTCGCCGGTGTTGATGCCCTTCGTACTGCGGTGGGCATTGGCGTACATGGTTTCGGTGAACTGGCTCATCGGCAGCCCTTCATGACAGTGGTGCGCACAGGTACGTGCTCTGATGTCGTGGCCCGCCTCGGGTGCGGTGCCGCCGGGGCCCGCGGGGAGAGTGCAGAGATGTCCGCCGTCGCCGTGAACCCCGAGTGTGTCGCAAACCGTGAATGGCGGCTGACGTCGAGGTTTGGTTCGGCGGGACCGGGTCGCCGCCGCGACGTTTCCGTGGGGCTGGAAATCAACCCAGTCCGAACCGTAGCGCGAATCAAGCCTGAAGTGGGGGATTAGTGCATCGAAGTCGGCAAACGGGCTCGTGGTAGGGCGAGGTGTAGGCTGGCGGAAGCTGGCAATCCCAGCAGTTCGGTTGAGTGCACTTACCGCGTCGTGGTGTTCTCCCCGAGTCTCCACACACGCCGGCCACGCCGGTGGCAACAGTCCGGTCGGGACTATCTTGAATGCTCCGTCAGTCGATCATGTGGTCGCACCCTTTGGAATGCAGGGCTTTTCCTATGTGCCGAGTGTCGGCATCCTCAGCACCTACGTGCCGACGGTATGCGGCCTTGCGACGTTCAGCGCCGCGCTTGCCGATGGGTTGACGGCCAAGGGCGTCGACGTCAGCATCGTGCGCATCGCCGACGGGACGGCCTCTGCGGCCGGCGGTGTGGTGGGAGAGCTGGTCAACGGCTCGGCGTCCTCGGTCGCCGCGGCATCGGAATGGCTCAACCTCAGCGATGTCGCCGTCATCCAGCACGAGTACGGCATCTACGGCGGCACCGACGGCGACGAGGTCGTCGAGATCATGGGTGCCCTGCGTGTGCCATCGATCGTCGTGCTGCACACAGTGCTCAAAGATCCTGCATCGCACCAACGTTCGGTCCTCGAGGCCGTGGTCGCCCGGGCGGGGCGCGCGGTCGTGATGTCGGCGTCGGCGCGGACCCTGTTGTGCGCGGGTTACGGCATCGACCCGTCGAAGGTGACCGTCATCCCGCACGGCGCGGCGCTACCGGCGGATATCGTGCCGGCACCGCCCGGACGGCCGACCATCCTGACCTGGGGTCTACTCGGCCCCGGCAAGGGCGTCGAACGCGTCATCGACGCGATGGCCGCGCTGGCCGATCTTCCCGGGCCGCCGCGCTACCTGATCGCCGGCCGTACCCACCCGAAGGTGCTCGCCACCGAGGGGGAAGCCTATCGGAACGGCCTCATCGCCCACGCCCAGCGGCTCGGTGTCGCCGATTCGGTGAGCTTCGACCCGGCCTACCGCACCCCGCAGGAGCTGACCGCGCTGTTGCGCGGCGCGGCGGTGGTGGTCCTGCCGTACGACTCCAGGGACCAGGTCACCTCGGGTGTGCTGATCGACTCCGTCGCCAACGGGCGACCGGTCATCGCGACCGCCTTCCCCCATGCGGTGGAGGTGCTCGGCAGCGGAGCGGGCACCGTCGTCGGCCACGACGACCCACGGGCGCTGGTCGAGGCGCTGCGGCAACTACTGACCGACCCACGCACTGCCGACGCCATGGCCTCTGCGGCAAGCCATCTGGCGCCCGCGACGGCCTGGCCGGTGGTCGCCGACGCGTACGTCGAGCTGGCCCGGCATCTCGTCGCGGAGCGGCTGGCCGCACCGTGATCGGGGCGGTACCGCAACCGGTGTTCAGCCACCTGCTGCGCCTGACGGACCATCGCGCCACCTTCGAGCACGCGCTGCTCGCCGAACCTCGTCGCGACCACGGGTACTGCACCGACGATATGGCCAGGGTGCTGGTGGTCACCGCGCGCGAACCCGAGCCGACCGCCGAGGTGAAACGGCTTGCCACCAACGCGCTTTCCTTCCTGGGTCGCGCCCAGTGGGCCGACGGCACCTGTCACAACAGGATGAGCGCAGGCGGCCACTGGACGGACGCGCCGAGCACCGACGACCACTGGGGGCGTGCGATCTGGGGATTGGGCACCGCCGCCGCGCACAGCCCCGTCGAGATGGTTCGCCGGCTCGCGGCGATCCAGTTCGAACGCGCCGCCGTGGCCCGCTCACCGCACCGGCGCGCGATGGCGTTCGCCGCGATCGGCGCCGCCGAGCTGCTCGGCGCAGACCAGCAGAACGTCGCCGCGCTCAAGCTGCTGGCCGACTACTCCCGTTCGGTGCCTCGGGCGCCTCAGCACCCCGAATGGCCGTGGCCCGAACCGCGCCTCACCTATGGGAACGCGACCCTGGCTGAGGCGATGATCGCCGCCGGGGTGGCGCTGCACCATGCTCCGCTGCGGCAGCGCGGCCTGGATGCGCTGCGATGGCTGCTGGGGGTCGAGACGTCCAACGGTCATCTCTCGCCCACCCCCGTCGCGGGACGCGGACCGGAAGACAGCGCGCCCGGATTCGACCAGCAACCGATCGAGGTCGCCAGCCTGGCCGAGGCATGTGCACGCGCGGCAGCCACCGACTCCAGCTCGATCTGGCCCGGGGGCGTCATGGCCGCGGTGGCCTGGTTCCAGGGCGACAACGACCTCGGTTTGCCGATGTGGGATCCGCGCAGCGGCGCCGGCTTCGACGGTCTGCACGCCGACCGGGTGAATCTCAACCAGGGCGCGGAGTCCACCCTCGCCGTGCTCGCCACCATGCAACACGCACGCACCTTGGCGCCGGTCGCCCGATGACGGTCACCGGAGAGCAGCTGGCGACGCGCAGCCGGCAGCGGATGTCGGCCGACCCGCGCCGCGTGGTCACCCGGCTGTTCGTGCCCGGCCAGGAGGGTTTCGAACCCCAGGACTCCCGCGCAGGCAGCGTGTTGTCGAGAATCCTGGCCCTGACCGACGACGAGGTGCGCACGACGTTGCGCGACGTGCTGACACGCTTCGACGGGCGCCACCGCGATCTGGCCGGGACGTTTCGCAGACATGCCGACGAACTTGCCGACCGGCTCGACCCGAAGCACGGACTCGACGAAGCACGGTTGCTTCTGCTGGGCGCGACGTTCACCAACGAGTACGCGATCGAGGGTGCGGCGCTGTGCAATCCGAGCGTCGTCGCGCATCCGGACCAGAGCGACGTCGCCGAAGGCGGCCTGCGGTTCGTGATGAGCGTGCGTGGGATCGGCGAGGGCCACCGCTCCACGATCGGATTCCGCACCGGCATCGTCGACGCGCGGGGGCACGCCACGATCGACCAACCGCCTCCGTTCGCATCCACCGGCCGGGTCGAGCCCACCTTGCTCGACGCCGCCGTCTTTCGCGTCGCGCTCCGCGAACGAGGCCGCGACGGTGAAGCCGCCGACTACGTCTTCGCCGGCCTCGGTGAACTGTTCACCAGATCCGATCTCGACGAGCGGCTCGACAGGCTGCACGCCAACCTGACCATGTGGGGACATGCCGAGGAGACCATCGCACTGATCCGCGGCATCGCCGACCGCTGCTATGCCGTCGAATTCTCCTCCGGTGTAGCGCTTTCCGAACGGGTGCTGTGGCCGGCGATGGAAGCTGAGCACGCCGGAATGGAGGATGCCCGCTTCGTACGGTTCGTCGACGACGACGGTTCGGTGAGTTACCACGCCACCTACACCGCCTACAGCGGCTCGCACATCAGCCAGCAGTTGCTCACCACCACGGACTTCCAGACGTTCACCTCGGCCCCGCTCGTCGGGCGTGCCGCCGCGAACAAGGGCCTCGGTTTGTTCCCCCGCCGGATCGGCGGCAGATACGCCGCGATGTCGAGGTCGGATCGCGAGACCAACACCGTCGCGTTCGCCGATCACCTGTCGGTGTGGACGACCTCGTCGCGATGCCAACAGCCGGCCGAGGTGTGGGAGACGCTGCAACTCGGAAACTGCGGACCCCCAATGGAAACCGATGAGGGATGGCTGGTGCTGACCCACGGTGTCGGGCCGATGCGCACATACAGCATCGGGGCGATCCTGCTCGACCTCGACGATCCGACCCGGGTGATCGGTCGTCTCCGGCGGCCGCTGCTGGTCCCGGCGCCCGACGAGCGCGACGGCTACGTTCCGAACGTGGTGTACTCGTGTGGTGGCCTCATCCACGCCGGTACCGTGGTGATCCCGGTCGGGATCTGCGACAGCGCCATCGGTGTGGCCACCGTGCCGCTGATGAGGCTGATGGCCGAGTTGCGGCCCTAGGGTCCGTACGGTCTCCCGCCGTTTGGTCGGCCCGGTCTCGGGTATGCTGGAGGAACCCGTCGGCGTGATAACGCTTGTCGCTACGCCACCGCCGACCGGTTTCTCATCCCTTTCGGTTTCAGGGTCTGTAACGGCGCCCTTCAGCTGGATCGACGCTAGGACCCGCCATGGCCATCACCGATATCGCCCGATACACGCATCTGAGCCCCGAAGACATCGAAAGTCTCGGGCGCGAGCTCGATTCGATCCGAGCCGACATCGAGGAGTCCCTGGGGTCCCGCGATGCGGCCTACATCCGACGCACCATCTCGTTCCAACGGACACTCGACGTGGCGGCGCGGCTCATCATCGCGACCACCCGTTCGACGGCGGGTTGGATGCTGGGGACCGCCGCGCTCGGGTTCGCCAAGAGCGTGGAGAACATGGAGATCGGCCACAACGTCTCGCACGGGCAGTGGGATTGGATGAACGACCCGGAGATCCACTCCAGCACCTGGGAGTGGGACATGGTCGCGGTCTCGTCGCAGTGGAAGAAGTCGCACAACTACCGACATCACGTGTTCAGCAACGTGCTCGGCGAGGATGACGACCTCGGTTTCGGCGTGATGAGGGTGACCACCGACCAGCCGTGGCGACGCGGCTACCTGCTGCAGCCGCTGCAGAACCTGTTGCTGGCGTTGACGTTCGAGTGGGGCATTGCACTGCACGGGGTCGACCTGGGCCGTCCCCGGGCGGAGAAACTGGCTCAGCTCAAACTCTTGGGCGGCAAGATCGCCCGCCAGGGTGTCAAGGACTACGTGCTGTGGCCGGCGCTGAGTTTCAAGCGTTGGCGCCGCACAATGAAGGCCAACGCCGTCGCCAACCTGCTGCGCAACCTTTGGTCCTACGTGGTGATCTTCTGCGGTCATTTCCCGGACGGCACCCAGAAGTTCGCCGCCGACGTACTCGAGACCGAGACCAGAGCCGAATGGTATCTGCGACAGATGCTCGGTGCGGCGAACTTCAAGGCCGGCAAGGTGCTCGGCTTCGCCAGCGGCAACCTGTGTTACCAGATCGAGCATCACCTGTTCCCGGACCTGCCGAGCAACCGTCTCGCCGAGATTTCCCGCCGGGTCCGTCCGCTGTGTGAGAAGTACGGCCTGCCTTACCTGACCGGGTCGCTGGCCCACCAGTACGGGTCGACGCTGCGGATCATCCACCGGTTGGCGTTGCCGGACGCGCCCTGAGCGCGTCGAACCTGGGCTGACGGTGGTGATCGACGCGTGATTCACGACCGTGAGCCGAGTCTCGGCGGGTACCAGGGCGCGCGGTTTGAGACCGTCGTCACAGCGGGTAAGCCCGCCGCATGGAACGCCTCAGTGGCCTCGACGCGGGTCTGTTGTACAGCGAATCCTCCACGGTGCCGCTGCAGGTGTGTTCGATCACCGAGCTGGACACCTCGACCGTGCCGGGCGGCTACACCTTCGAGAAGTTCCGCGACCACCTCGCGTCGCGGATCCCGGCCATCCCGGAGTTCCGCACCAAGCTCGAGGACCCCGACCTGAACATCGACCATCCGGTGTGGGTGGAGGACAAGGATTTCCAGCTCTCCCGGCACCTGAACAGGGTCGCCCTGCCGGAGCCGGGCGGGCGCGAGGAGCTGGCGCAACTGTGCGGGCGGCTCGTCGCGACCCCGCTGGAGCGCAGCAAGCCGCTGTGGGAGATGTGGGTGATCGAGGGGGTGGGTGGCAGCGCCGCCCACGACGAACACCGGGTGGCGGTGCTGATGAAGGTGCACCACGCCGTCGTCGACGGGGTGTCGGCGGCCAACCTGCTGGCCCAGTTACTCGACACCGAACCCGATGCGCCACCGCCCGACCCGGTGCAGGCGCCGCAGGGGGCGAGCGCTTGGGAGATCGCCGCCGACGGCCTCTGGCGGTTCGTGACCAGGCCGTGGCAGCTGACCCGGGTGGTGCCGGTGACGGCGTCGCTGATCACCAACACCGTGACCCGCGCGCTGTCGGGGACGGCGATGGCCGCGCCGTTCTCGGCGCCGTCGACGCCGTTCAACGCGCCGCTGACCTCCGAGCGCATGGTGGCGTTCGCGCAGCTGAGCCTCGACGACGTGAAGAAGATCAAGAATCAGGCCGAGGTGAAGGTCAACGACGTGGTGATGGCGCTGTGCGCCGGCGCGTTGCGCGGCTATCTCGAAGACCGCGGTGAGCTGCCCGGCAAACCCCTGATCGCGGTCGTCCCGGCGTCGGTGCACGGCAAGTCCGACCGGCCGGGACGCAACCAGCTCTCGGGCATGTTCTGCAGCCTGCACACCGATATCGAGGATCCGCTGGAGCGGCTGCACGCGATCGGCGAATCGAACCTGCTCGCCAAGGAGCACAGCGGTTCGCTGGGCCCGACGATGCTGGTCGACCTGGCGCAATCGATCTCGCGTGACATGTTCGGCTGGCTGCTGCGGGTGATGTCGCACACCTCGCTGAGCCGCGCGGTCATCCACAACGTGATCATCTCCAACGTCGCCGGCCCGACGACGACGCTCTACAGCGGCGGCGCCCAGGTCACTGCCCTGTATCCGTTCGGGCCGATCTTCCCCGGTTCCGGGTTGAACATCACGGTGATGTCGATGGGCGACAAGCTCAACGTCGGCATCATCTCGTGCCCGCAGCTCGTCGAGGACCTGTGGGATCTGGCCGACCGGTTCGACGCCGAGCTGACCGACCTGCTGGCACGCTGCTGATTCCCGGAGGCGGTTAAGAGTCCGCGCGAAGCGGGAAGCCTAGACGTCGGCTGCTGGTCGTCGACGGAAGGATGGCATGTGAGCACCCCGCAGGGTGGCGCTCGATTGGGCACGCGATTCGGGCCGTACGAGTTGCACTCCGTGATCGGGGTCGGGGGAATGGGCGAGGTGTACCGCGCCTACGACACCGCGCGTGAGCGCATGGTCGCGATCAAACTGCTGCGCCCGGAGATGGCCGCCGACCGCAGCTTCCAGGACCGGTTCCGCCGCGAATCCCGCGTCGCGGCGCGACTGCAGGAACCCCACGTGATCCCCGTGCACAACTTCGGGGAGATCGACGGTCAGCTTTACATCGACATGCGCCTCGTCGACGGCGCCAGCCTCAAAGAGGTGCTGCGCAACGACGGCCCGCTGCCGCCGGCCCGCGCGGTCGCGATCCTGCGCCAGGTCGCCGCGGCGCTGGACGACGCGCACGCCAACGGCCTGGTGCATCGCGACATCAAACCGGAGAACGTGCTGCTGACCCACGACGACTTCGCCTACCTGGTCGACTTCGGGATCGCGCACGGCGGCGGGGAGGCATCGGTGACGTCGACGGGCCTGGTCGTCGGGTCCAGCGCGTACATGGCGCCGGAACGATTCTCCGGGGAACGCGGCGGCCCCGCCTCGGACATCTACTCGCTGGCGTGCCTGCTGTACGAGTCGATGACGGGCCGCGCCCCGTTCGAGGCCGCCGACGTGCGGCAGGTGTGGAGCGCGCACATGTTCGCCCCGCCGCCGCGGCCGAGCATCATGCGCCGCGGTATCAGCCGCGCGTTCGACGACGTGATCGCCCGCGGCATGGCCAAGGATCCCGCCGAGCGCTACGCCACCGCCGGGGAGCTGAGTCGCGCCGCCGCCGCGGCTCTCGCGGCTGTCGACGCCGCACCCGCACCGGAGCCCGCCGCGACCCCGCCGGCGACCCGACAGTTCACCCAGGCCCAGCCGACCCCGACCCCGGCGCCGATGCCGCCGCCACCCGCACCGCCGGCGCGGCGGTTCACCCGCGGACAGCTCGCGCTGATCGGCGCGATCGTGGTGCTGTTCACCGCCGCCGTGATCCTCGCGCTGGTGCTGGTGTTCAGCGGCGGCAAGGAGCCGGCCCCGCCGCGCATCGCGGCGCCCCCGCAGTCCTCGACAGAGACGTCGGAGTCGCCGGAGTCGCCGAACAGGTCGGCGGTCGACGGGGTGTCGGGCACCGACGCGCAGGGCTTCGTCGGGCACACCGCGCGATGCGACTCCGGGGACACGCCCGCGGCGCTGATCCGCACGTCGCTGTCGCTGGCGATCATCTGTGAGGCCGGCGACGGCGACTACTACTACCGCGGGGAGCGGCTGCGTGACGGCGCCAACCGCGAGATCCAGGGCGCCACCCGCTCCGGCGACGGATTCACCGTCACCGGATCCGACGGGGCCCGCTACGACGTGCAACCCAACCAGCTGACGATCTCCAGCGGCGGCAGCGTCGACTCGGCCGAACCCGCCCTGGAGTGGGGCTCGGCCGACTGATCAGGGCGGGGGCGGCGGCAATGGCGGCGGTGGCGGTGGGGGCGGCGGAGGCGCCCCCGGCAGGAAGATCGGCGGCAGCCCCGGAATCTCGATCACGTTGGGCGGCGGCGGCAGCGCCCCGGGCGGCGGAGGCGGGGGCGCTTCCGGCGGCGGTGGCGGCCGGTAGACCACCGGCGGGATGCCGTTGCTGGTCAGGATCGTCACGATGGAGCCGGGAATCGTCTTCCCGCGCGGCGACGTGCCGACCACGGTGCCCTTCGCGGAGTCGCTGTTGACCGACGTCGGATCGGGCGGGACCTGAAACCCGAGCTCTGTCAACTTGTTCCGCGCGGCGTCGAGTTTGAGCCCGGTGACGTCGGGCACCTCGCTGCCGGGGCCGCCGTCGACGTAGCGGGGTTCGGTGGGCGGCAGCGCGACCGGCCCGAAGTTCTCGGCGATCGGTTTCATGGCCCGGTACCAGGTCAGTGCCGGTTCGGTGCCGCCGTAGAGGTCGCCGTCGCCGCATTTACGCAGCGGATAGGAGCACAGCCCCGACGGTGACGACGAGTCGTCGAAGATGTAGTTCGCGGCGGCGTAGCGGTTGGTGAATCCGAGGAACGCCGACGAGCGGTGCGATTCGGTGGTGCCGGTCTTGCCCGACATCGGCAGCGTCCAGCCGACCGAACCCGCTGCGCCGGTGGCGGTTCCGTTGATGTGGTCCTTGCCGAGCGCGTTGGCCATCGCGTTGGCCAGTCCTTCGGGGACCACCTGCTCGCACGGTGGCGTCTGCAGCGGGACTTCCTTACCGTGCCGGTCGAAGACCTTGTCGATCGGGTTGGGCGGGCACCACATGCCGCCGGAGGCCAGGGTGGCCCCGACGTTGGTCAGCTCGAGCGCGTTGAGTTCGAACGGCCCGAGGGTGAAGGAGCCGATGTTCTGCCGTTTGATGAAATCGGCGAGGCTCTCGTTGCTGTCTGGGTCGTAGACGCGGGCGGTGCCGGGTTCGGCGTAGGACCGCAGCCCGAGCCGCACCGCCATGTCCACCGCGCGGGGAACCCCGATCTGGGAGATCAGTTTGGCGAAGGCGGTGTTCGGCGACTTCGCCAGCGCGTCGGTGACGCTGAGCCGGCCGCCGAAGTTCGAGACGTTCTTCACGCACCATGTCTTGGCCGGGCATCCCGGTTCGGCGCTGTCCCCGAGGCCGGTGGCCTGGAACGACTGCGGAACGTCGAGCTGCGCGCTGATGCCCAGCCCCATCTCCAGCGCCGCGGCGGTGGTGAAGATCTTGAAGATCGATCCGGCGCCGTCGCCGACGAGCGAAAACGGTTGCGGCTGCACGGTTTCACCGGCACTCAGGTCGAGCCCGTAATTGCGGCTGTCGGCCATCGCCACCACCCGGTGGGCGTCGCGGCCGGGCAGCACCACGCTCATCACGCTGGCCACCCCGGCGTCGTCGGGGTCGGCGTACTGGTTCACCGCGGCTTTGACGCCGGCCTGGATGTCGGGGGCCAGTGTGGTGCGGATCAGGTAGCCGTTGCGGGCCACATCGCGGGCGCTCAGGCCCGCGCGGGCCAGGAACCGCATCGCGTACTCGCAGAAGAAGCCGCGATCGCCGGCGGCGATGCAGCCCTGCGGCAACGGATCCGGGCGCGGCAGCACCCCGAGCGGGAGGGCCTTCGCGGCGCGCAGCGCGTCGGCGCGGTCGGGCAGGTTCGCGATCAACGTGTCGAGCACCAGGTTGCGCCGCGACAGCGCCCCGTCGGGGTTCGTGTACGGGTCGAGCAGGCTGGTGGAGCGCACGATCCCGGCCAGCAGTGCGGCCTGCCCCCAGTCCAGGTCGACGGCATCGATACCGAAGTAGGTGCGCGCGGCGTCCTGAACCCCGAATGCACCGTTGCCGAACGACACCAGGTTCAGGTAGCGGGTCAGGATCTCGGTCTTGGAGAGCATCTTGTCCATGGCCAGGGCCGCCCGGATCTCGCGCAGTTTGCGGGCCGGGGTGACCTCGACGGCGGCGCGCCGCTCGGCGTCGGTCTCGGCGCGCACCAGCAGGTTGAAGTTCTTCACGTACTGCTGTTCCAGCGTGGACCCGCCGCGCACGCCCTTGTCGCCGCGCACGTAGCCCGCCAGCCCGGTCAGGGTGCCCTGCCAGTCGACGCCGTTGTGCTCGGCGAACCGTTTGTCCTCGATCGCGATGATCGCCAGCTTCATGGTGTCGGCGATGCGTTCGGCGGGCACCTCCCACCGGCGCTGTTCGTAGAGCCACGCGATCGGGTTTCCGGCGGCGTCGACCATCGTGGACACCGCAGGCACCTCGCCCCCGAGCAGGTCGGCGGACTCGTCGGTGGCGGAGTTGGAGACGCGCAGCACCGCGGTGCCCGCGCCGCCGACGAGGGGGAATGCCAGCGCGGCGACGAGCAGGCCCGCGATCAAGCAGCAGCCGGCAAGTTTGGCGGCGGCGATGGCCCGTGCCCGACGGCGGTCGCGCATGGCGCCAGCGTAGAAGGGCTCGGGGGGCGTGGTGAGTGCTTCGAGAAACTGATCTTGTTCTGCGCCAACCTGCTTCCCGTCGCGGATCGGGGCGCGGTAGCCTGCTCCACGTCGCGAGCGCGGCGCGGGGGAATCTGTGGATTGTGCGCATGCCAGACGGGGCGCGTCGCGGGCCTCAGGTGGCCGCCGTGCAGCGCTCACCGGAAAGGACGATATGACGACGAACACCGCAGCCCCGGCTCCGAGGTCCAGCCCGGCCGAGACCCGGCGTGCGATCTGGAACACACTGCGCGGGTCCTCGGGCAACCTCGTCGAGTGGTACGACGTCTACGTCTACACCGTGTTCGCAACGTATTTCGAGGGCCAGTTCTTCGCCGAGGAGAACAAGAACTCGACGGTGTACGTGTACGCGATCTTCGCGATCACGTTCGTGATGCGTCCGGTCGGGTCATGGTTCTTCGGCCGGTTCGCCGACCGGCGGGGCCGCCGCGCCGCGCTGACGGTCAGCGTGTCGTTGATGGCGCTGTGTTCGGCGGTGATCGCGCTGGTGCCGTCGCAGGCCTCGATCGGTGTGGCCGCGCCTGTGATCTTGATTCTGGCGCGGCTGGTGCAGGGCTTCGCGACCGGCGGGGAGTACGGCACGTCGGCGACGTACATGTCGGAGGCGGCGACGCGGGAGCGGCGCGGGTTCTTCTCGTCGTTCCAGTACGTGACGCTGGTCGGCGGACACGTGCTCGCGCAGTTCACGCTGCTGATCCTGCAGGTGTTCCTCGACGACGACCAGATGCGCGACTTCGGTTGGCGCATAGCGTTTGCCATCGGCGGGGTGGCCGCGGTGGTGGTGTTCTGGCTGCGCCGCACGATGGACGAATCACTGTCCGAAGAGGTGATCGAGGCGGCCCGGTCCGGGGCGGATCCGGGTGCGGGGTCGATGCGCACGCTGCTGACCGACTACTGGCGGCCGCTGCTGATGTGCTTCCTGATCACGATGGGCGGCACCGTCGCGTTCTACACCTACAGCGTCAACGCGCCGGCGATCGTGAAGACCGCGTTCAAGGACGACGGGATGACGGCGACCTGGATCAACCTGATCGGGCTGATCTTCCTGATGCTGCTGCAGCCGATCGGCGGGCTGATCAGCGACAAGATCGGCCGCAAACCGATGCTGGTGTTCTTCGGGGTCGGCGCGCTGTTCTACACCTACATCCTGATCACGTTCCTGCCCGAAAGCAGCTCTGCTTTCTTGTCGTTCGCGTTGGTGGCGGGCGGCTACATCATCCTGACCGGATACACGTCGATCAACGCACTGGTGAAGTCGGAGCTGTTCCCGGCGCACGTGCGCGCGCTCGGCGTCGGGATCGGCTACGCGCTGGCGAACTCGATCTTCGGTGGGACCGCGCCGCTGATCTACCAGTGGGCCAAGGAGCACGGCCATGTGCCGTGGTTCATCGGGTACGTGACGGTGTGCGTCGCGGTGTCGCTGGTGGTGTACGTGTTCTTCCTGAAGAACAAGAGTGAGACGTACCTGGACCGCGAGCGGGGGTCGGCGTTCACGGTGGCGGTGCGGGACTGAGGTTCGGGCTCGGCGCGGCGGGGCGTCGAGGCGTCGAGATTGAGCTGAGGGTCGTGCCCAGGCGTGGATTCACGGCCGTGGGCGCAATCTGGGTGGTCTAGGTGTAGCGGTACGAGTCCGGAAGGTCTGACAGTTTCTGCGGCAGGTCCGGCTGAGGCTGCCCGAACCACCAGATGGCAGCCGGATCGGCGGCGCCGCCTGGCGATGTGTTCGGCTGATTCTCGTCGAAGTCGATCAGCAGGTAGTACAGCGCGGCCTCGTCGGTGTCCTGCCACGGTCCGGGATCGACGATGGACTCGGTGGTGTCGCGCGCCAGTCCCCAGGCGCGGGGTGACGGCGGGGCGGAATAGACGATGCGGATCGACGAGCCGTCGGTCCAGGCGTGTGAGACGAGGTACGGCCCGTGCCCCTTCCGGTTGTGAGCGTCGATGCGCGCCAACAGCTTGCCCAGCACCTCTACCGCGACGTCGTCCCGGTGTTCGGTCACCCGTTCATTCTGGCCCACCGCGGGAGCTCTGCGGTCCTCGATTCCGGTGGCTGCGGCGGTGGTTTCACCAAACTCGCAGGTGGGTAGGCCTCGCGGGTGCTGCGGGTGGACACGGGGATGGTGTGGTGACGTTCAAAGGTGCGGTGAACGCTGCCACCGGGAGCCGCACCATCGAGTGGATCGCCCGGGCCGGCTACCCGGTCAACGGGCTGCTGCACCTGCTGATCGCGTACATCATCGTGCGGATCGCGTCGGGATTCAGCGGGGAGGCCGACCAGACCGGGGCGCTGGCGACGCTGGCCGGGCAGCCGGGTGGGCAGGTGTCGCTGTGGATCGTCGCGTTCGGCATGTTCGCGCTGGCGATGTGGCGGATCGCCGAGACGATCGTGGGCCTGCATCCGGGCGAGCACAGTTACGCGCACCTGCGGGAGTCGCCATTGGTGAATCGGCTCAAGGCGTTTGGGCTGGCGCTGCTGTACCTGGCGCTGTCGTTCGCCGCGGCGCAGTTCGCGCTCGGGGTCGGGCGGCAGGGCAGCGAACGGGCCGAAGGCCTCAGCGCGCGGCTGATGCAGACCGGTCAGGGGAAAGCGGTGCTGGTCGCCGTCGGCGTCGGGATCGCGGCGTTCGGCGCGTACTTCGTCTACAAGGGGGCATCGCGCAAGTTCCTCAACGACCTCACCGTGCCGGGCGGGCTGCTGATCACCGTGCTCGGGGTCTGCGGCCATGTCGCCGAGGGCATTGTGTTGTTCGCGGCCGGCGCGTCGGTGATCGGGGCGTCGTTCCTGAGTGACCCGTCGCGGGCGACCGGCCTGGATGCCGCGGTGCGGGCGCTGGGGGAGACGCAGCACGGTCCGGCGCTGCTGATGATCGCTGCGGCGGGGTTTGCGGCGTATGGGTTGTACAGCTTTGCGTTGACGCGGTATTCGCGGATGTAGGGGCGGCTATCGAGTCGATGTAGGCGTACTGGTGCTCAGTTATCAAGTTCGAAGTACGGCAGGGAACCGCGGACGCGTACCCGTCCGCAATCCCCTTCCACGACGATCCAATCCCCGTCCACGTCAACAGCGTCGATATTTCCGAGGTCTTCCTCACCCGTCGCATCGGTGTAATGACGTTCTGAGTTGGAAAGCCATTCGATCTTTTCAACCTCGCGGAAGCTGAGGGTCGCCATGGCGTAGCAATACTGGTCACCGGGGAGTGGCGGGTGATAAGCAGGGCTCTCAGGCGTCAACACTGCGTCGAGCTGTCTTCGAGGTAGACACCGGAGAGAGTGGGAAGCTTTGTGTAGTCGATCATCTGTGCAGTGGGGCGAAGGTCGTGCTGGTGCGGGACAATGCGTCTCGAATCATGGTCTAGCGGAAACTATGACTCGGGCCGTGCAGTCCACGTGGCCAACTTGCCGCCAGGGGTGCTTACGACCAGTGCACCATCTGGTCCCGAAACGTTCCATGCCTCATATGCCTCGTCTGGCGGCACCCTAAGTAGGGTGCCGTCGCTGAACCGAATGCGGAGTGTTCCGGACTCGTCGGCGGTGGCCTCTTCCACCGTCCGTCCGACCAGCAGGCGGATTGGCTCAAAGTCCTCGTCGGCATCCTCTTCGGGCGACAAGGACACATATCTTCCCTCGAAATCAAGGTTGAACGGGGACTCGATCACGATGAAATAGACGTCTGACAGCTGCAGACGCAGCGTGTAGTCGATAAGTACCGACTGCAGGCGTTTTCCTTTTAATCCCAGGTCCATCACGGCCAGCCTTTCGGGATCGGGTATGTGCCGTCGGGACCTCGGGGGAGGTGGGTTTCAGCCCGTGTCCCAGGCTTTCCATCGATATTTATTGGCTGATTGTGCCCATTGGTGAACTTCACATAGCCGTTGGGGTATCGAGGATCGGCCCCAGGCTCCATTACTCGCACTGAATTGCTATTTCCTAACGATCCCGGCTGCTGATAGACGGTGCCCATGCCGTTGTCAGCGGGCCGTGCCGTCCAGCCCGCAGGCACACCCGGGGGAGAGGGGGGAGGTGTCGGTACGGGGGGCTTCTCCTCGGACTTGCTCTTGCGTCCCAGGTTCTTGATGCGCTGAAGCTTGGTTCGCACGCCGGCGATGTCGTGGGCACTTTTGACACCCTTGCTGAAGTTTCTTGAGATCTTCCAAGCGCCAATGGCTTCGGCGATGATGCGGGCGAACTTGGTGACCGAATGCGCGGCCTTAGCCGTCGCGGCGACCGCCCCGGCACCGAACGAGACAAACGAGGCCGCGATGCCGATGGCTGCCGTCGCGGCCAGCTCGACCGCGAGGTCCTCCAGAATCCCTTCAAGAGTGGTCCGCAGATCCGCGAGCGCGGTTCGGTACTCCTGGCACGATTGGGCCAGTTCGGCGCAACCGTCCAGCACTGCTGACGTGGCGTCTCGCAGTTCCTCCAGGTCGCGCACGATGTATTCGATCTCCGGCGACCGTGTGTCCCGAAACGCGCGCGCGTCCACTCCCAGGCCCTCGGCGACGGTCGTTGTCTGGTACACCGCGGCGAGGCGGTCCCACGCGTCCGCAGCCGTGGACACCTTGTCGGTGTCACCGTCCGGGACGGGAACACCGACCTGCTGCATCAAACCGACATTGTCGAGCAGGCCGGAACCGGGCCCCCCGGCAGAGGGTGGCGCGGTCAAAATGCCGGCCGAGCTCACGGGCTCAGGCGGCTTCACTGGGGCGGGACCGTTGTTGCCCGGTGTGGCGTTGTGCTCGGCCAGCGCGTGGTTGTGCCCGGCCTGGATGACGACGCCACCGTAATTTTCCATCGCACGCGTGAGATCGTTAACTGCAGCGAGGATTTCGCTTACGCGCTGGTCGTACGAGGCTGCCCATGCGGTACCGGTGTCGTCGGTTCCTGCCATCGCCGCGGTTTCGCCGAGGATCGCGATGTTGACGTTGAAGGCGTCGTAGAGCTTGCCGGCCTTCTCGAACAAACCCTGCCCGACCGCGTAGAACGTCTGCGGGTCGACCTCTTGAACCGTCATCGCAGCATGTCGAGATTCAGCTGCGCGGCGCCGGTGTAGTTCAGGTGCGCCCGGTTGGCTGTGGCACGGAGCTCGGCCAGCGCTTCCCGCATCTGGGTGGCTGCTGCCATCCATTCGTTATGACGTGAGCGGTGTGCGGCCGCTGCGGCGCCTGACCATGTGTGGTGAAGGTCGGCGACCTGGCCGTCTACGCGGGTCAGGACGGTTTCCGCGTGCTGTTCGAACGCCTGGAGGCGGTCGACAAACGCTAGCAACTCCCCGAGTTCGACGCTGTAGCGCATCAGAGCTCCAGATTGACTGCGGCAGAATCGATCGATTCGGCCACCCCACCGTCTCGGTCTACGTACTCGGCTGCGGCAGCGGCGACCTTGCTGGACAGGTCTTCGAGGGTGCCCACAAGGGAATTCGCCCCCTCAAGCCATTCCTCCCACAGCGGTGTGTACGCGGCCGATGCCGCGCCCGACCAACTGCGCGACAGGTTGTCCCAATCGCGCTGCAGCCCGGCGAGTTGCTCGTGCAATTCCACGGCTTCGTTGATCACTGACCGCGACGTGCTGAACGCGACGTCGGGGTCCACCTTCAGGTGGCTCATGACTTCCTCGAATCGGCATTCGGTCGAATCGAGTCTATGAGCGGTGCGACAGGGGTCGAGTCACTTATTTCACCCCTCAGCCGTCGCGGCCGTCTCATTCACCCGCCAACGCCTGTGCTCCAGGCGTGACGATGACAATCCCGAATCCGGCGTGGCGAACCAAGGTAATACCGACCTCCGCAGCCCTTGTGCTCCGGGTCGCAGCGCTCTAGGAATCTCTCACCGCCAAGCGGGGCCATTCATGGGGAAATAGCAGGCCGGCGACCTGGATGCGGCGTTTATCGCGGCGGCATCGTCGGGGGTGATGTTGTTGTGCGCCCCGATCGCCGACGCCAGGCCATCCGCCGCGGAGTGGCACTCGGCGGCGCGGACCCGGAACCCCAAGCCGATGGCGAAGACCAGCGACGACACGGCCGCCGAGGAAGCGACGGAGGTGGAGCAGGACAAGCATCGGAGACTGTGGAAGGGACAACCGGCTGTGGATGAGGACGACCCTGAGGACGATCTGCGATCCGATGCGCGAGCGGGCGAATCTGATCAGCGACCTGGGGCTGTAGCCGCAGCGCTGCACTGGCACCCACTGCCTGAGCCAGGCGCTCCGCTTGGTCTCACCAGGCAGGACCTGGCGCCATGCACCGCTCCACGGTCCAGTTGGGAATCATGCCGGTGAAAATACACACCGCGGGAGTGTCGTGTACTCGGCGGCTCGACGGTCGGCGAGTACGCCTATCGCAGGCGCGATGGGTTGCGTTGAGTTGGCGCTCGACGGCGATCCGGGCAGGCCGACTCAGATGTCACCTATCCGTGCAGAAGACCCGTTCACTTATTGGCTCACTTATTGGCGGTCAGACGATCATCCAGGAAAGCGTTGACGGATGGACTCGCGATCACCTGGTTATCGCCGTCGGATGTCTTGCGTGTCCAGTGGTTCTTGGACCGTTCGACGACCACCGTGTGCTGCGTGTCGGTGCCGATTAGCATCCGTCGCGTTGACAGAAGCCGGCCGTGCTCGCGAGCCTCACTGCGCGTCGGAGGGCGCATCGCAGTGCACGCCGGGCATAGCCAGAGGTTGGCGTGCGGCTCGCTTACGCAGCCCTTGCAGATGTTGATCCCGCAACTGTCGCATGCAACAGCTTTGTCGAGACACACGGCGCAGGTCGTACCGCCGCAGTAGCTGCAGGACTCGAAGGTTGTGCCGAAGTGGCCCTCTCGGTCGATCGCGCCGGAATCGAACAGGTACCCCGTGCTGGCATTCACTCGCCGGGCCTCCGTCTGCCCGGCGGCTAGGGTGCGTTCGTACAGCCAGTCGTGACCGTCCTCGACGGTGACGAGCTGCTCGACGCGTGCGCCGATCTCCAACTGGTTCCCAGTGGTCGTCGGCTGGAAAGCCTGAGCCAGGTTGATCCGGACCCGATCGGGAAGCTTTGCCAGCTGCGGTGTCCTAACCTCGACCGGCGGGTTCCACGCCACACGCGCAGCCCCCGACACATCGGTACCACCTCTGGGGGCACTATTCAGTGCGCCGATCGGATCTACCGTCACGGAGGACTGCACTGCATTGGTCACGGTGGACAGTCGTACCTGATGCGGGTCAGTGAACACGCTGACCGCGTCAGCATCACCCAAGCCCAGCCACCGAGACAAAGCCGTTGCTGCGGGCGCACTCTCGGATCCGCTAATCGCATACCAGGTAGCCTGATCTCCGATACGGATACCAAGCGCAGTCAGCGATGCCAACTCGACGATCGCGGCCTCGGCCATCGGTGTGCCGTAGCTGATTGCGAGGGCCCGGACCGCGGGGAGCGGCTCCCAGTCGTCGCGGATCCATTGCGGCATGGCCGTTGTTGATGCCCATTCTGCGGTCGATTCCTGGGCTACCGAGTGTTCGACGATGGTTCGGCACAGGCCTTGGGTGGAGACGCCGATGGTGTAGCCGAAGCGTTTCCACGAGATCTCGAGGTTGGAAGGCGGCGTCGTTGGCATGGCCGCGAATTCGCGAGCCAACCGTGGCGGCGTGGCGGGCGTCGGAGTCGGCTCTTGCCTCGACGGCGGAAACTCTGAAGAGATGATGCGGATCAGATCCCCCACGGGGCTATCGAATTCCTGGGTTCCAGTACCCGATGCCTGCAACGCGTCGACCGACCAAACCGGCCGATACGTGCGCTCGGAACTGACGACAAAGCGCATCACGTCGAGGGGAGCTTCGGGTTCGAGGTTTTGCACTTTGGGCACGACCGGGGCGTTCAGGATGCCGCTCGCTGCCAAGGCCAATCGGTCAGCGTTGTCAAGAGTGCCCTTGCCGAATACTTTCCAGGAATCGACAGAGTTGTTGCGGACAATGGCCTGTTCGCAGAGGTCACCGCGCTTGATGAGGACGACATCGGCATCGGTGTCGGAGGCGATACGGAGGTCGACGCCCGACAGGGCCAGCAAGGAGGGAAGCGATGCACGCTGGTCATCGGCAGGGGCATCGAGGCGCGCGCAGGCAGGACATGTGTCCTCAATCCGGCAGTTGCCACACACCGTTCGGTCACACATCGGGCACGCAGTGACTTCGGGATCACGTCCGCAGTCTGCGCATGAATGATCTCCGCACAACACGCAGGCAGTGTCCGACACGGTATACCCGGTAGCGAGGCAACGGCGACAGACCGCAGCGGAGCATCCGGGGCAGTCCGACAGCGCTTGCTGCTCCAGCTCATCGCAGGACGGGCACGCCCAGGAATGACACGAGCGGCACAGCGCCGCGGTGCCGCCCGGGTAGAAGTGGCCATCGCGGCAGACACCGAAGTCGTTATCCGGCAGGCCCAGTGGGCTGCGCGGCTTGCCGTCGAAGGTCCGGTACGTATGGACGGCGGTGCCGTGCCCACGCCACATTTCCTTGACTTCCAACCCGTTGCGCAGTGACGCAGTGAAGGGGCGCTTCGCTTTAGCCAGAAGTGCGGAACTCAATTCTGTCGGTAATGGGTGAGTCGCCTTTGCGAGTGCGCGATTCGGATGGAGTCCGAGTCTGCTCAATGATTCATCGTCAGGTGATTCAAGTTCGAATCCGGGCGCCAAGTCGACAGGTTCCGCGACGGTGTGAATCTCACGTTCGACAAGACTGCACTCGCTCGGCGAAGGGAACGGCTCAGTGATGGACGTTACTTCGTTGCTGCGCTTGCCGAGTCTTCCACCGGGCATCTTGATCGAGTTGAGGTAGTCGAAGCAGGAGATCTCGTAAGCAACGTTCCTGCCATCGGGGTATGCGGCCCATCTATCGGGCCGTGCCTTCCCCTCTGCCGACAAAGAAACAAGAACCGCCTCATTTCGAGCCTGCAGCGAAATTTGTGTCCCATCGAGGACTGCTTGGCCGATTGTTGGACTGTCGAGGGTTGAGTTCGTCCACTGGATCGGTTCGAACTGGCGATCGGCCACGGAGATGCTGCCGTCATCCTCGACCATGGATATCTCTTTGGCGAGACCGTCTGCTTCGAGGTAGATGTCCGTGAAGCTGGAGCGGCGTGTGACCATCACCGTGGGCGGCGCCGGGGGTGGTGCGTCCGACCGGAGTTTGTTCAGCAGCTTCCCTAAACTCATTGCGCGTTCGGACGTTACATTTGCTTCGTCGAGCTTGGGAATGTCGGTGACTGCTGCAGCATCAATGGCCGAGCCCGGCGCCGCCGCGATACTGAACTCTGTCTCAACTGCTGATGTCGAACTGAGCCGCGCACGGGTGCCGTCCTCTGCATCGCGACGCCCAGTGAGCTTGCGTAGCACGAGGCCGCAGTCGAGTGGCAGTCCGTTTCTCAAGGCGTATGACCGCATCCGCTTCCGGTTCGGGTCATCGATGTCCTCGTTGCGGACGACAGTGTGCGCCGATCCGTCCGGCCGGTGCAGTTCAGCAACGCGGTTGCCGACCAGCAGGGTAGCTCCGCCGTTCAAACGCCAACCGATCACGAATTCACTGTCCAACTCAGGCACCCGCTGCGGGGATGCGCACCCGCGGCATAGTCCGCCGCCGGCAGCACGGCAGGCACCACAGCTAGCCAGCCCGCAGACCGGGCAGTCGGCGAACACGGCATCTTCACCGCAGGCCCTGCAGAGCACGTGATCACACGACTCGCACTGCTGCGTCTCCGATTCGTCGACGCAATGCGAGTCCGAGCACAACGCCAGCACCTCGATCGGGTCACCGGACGCATCGCTTTCGACCAGCGGCGGCTCCGGATCCTCCCACTCGTAGGTCAAAGTGGCTTCCGAGTCGTTGGGGCCGGTCCAGGTTTCCTCTACCAGCCAGTCATCTTCATCGAGGGTGAGTGCGAGCATCTTGGCCCGAGCACGCACGTCCGGAACCCGGCTGAGGCGCTTCTCTTCCGAATCCAACGCGCGCTGCAGACGGACACTGTCCTCGTAGGAGGCTTCGTAAATCTGCGCGGTGTATCCGGTACGGATGCGTGTCAGCTCAGCGGCCTGATCGGCTTCCACCTTCTCCGACAGGTCGCGCCGCAGCTTCTCCAATTGACTGGTCGCCGCTTTCTCGAACGCAGCGATCACCTCGGTCGGGGTACCGAATGCCGCGGGAAGGGTTTCGCCGTCCTGCAATGGTCTGCGGGGCAGCCGCACTTCGTGGTGACCGTTGATGTCCGCCGTCAGCAGATGCTCTGTCGTCTCGCTCTCACCCACCGCCGCACGGAACGTTGCCTGCCCGCTCCACGAACCCGAGGGGACAAGACGCCTACGCAACAACGTCACGTTGGCAGCGCGATTGAGCGGGCTGTCACCGATGTCGTCCGGAACCACCGGCACGGTTGCGTGCATATCGCCACGCATGCGAAGCAACCCGAGGATCTCGTCGAACACCGGTGAGCCGACGGCGCACAGCTCGGCATCCGGATGGTGCTCCATGCCGATGCGGTCGAATGCGAGGTGCATCAGCGTGCGGCCGTCGAGTTCCTGTTCGTACTCTTCGTCGAACTGCGCGGTGATGAAAGCCCCATCGCCCTCACCGGTGTCGTGCAGTAACTCCGCGCCAAGGGCTTTGAGGACATTGCGGGTCCAGGTCTGAACTCGACGCTGCCGCATACGTGCGCGTTCACTCACCTCCGGCGCCAGGTCGCTGGATCCCGCCTTGGACAGACCCTTTCGATGCTCGAACGCCGAGGCCATCCAGTTGCTCAGGCCGCTGTCGGCAGCGATGAGTGTGGAGGCGCTTTCGCGAGCCTGTGCCAGCTCAGTGCCGAGTTGGCCCAGAAGGTTCTGCATCTTCTTGTCGTTGTCCGCGAAAAGTGCTTCGAGAATTCGAGTTTCGAAGCTGGCCGACTTCGAATCGTCGAGTTCGCCGAGGATCGTGGTGACCTGGCCGAACAACAGCTCGAACATTCGTAGCTTCTCGGCGAGCAGGCGATACACGCTCTCGTCAATGGTGCCCTGCGCGTACAGATTCGCGATGAACACCTCGTTCTTGGGCTGGGTGAGGCGGTCGACGCGCCCGATCCGCTGTTCGATCCGCATCGGATTCCAGGGCAAGTCGAAGTTGAGCACGCAGTTGCAGAACTGGAGGTTCTGGCCCTCGGCACCCGCGTCGGTCGAGATCATCACTGGTGCCTCGCCTGACCGGAATGCGGCGATCGTGGCCGCGCGTTCCCCGGCAGACATCGACCCGTGGAACGAGCGCGCGGTGATCCCCTCAACCTCCATGCGGCGAAGGAGACCAGTCACGGTGTCGGTGTGCTGGGTAAAGATCAGGACTCGGCCGTGCTCCTTAAGCCACTTGTGGGTGATTTCGACGGCGGTGTTCTCACGTGCGGAATCGTTGATGTCCATCGCGAGGTGGCCGACTTCGGTAAGGACTGCCCGCACCTTGGGGTCGGGATGCCTCTCGGCCATCCTCAGCGCGGTGGTCCCCATCGAGAACGGGCTGGCCGTGAGCCGGAGTGCGAGGCTGCGTCGGCGCATAGTGTCACTGGGGTCGGTCATGACGCTGCGCAGCAGGTTCGTGCAGAGTGCGTAGAGCTCACGCTCGCGGGGCCCGAGCGTCACCGGCACGTCGACGGCGCGGCGGGTGACACGATCGACCCCGGCCTGCGCGCGGGTCGTGCGGATCATCGCGCTGCTGATCAACCGTCGCAGTGCCGCAGGATCATTCGGGGTGCGTGGGTCGTATCCTCGCATGAACTGCCGCTTGAAATCTTGAACAGACGTGAAGGTGCCGGGGCGCAGCAGCTCGACCAGCCGATAGAGCTCGAGCAGATCGTTCTGAACCGGGGTGGCGGTGAGGAACAGGGCATACCGACACGTGGTCGTGAGAGAGGTGATGAACTCGCGGGTTTTCCGGGCACCGGCACCGGCGGCGCGGTGCGCCTCGTCGACGATGACGATGTCCCAGGGTTCCGCGGTCAGCTTCGAAGCTGACCGAAGTCCGAGCTGCAGGCTCATGATCAGCTTGTCCTGCTTATGAACATCGGGGCCGCGGAGGGCTACCTCGAAGTTCAGGTCGAACTTCTGGTGCATTTCCTCGCGCCATTGCTCGCGCAGCGGAGCGGGGCACAGGATGAGCACCCGTTTCGCCAGACCCCGCAGGGTGAGTTCCTTGACCGCCAGGCCGGCTTCGATGGTCTTACCGAGACCGACCTCATCGGCGAGGACAGCGCGACCACGCAGACGCGATAACGCATGTCGGGCGACGGCCTCCTGGTGAGGCATACGGTCGACGTTGGCGACGTCGACGGCCAGCAGTTCCTCGAAATCATCTAGCGTGGCAAGTTCTTCACCTTGCAGCCGCAGCTCGACCAACTCGAGGTCGTCGAAGCCTGCGGCCTTGAGTTGGTCACTGAGCAGGACCCGTGCGTCCCTGAGGAAGCCGATCGCTCTGCCGCCGCCGGCTGACCAGTCGTACTCGTTGTCTGCGTGGAATTGACGATCAACTGTCCGGCGTCGCGCAACCTTCGCCGCCACCGTTTTGTTCTGAATCGGAGTAGCCGGTGGCGGCGTGTGGATGGTGAGCATTGGTGAGCCTGGTGGCAACAGTTGCAGCCGATAGACGTCGCCGACCAGGCGTAGACGCAGCAGGCCACCATCTTGGCCGTAGTCCTGACCGCGCTCACTGAATTTCCCCACTTACGCTCATCGAAATTCCCCACCCGTGTGGCTCCGCCGAGAAGGGCGGGCCTCCCTCGAAGCTGCTGGTGTCTGACGCCAGTTGCTCCATCGAAGGAGGCCCGCTTTCTCATGCTCACATGGGAGGACGACTTGGAAGTACATGCCCTACGCAAACGTGGTTGGTCGATCTCGGCGATCGCCCGCCACACCGGCTTCGATCGCAAAACGGTCCGCAAGTACCTCGACGGTGACGGGAGCCGGGGTCGGGCTCGCCGCGGCCCGGACCCGTTCGAGCCGTTCGTCGACTACGTCACCGCCCGCCTGGTCGAGGACCCGCATCTATGGGCCCGCACCCTCTACGACGAGCTCGAGGATCTCGGGTTCGCGCTGTCGTATCAAAGCCTGACCCGCAACATCCGAGCCCGCAATCTGCGCCCGGTGTGTGAGGCGTGCCGCTCGGTCACCCAGCGTCCGAACGCGGTGATCCCGCACGAGCCCGGTGATGAAACCCAATGGGATTGGCTGGATTTGCCCGATCCGCCCGAGTTCTGGGGGTGGGGCAAGACCGCGCACCTGCTGGTGGGCTCGCTGGCTCATTCGGCCAAATGGCGAGGGTCGTTGTCGCCCTCGCAGGACCAACCGCATCTGGTCTCCGGCCTTGACCGCGTGACCCGCGGCTTGGGTGGGTGCACACGGGTGTGGCGGTTTGACCGGATGGCCACAGTCTGCGACCCCGGCAGCGGCCGGGTGACCGCCTCGTTCGCCGGGGTGGCCAAGCACTACGGGGTTTCGGTGGCGATCTGCCCGCCGCGGCGGCAACCGCAAAGGTGTGGTGGAAAAGGCCAACCACACTGCCGCGCAACGCTGGTGGCGCACTCTGGCCGACGACATGACCGTCGAGGCGGCCCAAGCCAGCCTGGACCGCTTCGCCCAAGTGCGTGGCGATACCCGGCTACGGGCCACCGCCGACGGCCGGTCCTCGGTCGCCGCGGTGGCCAAGACCGAACCGCTGGCTCCGGTGCCGGCGGTGCCGTATCCGATGATCGTTTCCGAGACCCGCACCGCGTCGCGCCAAGCGTTGGTGTCCTACCGCGGCAACCGCTACTCGGTGCCCCCGGAACTGGCCGCCGCCCAGGTGGTGGTGTCACATCCAGTCGGCGGCGAGTTCTGCGATATCGCCACCGCCAGCGGGATCGTGATCGCCCGGCATCGGATGGCCGCTGACGGGCTCGGGTGATGGTGCGTGACAGCGGCCATGTCATCGCGTTGGACAGCGCCGCGATGGCCACCTCCATGACCGGGCGCCCGCACCGCCGCAAGGAACGCATCCCACCCGGGCCGGCAGCTAAAGCCGCTGCCGCGCAACTGCTTCAGCAGCACGACACCGCTAAAGGTATTGACCAATCCCGCACTCCGTCCACCGATTCCACCGTGATCGATCTGTCCGCCTACGAGCGGGCCGCCCAGAAAAGGACCATTCAGTGACCCCTACCGGCCGCACCCCGAAGACCACCACCACGACCATCGCCGAGGAATCGCCCTCAGCAGCGGCGAGCCGCTACCAGCAGCTGCGCTCGCACCTGGCCGAACTCAAACTGGCTGCCGCCGCCGAAGCCCTCCCCGCGGTCTTGGACCAGGCCAGCGCCGAAGGGCTCTCGCTCACCGCCGCCCTGGAAAGGCTGCTGGCCGTCGAAGTGGAAGCCTCCACCGCCCGCCGGCTCGCCGGGAGACTGCGGTTCGCCTGCCTGCCCACCCCGGCCACCCTCGACGACTTCAACGTCGATGCCGCCGCCGGGATCGACCGCAACCTCATCGACGAGCTGGGCACCTGCCGCTACCTCGAATCGGCGACCAACATCCTGCTCATCGGCCCACCAGGCACCGGCAAAACCCACTTATCCGTGGGATTGGCCAGGGCCGCCGCCTATGCCGGCTACCGCACCTACTTCACCACCGCCGCGGATCTCGCGGCCCGCTGCCATCGCGCCGCGATCGAAGGCCGCTGGGCTACCACTATGCGTTTCTACGCCGGGCCGACGCTGCTCGTAATCGACGAACTCGGCTATCTACCATTACCGGCAGAGGCGGCCTCGGCACTGTTTCAGGTTGTCTCCCAACGCTATCTGAAAACCAGCATCGTCATCACCACCAACCGTGGAGTGGGCGCCTGGGGCGAAATCCTCGGAGACACCACCGTCGCAGCCGCCATGCTCGACCGCTTACTGCACCGCTCGATAGTCATCAACCTCGACGGCGAGTCCTACCGCCTGCGTGACCACCAAGCCGCCGCCGAAACCCTGCGCCGAACCACCACCGGCAACCGCCAACAACTACACTGATCGCTGCTCACAGGTGAGGAATTTCGGCGAGCACACCTGAGGACTTCCGATGAGCGCGATCAGTCCTGCATCCGTTCGGTCAGCATGTCCCCGGTCAGCTGTCGGCTCTTGCCGCTCCATTGGGCGTGAAAGGTCTCACTGTCCAGTTCGAGGGCGAGTGTGGTGCTGTGCGCGGGCAGAGTGAGTGCCTCACGTTCGCGTTCGGTGAGTGAGAGCTCGCCCGTTTCGAGGAGCTGGTGGGTGATCCGCTTCTCAAGCATCCTGTGTCACCGTAATTCCGAGTGTTTGCGCGCCGCGTGGCGTGAGGGCGAGGCTCTGGTAGGACGTGCGGGTGGACTCCCGTTCCGCGGTGCGCCGGTCGATCAATCCATCGGTGAGGAGCTTCTCCACTGCTGTATTCCAACGTTTCTCGCCGTTGCGCACGTGGCGCAGAGCTCCGAACTGCGGGCAACTCAGGACACCCGCGCCGAGCGGTTTGCCCTCGCCTAGCGATTCCTGACCCAGTACTGCGGCACGCAGGCTGGCCTCGCCGTAAGCACCCTTCTTGAAGGCCGATGCCCACCCCACAGCCTGCAAGACGGTCAGCTCGGCGTTCACGAGCAGTTCCGGGTCGGGGACCATGTGGTCGGGCAGCGCTGCCCACGGTGGGGGCTCGTCGTTGCACCGGTCGCACGCGACGATGTCCCGGCTGGCACAGTCGGCGACGCTGTCACCGAAATGCTGCCCGATGGCCCTCCGACGGCACGACGCGGCTTGTTCGGCGTACTCGATCATCGCCTGCAGGCGGCGTTGCTGCCAATGCTTCCATCGGGTGGACTCGCGTTCCAGCGTATGTCGCGGTGCGGCGCGGGACAGCAGACGGACCCGGCGTAGCCGGCGAGAGCTGGAGAAGGTGACGAACCGGTCCAGGGACCAGTCGATCAGCTTCTGTTCCAGCTGATCTGGGTCGTAGCCACGTTCATCGCGGAGCTGGTGGAAGTCGATCTGGACGCGGACGTTGGGGCGGGCGCGGTTCGCCTTGTAGAACAACTCCCGGAACAGGCGTCGTTCGACCTCGTCGGTGGGCTCGCGGAAGCCGACGTCGACGGTGCCGCGGGCTGAGCAGTCCAGGCCAAGTTTCAGCGCTCCAACTCGTTCGAGTTGGGCCAGGTGCACATTGACCTCGTCGTCGTCGATGCCGAGTTTGTCGGCCAATTCGTCGACGTCGAAGACTCGGCTGTCACCGCGCTCAGGGCACGTCCACAGCAACGTCAGTAGCTGCTGGGTGATCTGTGCGTCGGCCTTCGATTCATGCCCGCTGATCAGCCGGCGACGACGGGCGATATCGCCACGGGTATAGAAAAGAACACAGTCACCGGTGACGTCCGGCGCACGTGCGGCACGGCCGGCTTCCTGGGCGTATCCGTCCAGGGAGTCCGGGAGGTCGTAGTGGACCACCCACGCGATATTGGGTTTGTTGATGCCCATGCCGAAAGCCTTGGTGGCCACGATGATCCGGGTGGTATCGGAGTCGAAGTCTTCTTGGACCGCATCGCGCTGTTCGGGGACCATGCCGGCGTGGTAGGCCCGGGCGGCATGACCTGCACGACGCAGCATGGCAGCGATCTCCTCGGCGAGTGCACGCTTGGTCACGTACACGATGCCGGCCTTGTCTTCGGACCAGGTCACGAAGCGGAGGAGCTCGCGGACCCGATCGCGTTCGTCGGCGCATCGGTGGACGCGGAAACGCAGGTTGGGGCGGTCGCTGGGCTCCCGCACGAGGGTCGGGTCGAGCATGTCCATCGCCCCGATGATGTCGGTCTCCACTTCGGGTGTGGCCGTCGCGGTGAATCCTGCGCGGGGCGGTCGGGTGTCGAAGGTCGCCACCGATGCGGGTACCTGGCGGAATTCGGGACGGAAGTCGTGCCCCCACACCGACACGCAGTGTGCCTCGTCGACTACGACGCGGTTGAGCTGTTGACGCCCCAATGCGCCGCGCAGCACCGGGTCTCGGGCCAGTCGCTCTGGAGAGACGTACAGCAGCCGGACCTGGCCATTGGCGGTGTCGCGAAGGATTTCTGTCTGTATCACTCGGGATGTGTTGCCGGTGATGCCCTGGACCGGACGGATGCCGCGGCGGCCGCGCAGATCGTTGACCTGATCTTTGATGAGCGCGATAAGTGGTGAGACGACAACGGTGGCCCGTGCCTGGGGAGCGAGCAGCGCGGGCAGCTGAAAGCACAGTGACTTTCCGAACCCGGTGGGGAGCACGGCCATCACGTCACGGCCCTCGATGATCGCGCGCATCACTTCGAGCTGTTTGGGGTGCAGGTTGGCAATGCCGAACAGTTTCTCGGCGGCTTCGATGAGTTTCGCAGTCGGATCCTCGCCCTCGATGAGGCGCAGATTTTCCAGCAGCTGGCTGACGTCGTCTCGGCCAAAGGAGATGGCCGCGGTGAGATCGGGTGCTGTGCCGGTGGCGAATTCGATAGCCGTCGTCCATGCGTCGTCACGGTCGACGGCCTCGTGGATTGCCGGACCGGGCAGGGACCCCAGCAATACCCGCTGCGCCTGAGTCGGTGAGTGCAGCCGGCGGTCGCAGATCAGCGCGGCGCCGATATCGCTCTCGGAGCGAATGAGCCGGCCGAAGCCCTGGGTGAACTGCATGGCGGTCATCGGCAGGACGTATTCGAGGAACGGATCACCTCCGCGTTCGGCGATGGCGCGTTGGCGTGCAGAGACCAACGGATCGTCGGGGTGCGGATACGGTGGCTTCTCGATGAACAGATAGGACAGTGTTTCGCCGGGGGCGTCGAAACCCTCCCAGTACGACTTGAGGCCGTAGAGCACGGTCCCGGGTTCCGCGTTGAACCGATGCGATATCTGTGACCGGCCGTGTTCACCCTGGACGAGCAGTTCGACGCCGCGTTCGGCGAGTTCGGCCGCTTTGGCGCGGACCCCGTCGGCAACGATCTCCATACGGGTCCGCGCGGCGAACAGCGTCAGCGTCTTCCCTCCGGACAGGGACAGGAACCCGGCCTGATCGGCGGCCATCTCTTCGCAGAACTCGCGTTCATTGACCGGGATCGGGATCGGTAAGTGGTTGGTGAGCACCACCTTCGACTGTTTTGCATAGTCGAACGGGGACCGCAGCTGAAGTCCACGGAAGGTGCCATCCGCAGGTGCGCCGTCGATTGTGATTCCGAGTCGTGAGCTCAGGTAGTCGAAGCGCTTTTCCACGGTGAGCGTTGCCGAGCACAACACCGTGGAGTGCATCCTGTCGACCACATACTGCTGGAACTCGGGGAACACGTGGATTGGCAGGCGCTCAAACGCCCAGGCGTCCGGATCGTCCTCCTCGGCGGCGAGCCGGTACACCCAGAGGTGGCTGTCCGGGAGCGGTCCTAGTGTTTCGAGGATCGTGATGGCATTTTCGATCCGCTCGACGTGCCCGTTGAGGCGGCGTCGCGCGGATCCGACTCCCTTGACGTCGCTGAGCGACCTATCGAGCGTGGAGACCACTTTCGACAGTTGGATCAGGGCGTAGCGCAGTGCGGACGCCGATTGACGCAGTACCCGAAATTCTGGTCGGGCGTTGACGATTCCGTACTGCAGTACGGCCGCGTGCGCTCGGCCGCCGTACTCATGGAGATATGTGGATACGGCTTGAGTGAACTCGGTTCCGGCCGCGCGAATCACGCTGCAGCTGTTGGCGATATCGTTACTGGCCTGCTTCACCTCGGGATTGCCGCCCGCCCGGTCCCGGATATCGCGCATCATCCGGGCCCGCGGGTTAAGGGAGTTGACGACGATCTCGAGCTCGATGGCGTCAACGCGACCGGTCCATGCGGAGGTCAGCGAATCTTCGAGGGCATGCGCCTCGTCGAACACGACGTCGGCTCGGCGATCGGCGAGGATGTCGCCGGGCGCCTGTTTGGCGGTGACCCAGGCCGCCATGAGGGCGTGGTTCACCGACACCACGCCGGGGGTGGTGGCGAGGCCCTCACTTTGCTGCACCACCGGGCAGATCTTGGCCCAGGTGCAGCTGGCACGGTCGCAGCCCGCCGCGTTGGTGCGCAGGCGCGCGCGGGTACGGGCGTACCGCGCGTCGGCGCGTTTGAGGACGTCGTCGGTGACGTCATCCCAGGTGCCCGTGGGGGATTGGGCTATGGCGCGGAAGGCGACAGCCAGGGCGAGGCCGGCGGTCTCACGATCGGACACGGCGTCTTCGAGTTCCCGTGCGCATACGTAGTTGGCGACGCCTTGCAGTTGCCGGAACGGCGCGCCGAGGAGTCCCTCCTGCTGCAGGCGGGCGGCCTCGGCTCGTAACTGACCTTGCAGCGCTTTTGTTGCAGTCGCAATGATTACGGGTTGGCGGGGGCGTGAGGCGCGGGCGAGGGCCGGCAGCATGTAGGCCAGTGACTTACCGGTGCCGGTGGGGGCCTCGACCGCCAGGTTGCCCCCGCGGTCGAACACCTCGGCCACCGCGTACGCCATTTCCTGCTGCGCGGGCCGTTCGCGGAGATTGCGGCGCTCGCGGAGCACGGGGAAGGTGTCGCGGGTACCCGACCACGCATCGGAGGCGGTGGGGCCTTTCGGCTGGAGGAGGGGGTCGGGTTCCCTGTGCAGAGCGGACAAGTCGGGCGGGCCCGACAGCGATGGCAGCAGTAACGCGAGCGGGTTGCGGTGGGATTCGAGGATGGCGATCGTGAGCGGCCAGCTGGGTTCTGACATGTCGATGTCGGACAGCAGCGCGCGGATGACAGCCGCGGTTGCCGTCGCGTCCGCGTCGGCCCGATGCGCTTCGTCGTTGGTGACGCCGTAGCGCAGCGTGAGGTCGGCGAGTTGGCGGTTGGGCATCGCCACATCGACCAGAAGCGAGAGGTGAAGACTGTCGGCACTCGGCGGGAACTGAGGGACAGCGAGCCCCTGACGTTTCGCGGCTTGTACGAGGAACGGTAGATCGAAGGCGAGCAGGTTGTGCCCGATCAGCAGGTCGACGTTTGGCAACCGGGTGGACAGGGTGTCGAGGGCCTGCGACAGCGCCACGGTGTCGGGGCTGGCCCCGCTGTCCGGCACCGCCACCTTGATATCCATCAGGGTGGTGCCGTCCAGTCGAACCAGAGCGATCTCGGTGACGAAGTCCGCGGCTCGGTTGAGACCGGTGGTCTCGATATCCAACACCGCCACCCGGTCCAGCGGAACCCGTGCGGTCTGTGGGGAGTACCAGTGCTCGAGGTCGGGGGTATCGCGGGTTTCGACCGCGTTCGTGTACGCGACCGCGACACAGAGCAACCCGTCGTCCGTGACGGCGAAGCGGTGAGGGAACCGATCGGGCCACTGCTGGAGCCGCTCCAGCGGCTGAGCGAATCCCTCCTGGCGGAGTTTTTCCCTGAGGTCGGGCGCTGACAGCGGTCCGTGCTCAGCGAGGAGGCGATGTGCTGTCTCGGCGGCCGGCGGTAGGGCGCGGTTGGGTGCGCTCATCAACGCACCGACGACGCGCGGGGCCGATGGCACAGGTCACCAGACCACGCTGTCCTCGCTGCACCGATCACCGAGCTACGCCCCCCTGAAAAGCCCCGTTCGCGTCAATATAGCGCGAATGGGCAGACGATACTTAGCATGTACGACAAGCTGACCTCGGAATCCTCCGCCTCTGTTGATCAGGGCAGGTCGGAAAGCTTAGTCCCCGGTAGGCGGCCCCGGGGTGCCATTCAGCAAACATGCGAGTAAGCGTTCGTCTGCTGGGTTGCGGGCCGATACGGCTCCGAAACACTCAGAGTGGCGTGCGCGGAGTTGTCGCCGGACCGCGTTAGCCTCCCCGCGTGGAGACTGGACTGTACGAATCAGTGCTCACCTCGCGGCTGCAGTCAGCGCTTGTCGACACATCAGGGTTGCACACCGAGCTCAGCACAGTCGACGACGCTGAGCAGGCGCTCGTCCTTGCCCGCCACCTGAGCCCGCTGATCGAGCGGCAGCTGCGCGCCGCACGGGGAGCCGAAGAGCGTGCCCACCTCACCCGGAAGATCCTGGCGGCGCTTGGTGACCCCGATGCGCTCCGGGATGTGCCGTATCAGGACGAGCCGACGAAGATTCGCCGCCTGGACGCCGTGACTGTTGATGCGCTGGGCTCGGTGCGGCCACCCCGGCCGGCCACGCCGCTGTCGGATGCCGCACTGATGACCAACGCCCGCAACGAGCCGACCCTCGCCGCGGAGCTGCGTGCGGAACTGGCGAGTGCCGACCACGTGGACCTGCTGTGTGCATTCGTGAAATGGCATGGCCTGCGGCTGCTTGAACGGGAGCTCACCGACCTGCACGAACGCGGGGTGCCCCTGCGTGTCATCACCACGACCTATCTCGGTGCCACCGATGCCCGGGCGCTCGATGCCCTGGTGAATGAGTTCGGCGCCGAAGTGCGCATCACCTACGACACCAACATGACACGTCTGCACGCCAAGGCGTGGCTGTTGCGGCGCAATACCGGCTTTCACACCGCCTACGTCGGCTCTTCCAACCTGTCGCATGCTGCGCTGGTGGACGGCTTGGAGTGGAACGTGCGACTGTCAGCCGTCGCGACACCGCACCTGTTGGAGAAGTTCCGCACCACCTTTGACTCCTACTGGGAAAACCGAGAATTCGAGACTTACCGGCCGGACGAGGATGGCGCGAGGCTGCGCAACGCACTGGAGATCGCCTCGGGGAAGAAGGAACGGGACCCGTTGGCGATCACGCTGTCGGGCTTGGAAGTCACCCCGAAGCCATACCAGGCAGAACTGCTGGAACAGCTCGACGCCGAGCGAACGCTGCATGACCGCCACCGCAACCTGATTGTCGCGGCAACCGGCACCGGCAAGACGGTGATCGCCGCCTTGGATTACCGCCAGCTGGCCCGTGAAGTGCACAGGCGGGACCTCACGTTGCTGTTCGTGGCACACCGCAAAGAAATCCTGACGCAGTCCCGGCGGATGTATCAGGAAGTCCTCACCGACCCCACCTTTGGTGAACTGCTCGTCGGCGGGGAGCAGCCCACGAAATGGCGCCACGTCTTCGCCAGCATCCAATCACTTACGGCCGACCGCCTTTCCACCATCAGTACCGATCACTTTGATGTCGTGGTCATCGACGAGTTCCACCATGCCCAGGCGGCGTCTTACCGAAGGTTGCTCGACCATATTGAGCCCGTGGAACTTTTGGGGCTGACCGCCACACCCGAACGTGGCGACGGGATCGACGTCCGCGCGTTCTTTGACGGTCGCGTCGCCGCGGAGTTGAGGCTGTGGGATGCCTTGGAACAGAACCTTCTTTGTCCGTTCCACTACTTCGGGGTGTACGACGGCACTGATCTGGAACGGCTGCAGTGGCGCCGCGGTGGGTATGACCTCGCCGGACTGAGCGAGGTCTATACCGCTAGCGATGCGCGCACACGGATTGTGCTGGATCAGCTCCGAGACAAGATCGCTGATGTCGGCGCCATGCGCGCCCTCGGATTCTGTGTCAGCGTCGAGCACGCCCGGTATATGGCGGACAAGTTTGTCGCCGCGGGCATCCCGGCGCGCGCGGTTGTGGGTCTCGACGACAGCGCGGAGCGTCGAGAAGCGCTGGCGGCGTTAAGCAACCGCGACATCAACGTGCTCTTCACTGTCGACCTGTTCAACGAGGGTCTAGATATCCCGTTGGTGGACACCGTGCTGTTTCTTCGGCCCACCGAGAGCGCGACCGTCTTCCTGCAACAGCTTGGTCGTGGATTGCGGCTAGCGCCGGGCAAGTCGGTGCTGACGGCGCTGGACTTCGTGGGGCATCAGCGCAAAGAGTTCCGGTTCGACCAGCGGTTCCGTGCATTAACCGGGCTCGGGCGTAAACGGCTTGAAAAAGAGATCGAGCAGGGTTTTCCGTTCCTGCCGTCCGGTAGCCAGATTGTGCTGGACGACGTCGCCCAACGGATCGTGTTGGAGAACGTCCGACAGCAGGTCGCCCCGAAGAAGGCGACTTTGGTTTCGGAGATTCGGGCGCATCCTGACAACGGGCTAGGCTCGTATCTGCAGGAGTCCGGGCGCGCTCTGGAGGACATTCTGCGCACCGATCGGTCATGGACCACGCTGTGCCGCGATGCCGGAAAGCTGGGGCCTCGGCCCGATCCGCGGGAGTCCGAACTGGTGAAGCGAGTCAAGGCCCTCGCGCATGTAGATGACCACCGGCGGGCGCAGGCGTATCGCGCTTTGCTGGCCGGTGGTGCCGTGACCGCGCAGCGGCTGGCAGACATGCTGTTCTACTCGCTGTACCCCAACGGTGGGGAATTCGACAGTGTTTCAGCGGGACTCGACATCCTCCGCGGGGAAGAGGTCGCGGCGGAGATGGGTCAGGTTGTCGATATTGCCTTCGACGCTGCGCACCGCAGCACCTACGCGCTGGGCGAGCTGATCCCGGAATTGGCCGATGTGCCGCTGGCGCTGCACGCTACCTACTCACGCGAAGAGATCCTTGCCGGGCTCGGTTGGGTGTCGCAGAAGCGGACGCCTTCCACCATGCGGGAGGGGGTGGCCTGGTGTCCGGCGGTCAATGCCGACGCATTCCTCATCACGCTGAAGAAAACCGACACCGACTACTCGCCCACGACGATGTACCGCGACTTCGCGCTGAGCCCGGACCTGTTCCACTGGGAGTCGCAGTCGACCACGTCGGCGGCATCGCCGACCGGTCAGCGGTACATCCACCATCGTGGGCGTGGCTCGCACATCCTGCTGTTTGTGCGAGAGGCAAAGACCAACGCGCTCGGTGCGGCGCCGTACATCTTCCTCGGGCCGGCGGACTACGTCTCGCATGAGGGGGACCGGCCGATGGCGATTACGTGGCGGTTACGGCATTCGATGCCGGCGGAGGTGTATCTGGGGGCACGGGCGGCGGTGGCGTAGCGGAAGAGAGATCAGGGGAGGGGGCAGGACATCGAGGGTGCTGGTTGATGTGGCTGTGCTACTGAATCGCGGTTTCGATTCAAAACGTTGATGACGGGCGTTGCAGATCGTGGCGGGCCGGGGTGCCCCGACGGCCACTCACGAGGCCTGACGTTGCGATGTCAGACCAAGGGTCCATAATCGTCCTTAATTGACGGGGGAATTATTTTTGCCTGGTCGCGGGCAAAACTTGCGAGGGGGAGCGGTGTTGACCGAACAAGAAACTGATAACGACCGGTTGGTGCGGCGCGCCGTCAATCTGTTCACGTTCCTGAGCCGGGCCCAAGAGCAGCTCGTCAACACCGTGCGCACCGTCGACAGCTTTGATCACACGATCTGGTTCGGCGGCCTGCCCGACCATCAGGCGATTCACTCGGCGCATCGCATCGCGCAGCTCGAACCGGATATGCCATTACTGACCGTCGACCGGGTCGCCAAACTGGATCCACCGGTCTTGCCGGATCAGTTGGCCGCGTGGCTTGACGGCGTGACGGACGATGCAAACAAAGCGCCGACACTCCGTGAAGCAATCGTCAGCAAAGACCCACTGCTCGTCAGCGACGCGGAGCAGGGTGACGTCAAGGGCACCCGACGTGTGCAACTGGCGAATAATCCTGAGATCACGCAGGCGTTTGAAGCTTGGTTGAACGTCTGGAATCTATGGGCCGAACAAGAGCGTCGCGACGCAAAGGTCCGGGACGTCTATAAGGAGCTGTTCGGCGTTCACGTGACCTCGACCGAGCACAGTGAGGCGTTCGAACTGATCGTCGGTGTGGGGTGCCTGTCCTGGCGACCCGAGGGCCATGACCAAGTGTTGCGGCATGTCACGACTGCTCCGATCGAGATTCGGTTCGACGAGGATTCAGGGCGGCTCACGGTTGTCTCGGTGAGCGCCCCGGACGCAGTAACCGTTGAGTTGGATATGTTGGATCCTGCTGTCATTCCCAATCCGGCGAAGTTCGACGAGATCAAGGAGCTCGCGGCCGCCTATGAGGGTCACCTGTTGGACCAGCCTGCGATCGGTGAGATCTGCCGCAGGCTGACTCACAGTCTTGATCCCGACGCGGAGTACGACGAGGACTCAGTCGCCGCACCCAGCGGCGCCCAACCGCGCGCTGCGTTTGCGCCGGCAATCATCCTGCGCAAGCGCACCAATCGCGGTTTGGTGCAGATGTATGAGCAGATCGTTAGCCAGATCCGTGAAGCGGGCGAGGTGCCCGAAGGAGTGCTCCCGCTCATTGACCCGGACCGGCAGCCGGCGTCAACCGAGGGCAGAGTCACCGACGGTGCGGTCGTGACCGTCGATGAGGAGGATTTTTTGCCGCTCCCGGTCAATGACCGTCAGCGTCAGATCATCGAACGTGTCGACAGTCGGGCGCAGACGGTGGTGCAGGGTCCGCCTGGAACCGGTAAGACTCACACCGCCGCGGCACTCGTCTCCCACTTGCTGGCACAAGGCAAGCGGATTCTAATCACAGCACACACCGATCGGGCTCTACGGGAGGTGCGCGCAAAGCTGCCCAACGAGATCCAGTCGCTCGCGGTCGCCGTGGTCGGCCAATCTCGTTCTGATATGGCGGATTTGCGTACGGCGGTCGATAACATCTCGCGCCGCGCGGATGATTTCGACCCCGCTGAATCGCAGCGCTCCATCGCCCGGCACCTCAGCACCATCGATGATTTGCGTAGGCAACGTGCCAAAATACGCAACCGATTGCTCGTCACGCGGGAGCAAGAGGTGCAGACCCGCACTGACGGGCCCGCCGTAGGCACGTTGGCCGCCATCGCGTTCGACCACCTGCAGCACCAGGAGCAGTACGAATGGATCCGGTCCTTCGAGGTAGACCCCGAAGGTAGCGGAGCCACGGTCTCGACCGCCGAGATTGAACTGTGGCGCACCCTGCTGCGCAGTGACGATCTGGCCACCCACGAGGCAGAGGCATCGCTGTCGTTGCCGGATCTCGCGACGTTGGTCAGCCCGCAGGAGTTCGCTGATCTGGCCGACGCCGAAGCCAGAGCTACCACGCGGAAGAACGACTTCGCCGAACTTCTGGAGCATGAGTCGTTTGGCTTCGTCCGGTCGTTGACTCCGGACCTGCGTGACGAGCTGCGCAGCAGAGTCGCGGCCCTAGCAGAGACCGCACTTAACCTGGAACGTCGGGATGAAGCCTGGATCGACGACGCGCTACGGGACGTACGCGGCGGCCGGCAGCAGGCGTGGCAGGCGCTCGAAGCAGGTCAAGTCGCTTGCGGATGCAGCAGGGAAGCTGGCCCAGAGAATCGGCCCTACCACGGTAGTTGCTGTCAGCGACGGAGACCTGGGTGTACACCAGCAGATCGCGAAATCCCTTCTGGCACATCTGGAGTCTGGAAGCGTCATCAAGGTGCGTCCGGACGGGGCGCCCAAGATCGGCGCCTTCACCGCCAAGACCGTCAAGCTTGCGGAACCGTTCTTCGCTTCTGTCAAAATCAACGACCTCCCGGCGGTCAGCAAAGAACAGCTGAGCATCTTCGTCGACTGGGTCGATGCAAGCCGGACGCTGGTGGCTTTGGCGCAGGCATGGCCGGCGACGGTGCATATCCCGGACGAGGACACTCTGGACGAGATGCTGCAGTGGCACCTGACCGAAGTTGAACAACTCGACAAGGTGCTCGCACTGGGCAACCAACTTGATGTCGAGCGACAATGGTTCCAGCACAACAATCTCCCCGTGCCGGATTGGAACAACCTGCATGACATCCGGCGATACGCCGACCTGGTGGAGGCTGCGACGGCAGCAGATGAGGCCGCTGCAGCGACGTCGCCAATTGACGTGCTGCACGCCCGGCTGAGTCAACTGTCCACGCTGGCGAACCCGCCCTCGGTGACTGGTGAGCTAGCCGCCGCCGTTGGTGCGCGCAGCGTCGACGGTTATGGTCGGGCATATGAGAGGTTGCAGCACCTTCATCGCGTAGCGCAGTCGGTGGCAGAACGCGACCGCATTCGGCGTGGGCTGGATAGCTCCGCCCCGAGGCTGGCTACCGCGATCGCGGCAGATCCGGCCGCGGACTGCTGGGATACCTGGCTGGGATCCTACGAGCAGGCGTGGCAGTGGGAGATGACCGGGCGTTGGATTCTTGCTCAGGACAGCGACGACGTCAACTCACTGAAGGTCGCTCTAAGCACTATCGAAGATCGGTTGCGGACGACGGTGGAACGCCTAGCCGCAGAGCGCGCGTGGGGGCATGCGGTAGCGCCGGACCGAATTACCGGCAGCGCCCGGGCCAACCTCACCCAGTACGCACAATTGGTGTCGAGGCTCGGAAAAGGTACGGGCAAGTACGCGGCTAAACAGAGAGTCGCGATCGCCGAAGCAATGGATCGTTGTCGACCGTCGGTGCCGGTGTGGATCATGCCGTTGTATCGCATCGCGGAACAAATCCGAGTTCAACCGAACTTGTATGACGTGGTAATCGTCGACGAAGCATCGCAGGCTGGCTTGGAAGCCTCGTTCTTGCAGTACCTGGCGCCGAAGATGGTGGTTATCGGTGACGACAAGCAGGTCTCGCCCTCTGCGGTGGGTGTCGACCAGCAGAAGCTTCGTGACCTCGCGACGATGTATCTGTTCGATGACCCTTACCGCGAATCATGGCTGGACCCGAAATGCAGCTATTTTGATGCAGCGAACATGCGCTTCGGTGGGCGTATCACCCTGACCGAACATCGGCGTTGTGTGCCCGAGATCATCGGCTTCTCTAACCGCATTGCCTATGAGCCAGAAGGTATTCGGCTGATCCCGGTGCGGCAGTTCGGAGCCGATCGCCTGGACCCGATCAAGGTCGTTTACCTGGAGAATGGATACGAATCGCCGAACAAGACCAATCTGGTTGAGGCCGAGGCGATTGTGAGCCAGATTCAGCAGTGCCTGGAGGATCCGAGGTATGCGGGTGCAACGTTTGGCGTGATCTCGCTGCTGGGCAATCAGCAGGCGAAACTCATTGAGGCCAAGTTGATGGACGCGGTAACGCCGGAGCAGTGGTCCGAGCGTGAGCTGCGGTGTGGCGACGCCTCTGACTTCCAGGGTTCCGAACGCGACATCATGTTTCTGTCGATGGTGAAGGGAGTCGAAGAGGGTAAGCGCATGGCCGCGCTGACGATGCCGCAGTACGTGCAGCGGTACAACGTCGCGGCCTCCCGCGCGAAAGATCAGATGTGGGTTTACCATTCGATGCCGCGCGAAGCGCTGACCAATCACGAAGACATGCGGTTCCAGCTGTTGGACTACTGCTACGGCGTCGCCCAGCGCGTCCACAACCAGATCGACGGCACAGTCATGTCGGCCGTTCCCGAGGATGCACCGGTGGAGCCGTTCGACTCGCTGTTCGAGCAACGAGTCTTCAACAGGATCATTGACCGGGGCTATTCGGTATTGCCGCAGGTGGACGCATTGGGTTACCGCATCGACATGGTGGTAACCGGCGCTAAGGGGCGGCTGGCGATCGAGTGCGACGGCGACTTCTGGCACGGGCCGGACGCATACGAGGCCGACTTGGCTCGGCAACGCGAGTTGGAGCGTTGCGGCTGGAAGTTCTTCCGGATTAGGGAGTCTGTCTTCTACGCGGATATGCCCGGTACGCTGCGGCGGCTCTGGGACACGCTCGACGAGTTGGGGATCCATACCGCGGATTGGGTGGACCCGAGTGCGACCGTTGAATCCGAGGGTGCCACGCTGGCGCAGGTTGCAGCCGTGACGGACGTCGACCGCGAGGATCTCGGCGCTACCTCAACCGAGGAGGCTGACGAATTCGATAGGGACGGTCAGGATTTCGATGTCGTCGACGAGGGTGAGGGTGAGGAGCCTGCTGAATTCGTAGAGCTAGCCGAACCTGAACCCGGCCGTTTAGCGCCCTACGCGGCGTTTGATGAGCAGTTGCCGCCGATTCAGGGTGCCTCGCTGGACACGTTGGTGGCCAACGTCGTGCGCATTGTGAAAGTCGAAGGTCCAGTCATGGGTCATCGTGTGCACGACGCGTACCGGAACGCCTACGGCGGTCAGCGGGTGGGTCGGGAATTGGCTCGGACGTTGAATCGTGCAATCGAACTGGCGGTGCGCCGAGGGCTGATCGTTGCCGAAAACCCGTTGCGAGTACCGGGGGTGAAGCCAAGAACGTTCCGACTTCCGACTCAGCCTGAGGTGTTGCCGCGCGAATTAGGTCCGCGGACACTAAGTTTGGTGCCACCCGCCGAGCTAGCCGAGCATCTGGCGGAGTTTGCGGACCTTGCCGGCCAGTCCGAAACTGAGCTGTTCAAAGCCGTGCTGGATTTGGTGGGCCTGAAGCGCCTGACGGAGAACGCCGGAACAGTACTGGCCGACGCTTTGACATTGGTGCCAAGCCGTGATGCCGCGGCGCTTTGATCGGAGGTTAACCGCGTGAGTGACATGCATGGGTTTGTGCTTGATTCCTGGCGGGAGCGGCTGCATTGGGAGTCGCTTCCCGACGAACTCAAGACAGAAATAGCCAACTACGGCTACTACATGTACAGATTGGGCAAGCACACCGTCGGAGACATCGACCAGGTCAAGTACGACGGACGACTGGTGATTCTCGACGACGGCAGCCGGTGGGAGGTCGACTCGATAGACGCTAACACTGTGGACTATTGGAGCCCCGGCGCAAAGGTCGCCATCATCGATGACGTTATGTATAACCTTGATGACGCGGAACATGCAGACGTGTCCGAGGAGTGACTTCGAGGGCACGAGACAGGACCCGCGGCCGTTATTAAACCTTGAGTGGGGATCGTGCAGAGGCCCTGCCGGGGGCTACCAGCAATCTCCCCACTGATGGCGGCGCCAAGACTAAGGTTCGTATCAATGGGGGAGTCGCCACGAACACAAGCAGACCACCTGTCGCCAGGCCAACGGTCAGCAATCCGCCGGGCAGTACAGACAGCGATCGACGAGCACGGCGTTGAGTGGGCCATGCGCAACACGTGTGCTGAGTTGGAAGCAAAGTATGGGATCTCGTTCGACACGATTGATTACCTGCTTCACGACGAACTGCCTGATGTCCTACCGGAGGAGCTGCTGACCTCAGGGCAGCGGAACAGAATTCGGCGAGACTTCCGCGCGGCGATGTCCACGGGGGACGGCCACCAGAGAGATCGCGCCGTCGCAGCGGTGGTCAAGAAGTCGGCGGAGTTTTTCGGTGTTTCAGAGGACACGATCCGAGCTGTGGTTGGAGCCGAGGAAGAGCAATTCCGGTCTGCAAAGGTCGAGCGCGAGCCGGCATCGCCGAAATCGATCCCGGCCCGCGATCACGAACCGCCGACCACGGCAAGACCAGCAGCACGTCCCGGAGAGAATGTGACGACTACAGAACATCCCGCGAGACCGGCGCCCGACAACGTGGCCTTCACCGCCGCACCCGGTTCGGTCGTACTGGTCCGCGACGCCGAATGGCTCGTCACCAAGGTGGAGCAAGCCACCGACGGCTACTTCGTCCACGTCATTGGACTCTCGGAGTTGGTCCGTGACACCGAGGCCACCTTCTCCACCGGCATCGAGAAGGTCGTCACCGTGGATCCGGCAAACGTCCGGGTGGTTCCCGACATGTCGTCAAACTTCCGCCGGTCGCGGTTATGGCTGGAGGCCACGCTGCGCAAGACACCGGTCGCGGCGTCCGATCCGGACCTGTCGGTGGCGCGCGGCGGGTTGAGTGATCCGCTGGACTACCAGTTCAAGGCGGTGCGCAAGGCCCTCGACCCTGACAAGTTGCGCCCGCGGGTGCTGCTAGCCGATGCGGTGGGGCTGGGCAAGACGATCGAGATCGGCATGATCCTGGCCGAGCTGGTGCGCCGCGGCCGCGGCGAGCGGATCATGATCGTCACGCCCAAGCATGTGCTCGAGCAGATGCAGATGGAGTTGTGGACGCGGTTCGCGTTGCCGTTCGTGCGGTTGGACTCCACCGGTATCCAGCGGATCCGCCAGGTCCTGCCCGCCAACCGAAACCCATTCACCTATTACAAGCGGGTGATCATCTCGATCGACACGCTCAAGAGCGACCGCTACGTCGCCCACCTGCGCAAGCAGTGGTGGGACGCAGTCGTCGTCGACGAGTCCCACAACGTCACCAACACCGCATCGCAGAACAACCGGCTGGCCCGGCTGCTGGCCGAACGCACCGACGCCCTGATCCTGGCTTCGGCCACCCCCCACAACGGAAAGGCTGAGTCGTTCGCGGAGCTGGTGCGGATGCTCGATCCCAGCGCGGTGAGTCCCGCCGGCGAGCTCGACCTCGACCAGGTCGCCAAGCTAGTGATCCGTCGCCATCGCCATCACCCCGATGTGGCCGCCGAGGTGGGGTCGGACTGGGCCGAACGGCAGCCACCGCGCAACATCACCGTGGCTGCCTCGGCGGCCGAGGACGCCGTTGCCCGCGAACTGGAAGACGTTTGGCTGTGGCCGGGACCCGGTGGCTCACCGTACTCAGGCAGCACCGCGGCGCTGTTCCCGTGGGTGCTGGCCAAGGCGTTCCTGTCCTCGCCGGCTGCACTCGCCGAGTCGATCCGCGAACGGATGCGCCGGCTGGACGACAGCGAGCCCAAGGCCGCAACGGAACGCCAAGCCCTGCAACGGCTCGCCGAGCTGAACGACAAGGTCCTCACGGCCGGGTCGGCCAAGTACGACGCACTCCTGAAGTACCTCGGTGACATCGGCGTGGCCGGGACCAGCGACCGCCGTGTGGTGGTGTTCGCCGAGCGGGTGGCCACCCTGCACTGGCTGGCTAAGGCCCTGGTGCGGGACCTGAAGCTCGCCACCGACCAGGTGGCGGTGCTGCACGGCGGGCTCAGCGACAAGGATCAGCAGGGCATCGTCGAGTCGTTCAAGCTGGAGTCCTCTCCGATCCGGGTGCTGATTACCGGCGACGTCGCCTCCGAGGGCGTCAACCTGCATACCCAGTGCCACCACCTGGTGCACTACGACATTCCATGGAGCCTGATCCGCATCGAGCAGCGCAACGGCCGCATCGACCGGTACGGCCAGCGGCACCGGCCGGTGATCACCGCCCTGTTGCTCACCCCATCGACAGACCGGTTCAGTGGCGACATCCGGGTGTTGACGCGGCTGGTGGAACGAGAACACGAGGCCCACACCGCCCTGGGCGACGCGGCCTCGTTGATCGGCACCTACGACGTTAAGGCCGAGGAGGAGGCGGTGCGCAAGGTGCTCGAGGGCAGCGCCGAACTCGACGCCGTGGTGCGCAGCGTCGACGAGGTCGGCACAGCGGGCGGACTAACCGCCTTCTTCGCCGGGCTGTCCACCGGTGCCATCGGTCAACCCACCCACCAACCCACGACTCCGACCGCACCCGACCGCAACGGCGTCTACGACACCGACTTTGCCTTCGTCGCCGACGCGGTCGAGGAGTTTATTACCACCCCACAACACGCACCACCCAACGGGATCAAATGGCAAGTGCACAAACTGCATTCGATCGCCTCGCTGGTGCCACCGCCCGACCTGCGCCAGCGCCTTCAGGTGTTGCCCCAGTCCTATCTGCGTGATCGCAACGTCGTCGAATCGTTCAAGCTCGCGCTGACCCCGGCGCGGGGACGCGACGAACTGGTGCAGGCCCGCTCGGGCACCTCGCAGTCCACCTGGCCGGAGGCGCACTTCCTCGCACCACTGCATCCGGTGATCGAGTGGGCCGCTGACCGGGCACTCGCCGAACTGAGCCGCGACGAAATCTTCGCCGTACGGGGCGACGTCGCCTCCCCGACGGTGTTGGTGCTGGTCACCCAGTCGAACCTGCGCGGACAGGTGGTCGCGGCCTCGTATTACACCGTCGAATTCCCCGACCCGGACCAATCGGCGGTCGGCTTCGCGACGCCGCACGCAAGCGTCCATGACGCCATCGACACGCTGAGCCTAAGCCCGATCAACGCCGGCGACCTCACCGACGTCGCCGCCCTGCAACCTCTGGTGGCCACGGCGGTCACGGCCGCCGACGCGGCTGCCGAGCAGCACGCCGAGGCCATCCGCTCCGATACGGTCCAGCGCATCCAGGACTGGCTACACCGCACCCAGCAGTGGAAACAACAGGCGCAGAGCATGACTCAGCACATCGGGCTGCGCCAGCGCACCCGGCGTATCGACGACGAACAGGCGTTGGCTCAGGACATGAACCCCGACCGTCGGCTGGTACGTCCCCTGATCGTGGTCGTGCCCACCGACTTCACCGGCGGAAACTAGAAGGATCACGATGGCCACCTCCGACGCACTGATCCTCGGTGAGGACTTCCTTAGCGAGCACTACTTCACCACCGATGCGCGCTCACAATCGTTTCAGGCCAAGGTGACCGAGCGCCGCAAAACCTGGGATGCCGAACGCGAGCAGGGCCAGCCCACCCCGCGGTCGCGCTACACCGAGGCTCGCGGCGACCTCGGCCGCACATTTATCGGCCTGGCGGAAAACGCCGATGCCGACGTCCTCGACGCGCTGTACGGCCGGCTGCGCGACATCCTGGGCTACGACAACCCGGTCCGCTGGGAGACCCACCGCATCGGCGGCCGCGACGATGAACCCGGCCCCGCACTGTCCGTGCGCACCCGCGGGCTAACCGGCCCGGCACCGCTGGTGATCATCGAGGCCCGCGGCGCGCTAGCGCTCGAGGACCTGCTCTCCAAGGACGAGAAGTCGCTTCTGCGCACGTTTCACACGGACGACGAGGAGATCGTCTCAGCCGCGCGGCTGCTTTCGCACCTGTTCGTCGCCGACGACGGCCCGCAGTTCGCGCTGGTGCTGGCCGGCGAACTCGCGCTGATTACTGAACGGGAGCGCTGGCCGGAAGGCCGTTACCTCGCGGTCAACCTGCAGCTGGTCGGGGAACGCAACGACGACAAACGCGGCGGCGAGATCGACCACGCGCTGACCTGCCTGGCTGCCGACTCGCTGGCCTCCGACGCCGAGGGCAACCTGTGGTGGTCGACGGTCATCGACGAGTCGATCAAACACACCGTCGGCGTCTCAGAGGATCTGCGCGAGGGTGTGCGGCTGTCCATTGAGATCATCGCCAACGAGGTGGTGTCCCGTCGGGCTGAACAGCATCTGCCGGCGCTGCCGGCCGAGCATGCCCAGCCGCTGGCCCGCCAGTCATTGCGTTTCCTGTACCGAATCCTTTTCCTGCTCTACGCCGAGGCCGCGCCCGAATTAGGTGTGCTGCCCGTCGGCGACCCCGCCTACGAACGCGGCTACAGCCTCGACCGGCTCCACGAACTGACCCTCACCGAGCTGGTCACCCCACGTGGACGCAGCGGCACCCACCTCTACGAGTCGCTGCACGTACTGTTCGAACTGGTGGACCAAGGTCACGACGGCAGCGGCGACGACCCCGCCGCGGCTGAAGGCCTGACGTTCCGATCGCTGCGCGCCGACCTGTTCAAACCCGAGGCGACCGCGCTCATCGACGAGACCAAGCTCGGAAACGCCGCCCTGCAGAAGGTGTTCCGCCACCTGCTGCTAAGCAAGCAGGTCAAAGGCCGCGACCGCGGATTCATCTCCTACGCTCAGTTAGGCATCAACCAGCTCGGCGCGGTATACGAGGGTTTGATGAGCTACACCGGGTTCTTCGCCACCGAGGACCTCTACGAAGTCGCCAAGAACGGCGACGCGTCGAAGGGTTCCTGGGTGGTGCCCGCCACCCGCATCGACGGCATCTCCGAGAACGACTTCGTGCGCACCGTCGACGAGGACACCAAGGAGAGCAAGCCGGTCGTCCACGAGCGCGGCACCTTCGTCTACCGACTAGCCGGGCGGGAACGTCAGCAGTCGGCGTCGTACTACTCCCCCGAGGTGCTAACCCGTTTCGTCGTCGGTCAGGCGCTGGCCGAACTGCTCGATCAGGACGGGCAGCGCACCTCGGCCCGCGACATCCTTGACCTCACTGTGTGCGAACCTGCCTTGGGCTCAGGGGCTTTCGCTGTCGAGGCGGTGCGCCAACTTGCCGAGGAGTACCTGTCGCGACGCCAGGACGAACTCGGTGAACGCATCGACCCCGACCGTTATCCCGCCGAGCTACAGCGGGTCAAGGCGTACATCGCGCTGCACCAGGTGTACGGGGTGGACCTCAACGCAACAGCCGTCGAGTTCGCCGAGATCTCGCTGTGGCTGGCGACCATGGGCGACGGCCTCGCCGCGCCGTGGTTCGGCCTGCACTTGCGCCGCGGGAACTCGCTTGTGGGAGCGAGGCGCGCCATCATCTCCGCCGCGTCCCTGCGCGAAAAGGGCTGGCTGCAGGCAACTCCCGCCGACAAGCCGCTGTCCACGCTCGGTGATGACCTCGGCGGTGGCGTGCATCATTTCCTGCTCCCCACTGACGGCTGGGGCAGCACCGCCGACGCGAAGGAGGCCAAGGAACTCGCACCCGAGGCAGTGGAACGGGTTAAGGAGTGGCGGAAGTCGCTGCGGCCCAAGCTGACCAAGACACAGATCTCCACGCTGACGGCGTTGGCGCGGCGCACGGACCGGCTCTGGCAGCTCGCGTTGCGGCGGCTGCAGATCGCCGAATCGCAAATCCGGCGGCCCATTGAAGTGTGGGGCGTCGATGAACTGCCGGTCGGCGGAAGGGTCAGCCGCGAGCAGATCGAGGAGTCGCTGGCCGACGAACGCGGAGCCTACCGACGGCTGCGGCGGGTGATGGACGCGTGGTGCGCGCTGTGGTTCTGGCCGCTGACGGACGAGATCGCCACGGTGAACGGAAAACTCGTAGGACCGCCCAACCTGGAGCAGTGGATAGATGCGCTGCAGCAGTTGCTTGGCGTGGAGTTGAAGGTGCGCGCGCGCGATGCCGATCAACACAGCCTCATCGACATCGACGATTGGCACGATCTCGACGTCGCGGAATCCAATGACCTTGCATTTGCCCAGGCGAAAGACCCCTCCGCCGTACTTGCCACTCATTCATGGCTAGTGGTGTGCGAGCGGCTGGCGGAGCGGCACGGATTCTTCCACTGGATGCTGGATTTCGCGCCGGTGTTCGCACGAGGTGGGTTTGACTTGCAGGTGGGTAACCCGCCTTGGGTGCGGCCACAATCCGACGTGGACGCGCTACTCGCCGAAGGTGACCCGTGGTTCCAATTAACGCACAAACCTTCTCAGAGTGAAATACGTAGCAAGCGGGAAGTCACTCTGCGTCTCCCCGGCATTCGTGAGTTGTTAGTCAATGGAACCTCTGAGACAGCGGCTCTCGCCGAGTTCTTGGGCGAAGAGCGCTATTACCCGCTGCTCAGGGGCCTGCAACCGGACCTCTACCGGTGCTTTATGGAGCTAACGTGGCGCCATATGGCGACGGAGGGCATAGTATCGCTACTCCACCCAGAATCTCACTTCACAGATGAGAAGGCGGCCGCTCTGCGTGAGGCAGCATACTGCCGATTGCGTCGTCACTGGCAATTCGTCAACGAGCTGTATCTCTTCGACATTACTAATCACGTTACATACGGTGTGCACGTTTACGGGCGATCAATGAGCCCGTCCTTTATGCAAGCTGCATCGATTTACCACCCGACCACTGTCGAGCGATCCCTCTTGCACGATGGATCCGGCGCCGAACCCGGTTTACGTGAGGCAGATGGCTCGTGGGATCTGCGCCCTCACGCGAACAGGATCGCGATGATCGATGACGGCGTACTAGAAACCTGGAGAGACGTGTTAGAGCTGCCGGGAACACCGCCGCGGCAATCTCGAATGTTGTATACGGCGAACCGTGCAGTTGCCCAAGCGCTGGCCAGATTGTCCCTGAGTGAACGGTTACGCGATGTGCGCCTTCAATTCTCGCCCGGTTGGCATGAGAAGGGGGACCGAACGAAGGGCCTGTTCGACTCCGAATGGGGTATCCCGTCGTCGTGGGACGATGCGATCCTGCAAGGGCCGCATATCCATGTTGCGACACCGCTCTATAAGTCGCCCAACCCGACTATGAAGTCCAATAAGGATTGGATGTCAACTGACTTTGAAACCCTCGCGGTCACTGCAATCCCTGCAACAGCGTACAAACCATCACGGCGGCGGAGTGTCTACAATGGTAGCTACACCGTATGGGAAGTAACGGCTGATGACGGCGTCTTAAATCGAATCCCGGCGCGTGATTGTTACCGCATCGCATGGCGGGCCATGGCCGCAAACACGGGTGAAAGGACTCTTATTCCGGCTCTGATTCCGCCCGGTTCGGCACACGTCCATGGTGTCTCGGCGATCGGGGCACCGCTTGAGCGGCCCAGCGAGTTGGTGCTCGTTGCTGGTCTACTCGCCTCGCTGCTCGCGGACTTCAACGTTCGAGCGGCGCCAAAGAGTGGAATATCGTTCAACACTCTGCGTAGATTGCCGCGTATCTCAAGTACGTCCATCGCAGATCGAGTCGTTTTCCGCACTCTTCGCTTGAATTGCGTAACTAACGCTTACGCCCAGCTGTGGGCCGAGTGCTTCGAAGACGTGATGCGGGCTGACGAGTGGGCGGGTGGAACTGAGCACTGTCGCCGTCGTCCACTTGGTTTATCTGAACCCGAATGGACTATCGAATCTCCTCTTCGCATCGCGGTTGACAGGCGCCAGGCGCTGGTCGAGATAGACGCGTTGGTCGCGCTCGCGCTAAATGTAGATGTTGATGAGCTGTGCAACATCTATCGCACTCAGTTTCCGGTGCTATATGACTATGACCGGAACACCTACTTGTACGACTCCAACGGCCGCCTAGTACCGCAGGAGGTCCTGAAGGTGTGGCGCGTCAAGGGCGACAACCTGAGCGTCGAGGAACGCACCGCTACCAACCAGGCCGGCAACACCTACACCTACGAGCCACCGTTCCAGTTCCTCGACCGCGAGGCCGACATGCGCGCCGCCTACGCAGAATTCGAACGACGGCTCGGCACAACAGGTTCGGACTGAGCATGGCCGAACTGCTCCCGCTTGCCCAGGCCAACGCAATCTCGCACAGCCTGCTCGACTACCTTGGTACCACGTTCGCACTCGCGGACCCTGATGCGCGTCGCGTGTTGGCTGAGTTCCTGCAGCACCCAGAGAACGGGATGTTTCGCGGACCCTATGTGCGGGTGCGGTTGCCGTTTCGGCCCGCTGCCGAAGGCTGGCGCGAACACCTCGAGTGGTATGAGGGCTTCCCGCCCTACGGGCATCAAGCCGCCGCATTCGCCCGACTGAGCAGCTTTCGGCTGACGCCCGAGCGGCCGCGCCCCCAGCCCACCCTTGTGACCACCGGCACCGGATCCGGCAAGACCGAGGCGTTCCTCTACCCGATCCTCGATCACGTCCAGCGTGCCAAACGCGAGGGCGTGAGCGGCATGAAGGCGCTCATCCTCTACCCGATGAACGCGCTGGCCAACGATCAGGCGCTTCGGCTGACCAGCCTGCTGACCGAACACGCCGCGCTGGCTGGGGTGACCGCCGCGCTCTACACCGGTGAGGCGGGGCCGCAGCGCACCAAGGTCACCGCCGACGGGCTCATCACCGACCGCGCCGTCATCCGCGACCTTGCCCCCGACATCCTGCTCACCAACTACAAGATGCTCGACCAGCTGCTGCTGCGCCCCGCCGACGCCGACCTCTGGCGCCAGAGCGCACACAGCCTGCAGTACCTGGTGCTCGACGAGTTTCACACCTACGACGGCGCGCAGGGCACCGACGTCTCGATGCTGCTGCGGCGTCTCGGTCTCACCCTGAAAAGCCATTGGACACCCGGCGATCCCACCCTCACCGACGAGGATTGGCAACGCCCGCTGGGCCGCATCACCCCAGTCGCCACCTCGGCCACCCTCGGCGACGGCGGTGACCCGACGGCGATGCTCGACTTCGCCGCGACGGTGTTCGGCGACTCGTTCAATCCCGACGCCGTCATCACCGAGTCGCGCCTCACCGTCGACGAATGGGCAGGCGAGGCCGACGCACGACTGCGAGCCGCCGGGTGGCAGCCCGCCGACCTGGACGAGAACCGGATCGGCGACCTTGCCGAAGCGATTCCCGCGCAAGTAGATCCGTCGGTGCGCGCGCTGGCAGTGCTGCGCGGGCTCTACGACGGCGGCGACGATACCGCGCTCCCGTCGGCGATGACCCAAGATGGCCCCTTGGTGCTCGACCTGGTCAAAGCCCACCCGGTGTTCGGCCGGCTCGCCGAGGCGGCCGCCGCGGCCACCGACATCGACGATCTGAGCCGCAAGCTCTTCAATCCCGTCCGCGACGACCCGGACGACGCCGCCCGCAGACATATTGTCACCACCGCGCTCGTCGACACTCTGAGTCATGTTCGTGCCCGCCACGGTCGGGGCGCCCTATCGGTCGACGTACACCTGTGGATCCGCGAACTGACCCGCATAGCCCGCGCCGCGGCCGGCTCACCGCACTTCATCTGGGAGGACGACGGCATCCACATCGGCGAAACCGACCACGCCGCAGCCTATCTGCCCGCGCTGTACTGCCGGCACTGCAACCGTTCGGGCTGGGCCGTCACGCTGGCCCCGACCGGGTGGGACTTCGACGCCGACGACACCACCATCCGGCGACGCAAGCTGCGCAACGACGATCGCTTCCGTGCACTCATCCATGCCCCGGTCGAGGCCGACAAGTACGACCCCGCCGACGACGCCGATCAACGCAACGCGCCATCGCGGCTGGGTTGGCTGATGGTGGCCGAACGCCACATCACCTTCACCATGCCCCCGGAGGACAAACTCGCCGAAGGCGCCGCACTGCCGGTCTTGGTGCACAGTTCCGATACCGCCGGCGACGACTCGATCAACGACACGTGCCCGTCCTGCCGGCAACGCGACGGCATCCGCTTCCTCGGCTCGGCGATCGCCACCATGCTCTCGGTGTCGCTGTCCACCTTGTTCGGCACACCCGACCTCGACGCCGCCGAGAAACGCGCACTGGTGTTCACCGACAGCGTGCAGGACGCCGCACACCGCGCCGGATTTGTGCAAGCTCGCTCTCACGCGCTGACCCTGCGCACCCTGGCCCGCCAAGCACTCGACCGGGGTGAAACCGACCTGGCCTCACTGGCGCACAGGATGATCGACCTGGCAGGCAACGACCCGGGTGCCCGCTACCGGTTGCTTCCCCCCGAACTCGCAGAGCGCGAAGCATTTTCGGCGTTCTGGCAACCCCGCACCGTGTCGGCCAAAACGCGCAACCTGGTGCGCCGCCGGCTGCTGCTCGACGTCCAGCTCGAATTCGGTCTGCGCTCCGGGGTAGGCCGCACCCTGGAGAGCACCGGCAGTGCCGTCGCGCACGTGGATGTCGCCGCACCGGTACTGCGTGCCTGCGCCGCCGAAGCACTGCAGGCGGCGCAAATCCAACTCAGCTTCGATGAGTTCGACGACGCAGTGCTCACCGCTTGGGTGCGCGGTGTGCTGGAACGGATGCGGACCCGCGGCGCCGTGGAGCACGAGTGGTTCGATAAGTTCCGCCGCGAGGACGGCAACCGGTGGTGGGTCACCGGCGGGCGGCGCCGCGACCAGGGCATGCCCGGCTTTGGGAGGGGCAACTCCGCGCCGGGGTTCCCGGTGCTGGGCGGCTCGGTCCGCGACACCGACCTGGAGCCGGTAAGTGCCGCACGCGGTTGGTATCCCGCGTGGACCGCCAAGGTTCTCGGCGTCGGCACCGGTGAGGCGGCTGTTCTGTCGAGGCTGTTGTTCACCCGGCTGCGTGCGCGCGAGATTCTCGGCGAAGTCGTCACCGCCTCCGGCGGACAGACGTTCCACCTGCCCGCCACCGCCGTGGTCGCCCGCGTGGTCGACGACGCGGAGATCGAGTCCGACGCGATCTCGCTAATCTGTGACACTTGCCGCAACACCGTGCACAGCTACCCCGAAACCATCGGACAACTCAACGGCGCACCGTGTCTGGTGGCCCGGTGCGTGGGCACCATGCGCCGCCAGCGCGTCGAGAACAACTTCTATCGGCAGATGTACGCGGCCACCGATATCCGCCGCGTCGTCTCCCGGGAACACACCAGCCTGCTGCCATCCGAGACCCGGCTGCTCTACGAATCCCAGTTCAAGCAGACCGACCCACCGCCGGACGCACCCAACGTGCTGGTAGCCACCCCGACCCTGGAGATGGGCATCGACATCGGCGACCTCTCGGCGGTCATGCTGTCCTCGCTGCCGCGGTCGGTGGCGTCCTACCTGCAGCGCGTCGGCCGAGCCGGGCGGTTGACCGGCAATGCGCTGGCCCTGGCGTTCGTCACCGGCCGCGGTGACCAGCTCCCTCGCTTCAACCATCCCGGCCGCATCATCAACGGCGCGGTGCGGCCGCCGGCCACCTACCTCGACGCCGAGGAGATCCTGCGACGGCAGTTCACCGCATCGGTCGCAGATGTACTCGCCCGCCGGCCGGGCGCCCCGCACCCGCGCAGCACCCCCGAGGCGTTGCGCGCCACGACCGCCGGAAGCTACCTGGGCGCGCTGATCGCCGAAGCCGAAACCCGCTGCGACGAGCTGGTCGACAGCTTTCTATCCGGGATGCCGCAGTTGGACGACGACGTCGTCGCGCGGCTGCGCGGCTTCCCCCGACCCGGCCCCGACGGTGGCGGCACCAGCGAGTTCGCGTTGCGCTGCCACGTCGCCAGTCAGGTGTGGAACCGGCGCATCGAAACCCTCACCCACCGCAAGGCCGCCGCGGAGAAGGCACTGCCGACCCTGCTCGAACGTGCCACCTCCCCGGCGGCCACCGACGACGATAAACGTGAACTGCGCACTGCGCAGGCATCGGTACGGCTCATCGGAAAGCAATTAGCAAATCTGCGCTCGGAGTACTGGATCAGCGCGCTTGAGTCGTTCGGCCTGCTGCCCAACTACACGCTGCTCGACGATGCCGTCACGCTGTCGGTGTCGGTGAACTGGCAGAACCCCGAAACCCAGGAATACGAACACTCCGAGTTCGAACTCACCCGCGGCTCGGCGCAGGCGTTGCGCGACTTCGCGCCCGGATCCACTTTCTATTCCAACGGGTTCGCGATCGCCATCGACGCAATCGACCTCGGCCCCGAAGGCGAACAGGTCCGCTCATGGGCGTGCTGCCCGCGCTGTGGGTACGTGCGAGAACTCGACGCGCACGGCGCCGATACCCCCACACAGTGCCCGCGCTGCGGCTCCCACGGCATCGCCGACATCAGCCAGCGCCTGCCTGTGGCCGAGCTGACCAGCGTGTCGGCGATCATTCGTCGCGAGGAAGCCACCATCGACGACGGCTCCGACGAGCGTGCCCGCGAGCGCTTCACCGTGCAGGCCCTGGCCGACATAGACCACGCCCACGTCACCAAACACTGGTACGTGCAGACGCACGGTTTCGGGGCCAAACACCTGCGCAACGTGACCATCCGCTGGATCAACCTGGGCCGCAGTGGCGTTGGCGGCGCCAAGCGGGTCATCAGCGGCGACGAGGTCGACGCGGCCCTGTTCCGGGTGTGCTCGGAGTGCGGCAAGCTCGACACTGCCAGCGGAGTCAACCACCGGCGCGAACACCGCCCTTGGTGCTCAAGACGCTCCTCCCACGAGGAATCGGCCACCGAATTGGCGCTGGCGCGGCGCCTCACTACCGAGGGGCTGGTACTGCGGCTGCCGCAATCGATCACCCTCGGCGATGCGTTCGCGATCCCATCGCTGTCAGCCGCGGTGCTGCTCGGGTTGCGCGAACAGATCGGCGGGGACCCAGACCACCTGCAGATCATCACCATCGTCGATCCCGCGCCAAGCGGCAACACTGAACAGGCCCTGCTGCTGCACGACGTGGTGCCTGGGGGCACCGGTTATCTCAGCGACTTCACCGACCCGGCCACGGTCTGGGATCTACTGCACCGTGCTTGGAAGATCCTGCGGGACTGCGAATGTCGCCAGGACGGTCGCCTGGCCTGTGAGCGGTGCCTGCTGCCGTTCGCCGCCCCCGCCGACGTTACCCACACCTCGCGCTCGGTGGCCGAACGCCATCTCGCCGGCCTGCTGATCGGCCACGATCCCAAACCTGGCGAGGACGCAGAGGTGCCTGACGCGATGCCGTGGACGCTCACCACCGAGGAGCCCGGCGTCAGCGACCCGGAATCCAACCTGGAGAAGCGGTTTCGCGTCATGCTTGCCAAACGGCTCAAGGCCCTCGGAGCGGCGATCACCGAGAAGCCCACTGATAGCGGGGTCGCCTGGGATATCGCGCTGGGCTCTACCCGCCGCTGGACCTTGCGGCCTCAGGAGTACGTGCTGGGCTGCCAACCCGACTTCATCCTCACCTACGCCGGGGGCGGGATCGCGCCGACGGCGATCTTCACCGACGGCTGGCTGTATCACGCCTCCCCGTCCCACAACCGCCTCGCCGATGACGCCGAGAAGCGCCGCAACCTCCGCGATGCCGGATACCAGGTCCTCGGCATCACCCATGACGATGTCAACGACACACCGCTGGTTTCGCCGGCGCTGCGCCCCGAGGTGCAGGCCGCACTCCTCACCAACGCGGGTGACCAATTATCACGCGGCATGGTTGATTTGGTGTTCGGCACTGCGATCGACTTGCTGGTCGCGTGGATACAGCAGCCGCAGCGCGAGGCTCGCCAGCGGCTGGCAAACTGGCTACCGGCCATGGGGCTGATGAGCACGATGCAGACCGGTACCCGCACGACCGACACCGAACCCGTGACCACGCTGGCCGTACAGGCCCTCGACGGGCGGCCCGTGACTGACCCTTCGGGCAACACGTCGGTGTGGTCATTCGGCGGTTTCGCCTTCGCCGTGCGTATGACCGGCCAACCGTTCTCGGCGGAGGCTGCGATTGTCGTCGACGACAGCGACGCTGCACTGCACAGCGACAGCAGGGACGGATGGCGGGAATGGCTGCGCTGGTCAAACCTGCTGAACTTTCGGTCAGTACCCCCTGTCATCACCACCCGCCGTCATTCCGCGCTCAGTGCGCCGCAACCAACCGCGCCTGCGCACGCCGAGGGCGTCGAGGCGGGCGCGCTCACGGGAGCCTGGCGTGAAGCGTACGAACAGGCCGACGCCGCCGGCCAGGACCTGATCATGCAGCTGGCCGAAACAGCCCTACCTGTACCCGACGTCGGCGAGGAAGTCGACGGCATCCCAGTCGAGATCTCCTGGCCCACCCGCAGAATCGTCGTCGATCTCGGCCTCGACGACGCCGAGCGTCGCCACTTCACTTCAGCGGGCTGGACGGTGTGTACGGCGGATGCGGACAACCTGACCGCGGTTCTATCGGACGGAGGTTCCTAGTGCCCCAGATCATCCTCGGCCCCGGGCTCAAGAAACTTGACGGCAGCCTCCAGAAGGCCACCTACAGCTTCCTGACCAAACTGGCCGCCGACGACACGACGCCGGGGCTGCACATCGAACCGATCAACAACTCCGCCGATCCGCGCGCCCGGACCGGACGAGTGGACCTGTCGTTCCGTGCAGTGCTATTCAAGCTGCAGGGCAGCCAGGACGAGGCATCGTACGTCTTCGCCGGGACCTACCCGCACGACGAAGCGATCGCGGTCGCGCAGAAGTCCAAGATCAGCATCAATCCGCGCAACGGTGTTGCCGAACTCATTCCCGTCGAAGAGTTCACCCCGCCTCCGGCACCCGCCGCCCCGCCGACGATCGCCCCCGCGCCGGTCGAAATCGCCGAACCCAGCCTGCGCCAACGTGAGTACACCCTCGACGACCTCGTCGACCTCGGTATCGACGCCGTCTTCGCCGAGAAGGCGTTGGACCTCGTCGGCGAGGACACCCTTCTGGAGTACGCCGAATCCGCCCCGGCATCCTGGCAGGGCTACGCGATCATCGATCTGTACCTCGGAGGCTCGTTCGCCGATGTCCGCGAGAAGTACCAACTGTCCGAGCCTGTTTCCGTCGACACCGCCAACGACGATGCGGTGCTCGCCGCGATGCAACACCCGGCCGCTCGGATGGAGTTCGCGTTCATCGAGGACAACGCCGACCTGCGCGCGGCGATCGAGAACCCCGATTTCGCGGCGTGGCGCATCTTCCTGCACCCCGAGCAGCGCGTATGGACCACCAAGGGCACCACCGGCGCGTTTCGCCTGACAGGCGGTGCGGGCACCGGCAAGACGGTGGTGCTCCTTCACCGCGTGCGAGAACTCCAACGTCGTAATCCCCACGCACGAATCGTGCTCACGACGTTCAATCAGACATTGGCACAGAGCCTCGCTGAACAGCTCAGGATCCTCGACGCCGACATCGCGGTGGCAGACGACCTCGGGAGCCCCGGGGTTTACGTGGCAGGCGTCGACACCATTGCCCGCCGGGTCCTGGCCACGGCGTCGGGGCTCGGCGGCGGAAACGGACAGCCCGGGCCGGTGGCCGAGGTGCTAGGTCCGCGAACCGCCGAGGTGCTCAAGGTGACATCCGCGCAAGCTTGGCAGGCTGCGGCCGAGCAACATGCCGGGGAGCTCCCGGACGCGCTGCGCTCGGTCTCTTTTCTCGAGGCCGAGTATGCGACGGTCATCCTGCCCAATCATGTCGTCACCCGGGAGCAGTATCTGAAGGTAAGGCGACCCGGCCGCGGCGTGGCACTCAACCGTTCACGTCGAAACGCGGTGTGGGACATCGTCGAGACCTACCGTGCGGGCGCGGCCGCCGAGGGCTCGACCGACTTCGATGAGAAAGCAGCGATTGCAGCGCAGGTGCTTGACGGCGATGGTCTTCGGCCTGCTGACCATGTGCTGGTGGATGAAGCTCAGGACCTGACTCCGTGCCGCTTGCTGTTGATGCGGGCATTGGTTACCGCCGGACCCGATGACCTGTTCCTTGCTGAGGATTCACACCAGCGCATCTACGGGCAGCGAATTACCCTGAGTCGCTACGGAATCAATATCGTAGGCCGGTCGCGGCGGCTGACCCTGAACTACCGCACCACCCAGGAGAACCTCCGCTACGCGCTGGGCATCCTATCCGGTGAGCAGTACTCCGACCTCGACGAAGAACCCGAGAGCACCACGGGTTACCGGTCAGCGCGGCGCGGGCCGAAACCGACGATCATTAAGGCTCCCTCACTGACTGAGCAGTATGAGAGGGTCGCCGAGCTGGTGCGGTCCTGGATCGATGCGGGCACGGCGCCGGAGAGCATCGGTCTGCTGGTGCCGACCCGGAAGGAGGCTGAGAGCTTGCCTCGTGCTTTGGGTGACCGAGGCGTGACGGTGGCCTTCGTCGACAGGGACAAAGCTGGGCCACCAAAGACCCCAGTCGTGATGACCATGCACCGCGCCAAGGGGATGGAGTTCGCGAAGGCCGTGCTCGTAGGCGTGGGTGAGAAGTCTTTGCCACGAAGCTATCTCATTGACTCCGTTCCCGAGGAGGAGCGTCCTGACGTCCTGCGGCGCGAGCGTTCGCTGCTGTACGTAGCAGCGACGCGTGCGCGTGACGAACTGGTGGTGGTGTACGTCGGCGAGCCGAGTGAATTACTGCCTGAACAGGGTTGATTACGCCAACCGAACCTCCCGGAAATAATCAGAATGACCTTTCACCTTTGCCGAAACATCCCGGTCCTTGATATTCGCGAATCTGGTGGTAAAACCGCGGAGCCCCACGGCTACGCTGCCGGCCTGAGCGGCCGTGTACGCGAACTTTAAGACTGGATCGTTGACTGAAAAGTAGTTGTAAACCGTGCCGGTGACGGCATCGCTCAAGGGCCGCCAGTCACCCTTCTTGCCTTCCGCGGCACCAAGTAAATGAACCGTGTCGATGCGTGGGGCGTCTCGGCTGGTACCGAGGGTCTCGGCCGCTGTGATCATCGCACGTCCGCCCAAGCTGTGGCCCACCAGAATGAAGCTGTCCGTTTTCGTACGCGCCAGGATTCCGGCTAGCGCGGCGCCGGTCTTATCCGCTCGGACCATTGCGGTGTGCCAGGGATTCTTGGCGGCATCTGCGAGCAGTAGCGCTGGGGTGATAGGACCGAGCTTTTTCGCCGCAGTGCGTCCGGCGCGCGCCGCAAATCCCGCCGCCACTTCCATCGCTTGTTTAGCGCCGACTTTTTTGATGCCGAGCGCAAGCAAGGTCCCGAGTTCCTTGCTTCCCCAGTGCAGCCGGTAGATGGGTGAGTTCGGATACCGTCGCTCGACCGCTTCCACGGCGTACCGCCAGTTTTGGTCGACCTCCGTCATGAAACCTCTCGCGATGATTACGGGTATGTCATCACCGTCGCGAAACTTCTCGATCTTGAAGGACCTGTCCTCGCTGATATATGCGTTTGTGATACTCGCGCCCAACGCTGAGCCGAGCGCCGCTCCCGCGGCAGCGACGACGTAGGTGCCCCCCACCATTCCCAAGCCGCCAGCCGATAGCGCGCCGCCACCCAACAGTGCAAGGCCATAGCTGGACGCTGCCGCTCCCGTATAACCGCCGATCAGGGTGCCTACAGCACCGCCCACCGCGGGTGCTGCCATCAGACCGCCGGTACCGACGATTCCGGCGGCGAGTACTCCGGTGAGGGCAAGCCGAGAACCGCGGGCGAGGTTCCGCCTGTCGAAGACCCTCAGCTTTTCGTACTCGTCCAACGACGGGACCTTATCGCTGGCACGTTCGAAGTTCGTAACCTCATGCCTGTGTTCAGCACAAAATCGCGGTATACGGACTGGGCCAAACCCCCGTGTCGCCATATTGCCGCAAGCCGGCGCTGCGCACTTGAGCGTCGGCGAACCACAGGTCACGCAGAGGTATACGGGGACGGCGGTCGGTGTCTTGGTGACCTTGCGGTGGTCTGTTCGAACGTAACAGGCGGAACACCAGCCGTTCCGAGTTGTCGAACCCACAAGATCGATGAGTGCGGCAATCTTTTCGGCTGTTTCAGCGTGGGCGTCCGCCTGCTTACGGTGACTGGTCCGCTTTTCTTCGTTCTTTAACTTTCGGTAGTGTTTCTCGTGTTTCGCGTAGGCCCAAGCGTTGTGGATCAGTGCCGGGTTCGCGAGCATTGCCTCATCGCCCTCGGCTTCGGGTTCCATGGTTGCTAGCGTCCCGCTCAGTCTGAGAAGACGCCCGTGGGGCGATCGAACTTCACAGACCATCCCATCGTGTGAGACCGGTTTGAATAATACCGCCGTCGACTCCATTTGCCCCCCTAATTGGCTTGTTTGGACAGACTTTAGCTCCCCGGCGTGACGTGTCGGTCTGTTTGCTGGCGTTCTGAGGTGTCAAGAACGGTCGAGGAACCTTCGTCGTCGGTCGGCGCTTAACATTGCGCGGTCCAACGGTCGGTCGGCAGTCGTGTGCCGCTGCTAGCCTCGGGAACGTGGAGCTTCACGGGGGTGTGCGGATGGCAATAATGTTGCTGAAACGCGACCCGGCGCAGGGTTCCAGTCGCGCACGACGGCAGCCAATGAATTACCCCCTAAGCGCTGACGTAGCGGTCGAAGGGCATCAATGACCGCCCTTATTGCATGGCTCGACGCATCGAGCGAAGACCAACGCCGCATGCGCGAGATCGTCAACTTGTTCAGCGAGCGGGAGAGCCGCGACGAACTCGGCATAGGACAGGTCCGTGACGCGCTCAGCGACGCGCTATGGCCGGGCACCTCAACGCTGTTCACCCGAGCGCGCTACTTCCTCTTCATCCCATGGTGCTATCGAGCCGCAGCAGAGGCGCGCAAAGACATCGACAGAGCGACTGCACTCGCAGACCAGAATGAGCGGCGCCTCATCCGCGGTCTCCTCGAGGCCGGCGAAAAGGACGGTGTGATCGGCGGGAGCGTTGGGATGGCAGTGAAGAACTTGCCGTCCGCTCTGTACTGGGGAGGTATGCGCACCCACGGCATCCTCAACGATGCCACTCTGAGCAGGGAAGACACCATCGCCGCCGAGATGGACCGCGTGCACACTCGCCGTCCCCCCACTGTCGAGTACCAGGACGAGGCAGCAGCGTGGCACTACGGAGGGTTCCATGCGACGTTGCCCCCGGTGCCTGAGGGGTTTCCGATGGAAGTGCCTGAAGGATTCAAGATGCCATCGATCGAGGCGGCATGGCTTCGCGACCGGATGCTCGCAAGCTCGCCGGACACGATGCTGGAGTACGCGTTGCTGCACCGCCCCGACGCTGAGAGCGCGGTTCCGTGGCAGGACTCAGTCCTGATGGCGGCCGACGGAGAACGCGCGAAGGTGCTCGACGACGCGAGGCGCTTCTCCATCCTCATGAACAGCGCATCGTTGATGTACAACCTGATGTTGGCCGAGGCGTATGAGCGCGAGGGGTTTGACCGCGTGGAGAACCCGGTCGATGACTACCGCGAACGACTCGGCCGATGGGCCGACCGACCCGGCCTGGCGGACGACATCGCCACGTGGGATCGCGGTGAGTTTTGGCGACGTGTGCTCGAGCGGAATCCGAACGTCAACAGCCGGTCCCGCCGTTTCATCGACGATTGGCTTGATCTGCTCGGCACGGCGCACCTCCCCGAACTCGCCGACAACGACGCGGTGAGATCGTTCATCACTCGCCGCGAGCGCGAGCACAAGCGAACCCAGGCCAGATTGACAAACAAGCGACTCCTGCAGGCATGGCTCGGATCATCGGGAAGCCGCCCACTCGTCTACCGATGGACTCAAATGCGCCCGCTGATTCACGATATCCACGACGGTCTCGAGCGTGCGGATGCTTGAGCCAGACGGTCGCGCCGCGCTCACCGAACAACTGCGTCCGCCGAGTGGATTCCAACTCGCCCACGCGGTGGCAACTACATTCACGCTTGACTTGACTACCGCCCTGTCAGTGCCGCTAGCCTTCGCCGCGCACCGCGTGCGTGAGAGCCGCGACCCGATCGCAATACTTGACGCCGTGCGACGTGCAGCCGACAAGATCGACCTCTTCGCCCAAGCTGGCCAGATCTTCGAGCCGCGGGTGCCGTCCGACTTGTTCGCTCTGCTCGAACCGATGATTCACCCTGCCGCGGCACCCCGTCCAGGCATGCTCTTCCATCCGAAAGTCTGGGTGCTTGAGTATGCAGATGGCGATGCTCGCAGCTATCGGATGCTTTGCGCCAGTCGCAATCTGACCAACGACCGCAGCTGGGACCTCATCGTGCGGCTGGATGGCACTGCGGCCGACGAGCCGGTGGAGCAGAGTATGCCTCTTGCCGCGTTCGTGCGCGCACTGCCGGCGATGTCCATTCAACCGTTGCCCGCCCATCGCGTGGCGCGAATTTCGGAGCTCGCGGACGCCGTGTCCCGGGTGGAATGGGAGCGACCGAGTGACGTCCGACGCCTGCGGTTTCACCCCTACGGTATCCCGGGCGTCACGCCGGAACCCCTGCACGAGCTTTTTGATGGGATACGCCACGGGATCCTCTCGCCGTTCCTTAGCGATGAGGGCATCTGCAGGGTCATTCCGCCCAGATCGGAGTCCATCGTCATTCTCGCCCGTCGGGAGCAACTCGAACGATTGGATGGAAGTACTCTTGAGCGCATTGATGCCCTGATCCTCGACGACGCCGCCAACGACGACGAGGTTGTGATCGGAGGCGAAGCGCTGGAGCCAGCTGGAGTCAATGCGACAACGACACCGCAGTTGGAACCTCTTGGGGGACTTCATGCGAAAGCTTACGTCCTTGATCGACGCACTGGATCGCATCTGTTTGTGGGATCCGCGAATACAACTAAAGCCGCATTCGGCGGCAACGTGGAGATGCTGGTGGAGTTCGAAGGTCCCCAGCCGAAAGTCGGTGTGGCTGCCATTCTCGGGGAGGACTCACGTCTGCGTGCGCTGACGATTCCCTTCGAACCAGAGGGCAACGCGGAGGTTCCGCCAGATGAAATGGCAGATCACGCTCTTGAGCAGGTGCTCCGCGCGCTGGCGGCTCGGCGATACTTCGCCCACGTAGAAACGGGAGAGCATACGTCCAGCTTCTCCGATAGCGGAGTGGACACCGACGCCCTCGAAACTAACTACCGCATTGGGCTTTCTGCTGAAGGACAGGTTACCGTCCCGGAGGAGATAAGTGCGCGAGTTACCCTTCTGACGAGGCCAGCCAACGCCGGCGACGTGCCGGGACAGCCCCTCGTCTTCGACCGGTTAGCGCTCACCGACATCACGCCCTTCCTTGTCATTCGAGTCACGGACGGACGCGACGTCACCAGGTCAACAGTCGTCGCAGCGACGCTTGAGGGTGACATCCCCGGTCGCAAGGACGCCGTCATCGCCCGGCAACTTGCTGACCGCTCGGCATTCATGAAGCTGCTAGCGCTGCTGCTCGCACTCGAAACCCGCGACGGTGTATTCCATTTCGACCCATCGGGCGCTCTGGGCTCCGGTTGGGCAGAGGACGGCAGCGGGCTCTTCGAAACCCTTGTCCGGGCGATCGGCGTCGAACACGGCGGCCTGGCCGACGTTCGTCGAATCATCGAACACGTGAAGGCAGCGGACGATCGTCGTCCCGCAGGCGTGCCGTCGGTGCTGCCCGCCGGCTTCGATGAGCTATGGGAATCTGTCTGGGCGGCCTACTCCGCTGGAATTCGAGCCGACCTATGAACATGCCTGATGTCAACGAAATACTCGGCGGGCTCAAGGGCTTCCAACGCGATGCGGTGGAACACATCGTCGACCGACTCCATCGAGCCCCAGATTCGAGTGGGCGCTTCCTCGTGGCCGACGAGACGGGTCTCGGAAAGAGTGTCATCGCACGCGGGGTCATCGCATCCACCATCGCTGAATTGCAGAACGCAGACCACATCAACCGGATCGACGTCGTCTACATCTGCTCGAGCACCGATCTGGCGAAGCAGAACCTTCGTCGGCTGAATGTCACGGGAGACCCACACCTCGGAGTCACCAGCAGGCTCACGATGCTTGCGCTAGAGACCAGGCGTTTTACCTCGGATGCGTCACTCCTGAGAAAGAAGGTCAATCTCGTATCCTTCACTCCGGGAACCTCTTTCGAGATGGGGTGGCAGACCGGATCCCAGGAGGAGCGGCAACTGCTGCACGTCCTCCTTAACGGTATGGCAATCGTCGACGCGACGGCAGAGCGAGCCTCAGCGCTGTTCTTCCAGGGTGGCGTGGCCTCGGTAGATCGATTTCAAGCTGGCATCGCGAATATGAGAACCGCCCTCGGATCCGGCCCAGACCCAGTGATCCAGGGGGCGTTCACCGCTGCGATCCACGAAAGCGGTTTACAGGAGCAGTTCGAACTCGCCCGCGAGCAGCTGCGCGGTCTCGACGTCTGTCCGCCGGAACTGCGGCGCGAGGTGAATCACCTGACCGCTCGCCTGCGTGGAGTCCTCGCCGCTGCGGGCGTTGAGTCCCTCGAACCGGACCTCGTGATCCTCGATGAGTTCCAACGATTCCGGCATCTGATCGATCCGAAGAGCGGGAGTGCAGCTAGCGAACTCGCCCACCACCTGTTCAACTATCCCGCCGCGAAGGTTCTCTTGCTCTCGGCGACACCGTACAAGCCGTACACGACCGTCGCCGGCGACAATGAGGACGATCACTACCGCGACTTCATGACAACGTTGGAGTTCTTGGCCGGGGGCGACGGCGAGGCGCTGGAACGAATCCGCAACGGGTTTCGAAACTATCGGCAGGCCGTCATCGCAGGTTCGGACGGAGCCGTCGAGGCCGCCGAACTGCGGAAGAGCCTGCTTCCCTTCATGAGCCGGTCCGAACGCCCACGCCTCGAGGAGGGCCGAGATCTGCTTGTCCGCCGTGTCGTGAGTGACGTCCCGACACCGGAGGATCTGCGTAGTTATTCGGCGCTACAGGCTTTTGCCCGAGCCATCGACTCGCCGGTGAGCTTGGACTACTGGAAGTCCATCCCGTACTTCGCCAGCTTCATGGAGGGATATCGGCCAGGGGAGAGAGCCCGCGAACAAATAGAAAGCGGTGTTGCGACACCAGAATTGACGTCGACTATCGGCCAGCTCCGGGCTATTCAGCCACAGGCAGTCAGGAACTACGAGCAGCTCGACTACGCCAATGCGCGCCTAAGGGCGTTCGCCGGGGAAACGATCGAGAAGGGCTGGTGGAAGCTCCTGTGGATTCCACCGTCCATGCCGTACTTGTCCCCGGGCGAGGTGTATTCGCCGTTCTCGGATGGGTCCGTCACGAAGCGCCTGATCTTCTCGGCGTGGTCAAGCGTTCCGACGTCGGTGGCGAGTCTGCTGAGTTACGAGGCAGAGCGGAGGATGATCGAGGGATCTGCGTTGAGCGAGAACACGGCGGACGCCAGGAGGGCGGTGTCATCACGGCTCGACTACGTGACCAGGGACGGTCGGGCGGCGAGTATGTCCACTCTGATGCTGTTCTGGCCACACCCGACGCTGGCCGAAGTCGGTGACCCGCTCACGCTCTTGGATTCAGACACTGAGTTGATGTTGGCCGACGACGCGAGGAGGCGGGCGGATGACCGCATCCGCTCCCTGGCCGGGGCGTCGGAGCAGGCGCAGCCGGACTCGGTTTGGGAAGCGTTCTTCTCCTGGCCAGGCAGCTGGCCTGAGGGTGTGCACCGACGCGCAGACGCCGCCGCATTCTGGCTAGCCGGGCGCGGTGGCGGCAGCAAGAACGAAGAGAACGACTCGGGCGATGCTCTAAAGGAGCACGCGCGGCTGGCTCTGACACAGGCAGGGACGCCGAGATGGCAAGAGGAACTCGGCGTTCTGGCGATCCACAGCCCTGGAAACATTGCGTATCGAGCGCTCGCCCGAATCTGCGACGAGGTAGACCAAGAGCTTCGGACAAGCCTTTGGCGTGCGGCCGCCCGGCTGGCCAACGGCATCCGGTCCCTCTTCAACCGCATGGACGTGCAGTTCCTCCTGGACAAGATTTACGGGCACCATCAGCCGTACTGGAGATCGGTGTTGCAGTATTGCGCCGACGGCAACCTTCAGTCGGTGCTCGACGAGTACTGCTTCCAACTCAAGCTTGAACTCGCCGGCTCGGGCGTCGACGCTAACGCGCTCAGCCAGATTGCGGACCGCGCGGTCGAGGCCTTGACACTGCGCACGTCGCGGTACAACGCGCGAGCCGCCGATGAGAAGTTCTCGAAGATTCCGATTACGGTGCGGTTCGCGTTGAGATACGGCACTGCCGTGGGAGACGCGGAGAGTGTCCGAGCTCCGGAAGTCCGCAATGCGTTCAACAGCCCCTTTTGGCCATTTATCCTTGCATCGACGAGTGTCGGCCAGGAGGGGATCGACTTTCACTGGTGGAGTCATTCCATCGTGCATTGGAACTTGCCGTCGAATCCCGTTGACTTTGAACAACGCGAGGGTCGTGTCAACCGATTCGGAGGACACGCGGTTCGGAAGAACGTCGCGGTAGCGCACGGCAGGGCCGCGCTCGCGGCTGTAAGGCCTGGTGAACACCCGTGGCAGAACACGTTCGACGCCGCGGTCGACCGTCCGGAACTTGGCGAGTTCTCGCCGTGGTGGATCTACCCGGGCGCTGCGCGCGTCGAGCGGATGATCGTGCACTTCCCGCTCAGTCGCGAGGACGCCCAGTACGAGAGGCTCCGCGACTCGTTGACCCTTTATCGCATGATGCTGGGTCAGCCTAGGCAGGAAGACATGATGGAACTGTTGAAGCAGCGGGGTGTGGCTGAGGGGCAGGTTGCCCAGCTGGACCTGAGACCCCCGCGTCGACATTGAGCCTTAACGGTAGGTGTTCGGCACGTAGCACTCACAGTGTGCCAACAACCTAGCGATGGGCAGCTCCAATACTCTTAGGAACGTGGAGCCTGCAGAGCTTGACGAGGTACGGATCGGTTGTGTCACTATCCCGCTTGAGCGCGCGCAGCAGTGGGTGGCGCAGTACACCGACGAGGGAAACTCCTGTGCTGTCAACCCTTACGCGTACCCGGCCTACGACTCGTATGAACGGGACAGAAACGACCCGCGCCAGCTCACTGATGCGGACCTCCTGGCGCCCGGGCTATTGAATGTGCCGATCAAGATCAGATCCTTCTATGATTTGCAGCGCATCCGCCCCGAGTTAGAGGCTGGCTTGGCGAACGATGACCTTGGCTATGCCCTCTCAGAGATCGAAGATCCGCTTCGTGTCGAGGGAATGGTGAAACCTCTGTATTCGGTGCTCGACGCCCCACAGGGCAAGCCGCGGAATGTCAACGCCACCACGCTGTCAAAGGTGCTGCATCGCAAGCGACCGCAGAGCCTGGTCTTGCATGACAAGTGGGTTAGAGCCTGCTACGTAGGCGAGGATGGCCCGGTTCCTCGCGTCAAAAAACGGTCGTGGGCGGACTACATGGTGGCAATTACTCTCGCCATCGGACACGACATCCGCTCTCAGCAGGGAGCGTTCAAGATCCTCGACGAAGCCACAAGTGCACCCGGAGATCTGACGCACGTGCGCCTACTCGACATCCTCGCGTGGACGTCGAAAGGCTCCATGGCAAGGGGCTCTGCGGAGAGACCCTGAGCCCGACGATGGTTCTTTGCTGCATCGCTGCGAAGCCGCACATCAGTATCGCCGACACATGTCGCACTGTCGTTGTTGAATCAACGCATGGGGAACTCTGAGATCACGGCGACCGGCCAGGAACAGTCTGTCCACGATGTCGTACTGCGTATGCTCGCGGACGACCAGGACATCGACGCGGACGCCAGGAACTGGGTGCTTGAGGCGCTTGCCGAAGTCGAGGGCAACACCGATGGAACCCAGGCCTCACCCGCGCCGACCTACCTGTCAACGATCTCCGTCGTCGGCTTCCGGGGTATCGGCCGCCAGGCGCGGCTCGACCTGCACCCCACACCCGGACTCATGGTGGTCAGCGGTCGCAACGGATCGGGCAAGTCCAGCTTCGCCGAAGCACTCGAACTCGCTCTGACCGGAACCAGCTACCGCTGGCACAACAAGGCCGCGCTCTGGGAAGAGGCGTGGCGTAACCTGCACCACCCCGAGCCCTGCGCGATTCGGGTCGGATTCACCGCCGAGGGCGTCGGAACCTTCACCGTGGGGATGGAGTGGAAGGCCGGCGCCGAACTCACCGACCGCACCTCATGGACTCAGACCGGATCTGATCAACGACTGCCTGGCACTGCCGACCTCGGCTGGTCGAGGCCACTTGAACTCTGGCGTCCAATTCTGTCCTATGAAGAACTCGGCAGACTGTTCGACGGTGGACCGTCGGCCCTCTACGACGCACTGTCCAAGCTATTGGGCCTGGAAGTCCTCACAGATGCTGAGAAATGGCTTGGCGCGCAAATCAAATTGACTAAGACCGCGCGTGACCGCGCCGACGCGGAACGCAAGGAGCTAGTCAAGGCACTGTCAGGTTCGGATGACGATCGCGCCCAACGCGCGGTCACCCTGTTGCGCAAGCGCGGCGGTGCACCCATCGACGAGGTGCTCGCCCTCGCAACGGGATCCGACGACGAAGGGCAACGGGTGGTAGCCGCGCTTCGCGCACTTACCCAAATCGAGGTCCCGTCACTCGATGACGTCGAAACGACGGCGACGCGTCTTCGGTCCGCCAGGGAAACCGTCGACAACGCCGCTCACACTCTTGCCGACAATGCTGCACAGCGCATCGACGTCCTATCGGCCGCACTTCAACTTCACGAACACGCCGGAGACCTTGAATGCCCGTTGTGCGGAGAGGGCAGACTCGACGGAGAGTGGGCCACTCGCACCCGTACCGCCATCGCCGAGACCGAGGAATCACTGCGTGAGTACCGATCGGCACAGGGCGAACTCGCGCAGGCGCGCTCAGCGGCCGTACGACTCACCACCTTGGCCGGCATGCTCGCCAGCGTTCCCGGCGTCGACCTGCCGAGGATGGCCGACTACAACGCTGCCGTCGACGCCGCGCGGGCCAGACCGGATGGCGACACAGAACTCGCCGCGCATATCGAAGCCACGCTGATCGTCGTCATCGGTGCCGCAGAGGCTGCAAGAGCCGAGGCCGAACAGGCGCTGCACGCCCGGGAGGACGAGTGGGCGCCGCTCGCCGCTCGACTCGCCGCCTGGGTGAACGTCGAGCAGGAGGCCCGGAAATTTGACGGCACGCTCAATGCCATAACGGCCGCCAAGAGATGGGTGACCGACAGATCCAAGCCCTTCCGCAACCAACGGCTGGAATCGATTGCCGCGCAGGCGCGTAAGATCTGGAGGTTGCTCCGGCAGGAGAGCAACGTCGATCTTGGTGAGATCACGCTCCAGGGAACCGCCACGCATCGCAAGGCCGTGCTCAGTGGCTCAGTCGACGGTGAGCCCACCAAAGCGCTGCCGGTGATGAGTCAGGGCGAACTGCACGCGCTCGCCTTGGCTCTGTTCCTTCCACGAGCCACGTCGGCCAACAGTCCGTTCCGGTTCATCGTCCTCGACGATCCGATCCAGGCAATGGATCCCGCCAAGATCGACGGCTTCGTCCAAGTCCTCGGGGAGGTGGCCAAGACTCATCAGGTGATCGTGTTCTCGCATGACGACCGTCTGGCGTCCGTGATCCGTGAGACTGGAGTTGACGCCAGGATGGTCGAAGTCGTGCGGGAGACCGGGTCGAAGGTGACGGCGCGCGACAATGTCAATCCCGCACGTCGGACCGTCAGTGACGTGTTCGCGGTCGTCAAGGACGATGGCCTGCCTGACGAGATCAGGGCCCGCGTAGTACCCGGTCTGTTCCGGATGGCCGTGGAAGCCGCTGCGAAGCAGGCGTTCTACGCCAAGCAGTCGCTTGCCGGCAGGCCGCGTATTGATGCTGAGCAAGCATGGGCATCGGCCAAGAAGACGTCGTCACGCCTTGCGCTTGCTATCCACGGTGATCCCGGTGCCGACCTTACTGGATGGCTCGATGCGAAACGTGAGCGTCGCAACACCCTTCGTTTGTGCAACGCCGTGCACGGTGCGGCCAGGGGCGTCTCCAAGGATGAGGCGCGCGACCTCGAACGTACGGTCGAGACCCTGCTAGCGCTTCGATGAGCGCCATTGAGATGCTCGGCCGGGCACAGCAGATCCTCACGACACCTACGGCCGGCGGGCTGTCACCGCGGATGGCGGCGTTCCTAGCGCGTCAAGCACTCGAGGAGATCATCGAACAACGCTGCGGCGCATTAGGGGCCGCAGCGTCGGGCGCCACCACGCGAAGCAAGCTGCTCATCCTGCGCGCATTGGACGAACCGGAGGTTGCCGATGCGGCTGCTCTCGCTTGGAACCGATTGAGCAATGCCTGCCATCTGCATGCGTACGAGATGCAACCTTCTGTCGCCGAGGTCGAGCAATTGTGTGGAGTGGTGGCCGAGCTGGTGCTGTGAGCCCGAGCGGGACAGTAGTGGGCTTCGTGTACGCAGACTACGCCGAACGGACCGTGGTTCATCACAGCGACGTAGGCCTTTAGGCACAATGTTCATGAATTCGGCGTCATGTCCCGCCGGGTGGTGAACACAGCGCCTCGGTCGAGGGCCCGGAACGCCGGCACTATGTGATGAGCAAATGATTGCCTGTGAGCGGAAAAGCGGACTGCCGGACGATGGTCATGGTAGGAACGGTTGTTGTAGCAGGTGTTTGCTATGACGAGCATGAAGGTGGAATATGGCGACACGACTGACCAGAGAAGATCGGCTCGTGCGCCTGGTTGAAAAGACTCGTGGGCGGATTGATGCAGTTCCGGAGACCTCTCGATCGCTTCGGCATATGCCGAAGAGCAAGCTGAGAGTGCTGGTGCGCGAGGCCGGTTATGAGCGGTCGTCGGACCGTTTCCTGGAGGAACTCGGTGCACGGTTGCGGGACAAGAAGGTTGGTTTTTCTCCCGAGCTGACCGATCCTGCAAACACACCGGAAACACGCATTTACTTCTTTGATCTGAATAGGCTCAACAAGAGATTTCGTGCGACCCGCGAACTCTTCAAAGAAGAGAGAGACCTATCCAGATTTCTTTGGCTGAATAAGGACTCTCTAACGTATGCGAAGCGGAACAACCTGCGAATTCTCAGCCGGGAGACGCGAATCGCTACTGGAGCGACAATCGATCTCCTCGGAGTCGATACCAAGACGAATGAGCTAGTCGGGTTCGAGTTGAAGGCCGAGCAAGGGGATGACCGTCTAGTTGGGCAGGCAGCGAAGTACATGCGTGCGCTCAAGGCGCAAGCGGCATCTGACGGACGTCCTGGTGCGAGGTTGCTGATCGTGACGGGTCAGCCCGACGACGATCTGGCGGAATTGGTGCAGATTCAAGCACAGAAGTTCGGGGTGAAGACCGATTGGTTGCTGTATCGCGTGCAGTTCGAACTGTCGGAAGCGTGATGAATCAGGTGAGCGAGCCGGCTGAGGCGTTGGCGCTGTTTGGTGGTATCGGTATCGCCCACGGCATCGGTGGGCGTCTTGCTGAGGCATCGAAACGGGTCCTGGCCATCGGCGTCCCCACGCTGCTGCCGTTGGGGATCATTGTGGTCGGATCTGCATGAGCGCAGCCGAGTTCGATGATGCTTTGTTAGACCAGGTCTCGGAAGTAGTGAGCCCTGGTACTGCGATCCTGACGCTGTCCACCAAAAGCCTCAACAGGATCACTGCCGTGGAGCGCAAGGGTGTGTGGGTCGAGACTGAGCGCTCGATGAGTCTCGGATCGGGGCCGCAGTTGGTGCCGGCATGGATGATCACCGCGGCGTGGAACAGGCTGCGCGACAAGGGGGAGCTGAGTCAACAGGAATTACTCAACGAGTTGAACGTCAAGCGGTCGGCATTTGTGTGTGCACTGGTAGCGAAGTTTCCGGGTGTGCACATTCGGTCGACCCGGCCAACTCTGCTCGAGTTGAAGGAGGTTTAGGTCATGGTCAATTCAGCTGGCTGGGAATTCTGGAAGCTCGACAGCGTCGGCGGCGGCCTGGCTTGGCTGGGTCTGACCAGGCCGGAGGCGAAAGTAGCTGTCGATAGGCGCAAGGTATGGACTCTGATCCCCGCGCGTCGATTATTTGTCGCGAACTGGTTCGTGACGGAGGATCATCACCGGGACGGGGATAAGCCCGGCGTCTGGGTCCACGAGAACATCGATATCGAAGACGCTCGTGAACTGGCTCTTGAGGTTCCCGATGTGTCCGAGGTCGACATGAAGCGCCTCCGTCATCCCGAGCGCTGTCTTACTCTTGATCAGCTCGATAACTATTCCGTATCAAAGATTCTCGGATCTCGTGTGGCGGCTGCCCTTGGATCTCGCCGGTAGTCGCTATCGCTCATGAATCACGGCATGTTCGCCCCGCGAGACTCCGTTCCGATCGGAAACGTGAACTCAAGTCGCACAGCATGGTTCGAGTCACCCCCAATATACGCTGACAGTCCCAGGGATCTCGGGCTTGGCTTAACGGCCAGGGCGCCTGCTCAATCGCAGTTGTCACACTGCCCTGTCACGGGCAGCGCTTGATAGCAGCCGGGGCAGAGCTTGAGCGGCGCGTCGAGCTTGGCTTGCGCCTTCTTGTACTCCTTCGCAGCCTTAGCCTTTGGCGTGAGGGTCGGCCTTCCACCGTCCGGCGGGAGTTCGGCACCGAAGAAGCGGTAGCACTCAAGTCGCGTTCGGGCGGCATGCTCATCGAGATCGTCAAGCCCTTGGGATTCACCTTCCTCGGGCTTGTCCGAGCTAATGCCGTCGGCGGCGCTCAACGCGAACCTATAGCCGGCGCCGACCGTGCCGTCCGAAGTCACGCACAGTGAGGTGAGCTGCGGCCAGCCATTCTTGGTGCACACGGCGATGACTCGACCGAGGACATCACCGATCCAGTTCATGATGAGGCCGTTGTGTGTGACACCGGATTGTGCTTGCACATACTCGGCGAGCTGGGCGTACGTGACGAACCCGTTGTAGCGCTTGGCCGTCTGCGTCAGCATCTCCACGGCGTGGGGCTCCCAGATGTTGAACGCATCCTGCATCGCAACCTTCTTGCCGTCTTTGTCTTTGGGCACCGTGTTCCTTCCTCTAGCTGTTGGCGGCTTGTCAGTCGTCGGCCAGCTTTGACCGCTGATCCTCAGTGAACGCCGGCATAGCCGCGGCTCCACCAGTGATCTTCGCGGTCCGATACCCGCGCACGTTGCCCGACATGGCCGCCATCGCCTCCCGGGACTTCCCCCTGCTGTAGGTGACGGCCTGCTCGGCCTTGACACCTAGATTCTTGCCGACCTCGACGGCGTCCTGATCGGCACCCATATAGAGGAACTCCCAACCAAATTCGTTGGTCTGCTGCTCGACAAGGGACTTGATGGCCGGCCGGCTCCACTCGTGGCTGGCGTTCTCCAGGCCGTCGGTCATGATCGCGATGATGACGGAACCCGGCTTGTCGTCGTCGGCGAGTGCGGCGATCTCGGCCGCGGTGTCGGTGATGAGCTTGCCCATCGAATCCAAGAGCGCGGTCGTGTTGCGCGGATTCAGCACCAGCGGTGGCACGTCGCTGACGGGCACCGCGCGGTAAACGACCTCGTACTCGTTGTCGAACTGCGCAAGCGTGACCCGACAATCACCGTCGCCGGCACGCTGCTCGGCGAGGAACGCATCGAAACCACCGACCACGTCGGACTTGATGGACTGCATCGACCCGGATCGGTCGAGCAGGAAGGCGATGAGGGTGAGATTCTGGTTCGACATGGTCGGTCCCTTCGGTTGTTGACTAACGAGGCTTGGTTTTTCGGCGTGGTTTGAATCGCATCGGCTCTGCCGGCGCCGCGGGTGGCAGCGGGTTGCGGGCGTGTTTGTCGTTACGGGCGCGTTTGACGTCTTCGGCGGTGATCCGAGTGCCATTGCTGGCGTACGGACTTAATCGGGGTGTGCTAGCGAGGCGTGGACCGACGGCGTTCTCGGTAAGGCCTGCGCTCTTCCCGGCGGCCGCGATCGACATCTCGTCGTCGACGACCGCGCGGGCCAGTTGCTCATCGAGTAGCGCACTGACCTCCGTCAAGACCGACCGAAGGTGCCGCAGGGCCCGGTCGGCGGAGGGTGCGCTCTCTGCTTGGGCAAGGTCTGCGCGGATGCGGTCATACCTGCTGGGCATGTGCCACCATACCGCAGAATGTGCGGAATCCGCAATAACTGCGGAAATCTGTGTCATCCGTCAGCCATCCACGACGGCCACGAAACCGGAGTGATCCGTTTCGCCGGATGTCCTTGGCGCATGATCGAACTCGCAGAACTTGATCTGCCGCGCGAGATCCGGCACCGCGAAGACATAGTCGAGCCGGAACCCATTGTCGCCCGGCCGGCTGAACCACGAATACTCACGAACACGGGGATGCAGCGACCGCCACATATCGGTGTAGCCAGACGCGATCAGTCGCCCCGGCATCTCGGGGCCGATGAACTTGGCTCCCCGCGGCGCCTTGTCGAGATCGTTGTTGCCGGTGTTGAAATCGGCGATCAACAGGTCGATGTCGGAAGTCTTCGCGTCGTTGATCAACACCTCCCAATAAGGGAGTTTCGCGATGTTCTGCGGCATGTACACGCCGCACACGTTGGCGCCGTCGATCTCCGCGCACCACAGATGACGCGGGTTGAGCGACTCATCGAACGCCCAGGAGCGGTCGATGCCGCCGCGCGCGGCGATCAGCACCGTGTTCTCCTTCGCCCCGACCTCGGGATGCGAGGTGTCATAGCCGACCTGGGCAAGGCGGTCGATGAGTCGCGCACCGACAGCGTTGGCGCGGAACTCGGTGACCACCAGGATGTCGGCGTCGTACCCGAGCAGCCGGTCGGCCAGCGCCTCGGCGGACTTGGTGCCGCCGTGCCGAATGTTGAGAGTCGAAATCCGCGTCCCCATCGCAGTGCCCTTTCGCTCGGCATGGAATCTCCCGCGAGCCAGCCAGTATGAGGGTGGGCACCGACAAGTGGCTTCCCTGCGGTAATGAGATGTCCGGCATCGATGCCGTCGCCCCGCGAAAACGCTAGCCCGGCACCACGCGGTACTTGCCCCCGATATTCGCGGCCACGTGCCTCTCGGCGCGTCTCCGCTCTATCTCGCCCGCCGGTGCAGCCGACCAGAAAGTAGTCTCGTCATGACCCGTGGTGAAATCCCAGCCCTGCCCCGGTAGCGCCGCCACCGGATCCAACCCCCGCGCGTTCAAGTCGTCGCGCAGCTGTTCCCGCGCGGTGCGCCACGCGCTCGCGGTCGCCGGACTTGCCGTTCCCCGCACATAGGCGACAGCGGCGATGTCGTGGTCCGGGTCCTCGCTGAGCGCGGCCACCGCCGCCTCGGCCGCGGCGATCTCGTGTGGTTCGGGCGTCGCCCCCATCCCCAGGTCGGTGTATAGGCCCGGGCTCACCTCGTGTCGGTCACCGCCGGTCGGCACCGCGTAGGTGGTGACTGTCGATCGATTCCCCTCGGCGGTGGTGACGACGGTCAGCAAGACATAGTCATCGCTAGATCGGTTGTCGGACAGCACAATCCCTTGACGAAGCGACGCACCGAACTCGTCGCTGGCAGCCGCAACGAGCGCCGACACCAGAGGGTGCCCCGGCGCCATCAATTCCGGCGGGTCGGCTGCGAAAACCTGATCGTCGGAGTGCGCGAACGCCACCCTGTCGTAGCGGGCCGTCAGCGACGACCCGAACTCGTCTCGCAGCCGCGTCGGCACATACCCGACCTGCCACGCATCACCCCGCGTCGCGATGTCGACGTGAAATAGCGGCGCGGCCCGCAGCATGAAGTCGCGGGCCACATCCGGTTGAAAACTCATCGCCTTTGCGATCTCCATGTCGCGACGCAGCACGGCGAGTTCCTCGGGCGTCAGCGTGCTCACCGATGCCGCCCGCTTCTCGACGGCCGATTCCAGGCGTCCCGACACCGAATCGAGCTCGGATTCGATCTCGCCGTGGCGGGCCTCTCCGCCCACCGCTCGCCGCAGCAACTGACTGAGGCTGATCTCGGTCAGCACCTCGCCGAGCACGTCGAACACCTGGTCGCCGAGCGCCTCCCGCTGCACCTCGACCTTCTCGAGCAGGGTCTGAAAGACATCACCCTCTCGGGTGTCGGCAGCAACCAGATTCCACAGATGGCAGGTGTGTCGTTGGCCGATGCGATGGATCCGGCCGAATCGCTGTTCGAGGCGATTCGGATTCCATGGCACGTCGTAGTTGACCATCAGGTGAGCGACCTGGAGGTTGACGCCCTCACCCGCAGCATCGGTCGCAATGAGTACCGAGCTGCTAGGTTCGGCGATGAAGTTCGCCTGCGCACGGCGGCGATCGCTCCAGGACATTGCGCCGTGAATCACCTGGACATCGACGGCCCTGCCCAGCAGCTCGACCAGACGGTCCTCAAGGTAATCCAGGGTGTCGCGATTCTCCGAGAAGATGATGATCTTGCGTCGCTGACCGTCCGCCTCGAACATCGCCTCACTCGTGAGCAGCTCGGCGAGCGCCGCCCACTTCGCGTCGGCACGGGCCGAATAGACGGCCTCGGCCTTGGCGACGAGCCGATCGAGCACCAGGATCTCCGCCTCGAGTTCGGCGACCGTTCGCGCGTTTGTGGCGACGCTGACCACCTCGTCTTGATAGGTCTCCGCCCGCACGCTGCTCATCTCGTCGGGATCGTCCATGCCCCCCCCGAGTGTCGCCGCGAGAGCCACGGCGATCTTCCCCTCGGTTGCCCGCGCCTGGTCCGCCTGCGCGCGCAGCCGGTCGCGTCGACGGGTGAGCGAGCGCAGGATCGCCTGCGGGGAGGACGCCAGTCGGCGCTGCAGGACCACAAGCGCGAAACCCACACTGCGCCTGGTGTCGTCATCGGCGACCTTGTTCATCTCCTCGCGCACGTATTCGCTGACCGCCTCGTAGAGCTCGCCCTCGATCGGACTGAGCCGGTAGGGCACGGTGCTCGCGCGGCGTTCGGGAAACAGGGGCGTGCCGTCCAAGTGGACGAGTTGCTCTTTGACGAGACGGCGCATCAGTCCGTTGGCGGCGGGATCCTCGACGATGGGCTGATCCGCGGACCCCAGGAGCGTGAGGAACTCCCGGTAGTCGGCGTCCTTGCCGTTATGCGGAGTCGCCGTCATCAATAACGTGCTCGGGACTGCGTCTCGAATCGCTTCGGCGAGCTTGAACCGCTTGGTCTTGGTGACCGTGCTGCCCCAGGAGCTGACGGACAGTTTGTGCGCCTCGTCAAAGATGGCCAGGTCGTACTCTCCATCGACGGCGTGGGCCGTCAAGTCGGGACTGCGGCTGAACTGGTCGAGGCGAGCAATGAGAAACGGGAAGTCCTGCAGTGACGTGTCCGGCGAATCGCCCAGCAGCGAATTCTCGAAGACCGCGAAGTGCAGCGCGAACTTCTCTCGCAATTCGTTCTGCCACTGCTCAACGAGGCTTCCGGGTACCACGATGAGGCACCGCCGGATCCAGCCCCGCGCGAGCGCCTCTTTGATGAACAGGCCCGCCATGATGGTCTTTCCCGCACCGGGGTCGTCGGCGAGCAAAAATCGTTTGGGGTGCCCGGTGAGCATGCAGTCGTAGACGGCCTGCACTTGATGCGGCAGAGCCTCGACGTTGGACGACGACACGGCGAGTAGTGGGTTGAGCACGGCTGCGTGCCGCAACCGCAGGGCTTCGATCGCGAGCCAGAACTGGTCGGGATCGGCGGCGAGGGTCGGCCCCTGTCCGCCCACCGGCAGGACTTTCGCCAACTCGTCGGCGGAGAGAAGCCGCGAGTCTTCGATGCCGAACTCATCCCGGTAGCGGACGAAGGCGCCGGAGCCGGCGGCGGTGACGTCGACGATCTCGACGACCGCATCGAACGCCAATCCCTCGACTTTGCTTCCCGGCGACAGGTGAGCGAAGCCAGGCAGCACCTCGTCTCCAATCTTCCGGGATCAGCTCCCCGCATGATAAACAGCAACGGGGAGGAATCGGCGTGGACATCATGGTTGCCAGCGGGGTGCAACTCGACCGCGCGTGGGTCGGTCTCGGTGCTGAATTCGGAGCGGCGTTACGCGATTGGTCGCGTCACGTGCTCGCGCTCGTGGTCGAGGAGGCCAACCGCCGGGGTGCTGGAACGCTGCTGATCGCGGGCGGTCTCTTCGACCGGACGTACGTGTTACCTGCCACCGTCGATTACGCGGCGCAGATCCTCGGCACGTTCAGCGGCGACGTGGTCATCGTTCCCGGCAAGTCCGACTGGATCGACGGCACTAGCCTCTACCGCACCCACCGCTGGGCTTCCAACACCACGATCTGTTCGTCCTCCGAGTACCAGCCCGCTGCGCCTGCACCGAAGGTATGGACGAGCGCCTGGACCTCGCCCGGCGGCGCCGTCCCACGCCTCCCGGATGCGCCGGGACCTCACGTGCTCATCCGCGCCGCGACCGCTGACGACAGGATCCTCGCCGTTCCTAGCCTCGTCCGTGATCCGCGCGAACCAGGAGGGTTCGCTGTGCTGATCGACGGCGATGAGCCCGAAGCGCCGTCCCGGCGGGTCGATCTGCCCGACCAGCCCGGCCTGGTGGCGGATCTCGACGTCACGGACGCCGCGGACACCGACGCGCTCGCGGCGGCCGTGGAGGGCGTGCTCACGCCGGGAGATCCGCTGGTCTTGCGACTGGTCGGCACGCTCGCACCCGGGGTCCTGCTTCCGGGATTCAGCGGGCAGGACCGAAACCTTCCGTCCCATGTCGTACTCGACATCGATGCTCTGAGCTTCGGCACGCCGTCGGTCGACCCCGCGGACCGCAGCGCACGCGCCGAGTTCCTTCGAGCGATGCTGCACGCCAACACCTCTGACGTGCGACGGCATCAGACCACCGCGCTCGGGTTGGCCGCACTCGACGCCTCCGTCCAGGGGGCGTGAGACATGCGCATCGATCGGGTCACCGGCACTGCATTCGGCCCATTTCGCGGCGCGACACTCGAATTCGCACCGGGTCTCAACGTCGTGCACGGACCCAACGAAGCAGGAAAGTCCAGTTGGTTCAACGCCACGTACTCGGCTCTGGCCGGTCGGCGTAAGTACAAGGGCAGAGGCAGTGCCGCCGAGACGGAGTTCAGAAACCGACACAAGCCCTGGTCGGGCTCGAAATGGGCTGTCGGCGTTGCTGTCACGCTCGACGACGATCGCCGACTGGCCATTACCCAGGATCTCGCCAAGGGCGAATGGACGATCGTTGACGGCTCGACTGCCCGAGCGGTATCGGAGGCTGAACTGCTCACAGACGCAAGCTTGGACGGCACGCGACTCCTGGGCCTCAACCGCCAGTCAGCGCGATCGACCATTTTCACCGGCCAAGCCGACATCCTCCGCGTCCGCGACGACGCCGGTGAACTTCAGGAGCTGCTGGAAAGGGCCGCATCGACCGGGGCGACCGATGCCACCGCCGATGCGGCGCTGGCCTGGCTCAAGGACCGACGCACCGAATGGGTGGGAGTGGCGCACATAGGCAGCAGGCCGCTTCGATCAAGTCGTACGGCCTTGGAGGACGCGCGAGAAATTGCCGAGACACGACGAGACGATCTCGCTGAACTCCTCGAGACCATTGCCAACCGTCAGAAGCTTGCCGCACCCCTGGTGAAAGCGCGCGCCAAAGTCGAACTGTCCGAACGCTTCGTCAAGTGGCACAGCGTGTACGAGCTGCGGATCCGTGTAGAGAAGGCCGTCGAGCTATCCACCAGAGTGGCTGCAGTAAGCGAAGCGGACCTGACCGTCGATGAGGAGAAGGCCGCGACCGTTACCAGGGCGCTGGTGGTATTCGACGGCGGGACCGATGTGACGCCATTGGGTGACGGACCTACCGCGGCCGATCTGCAAGTCCAGATCGACGAGCTGCCCCAAATGCCGGAGGGCGATCGCGAGCCGCGGCACGACGTCGTCGACGCCCACAGCGCACTGGTCAAGGCTCAGACCGTACTCGACACCCATCTGCAGGCCACACCGCCCGATGAGGCATCTCCTCCGCCGACAATCCTGTCTGCCGACGAGTTACGCACTCTCGCTGATGTACTCGCGTCATCGCCACCCGAGGTGGACACTGCTGAGGTAGCGGTGTTTCAGCACGAGAGGGAACAGCGCGCGGCGCAGTTGGCAGCACTGCAGCGCGACGTCGACGACCGCGATGCCACATACCGACAGGCGAAGGCCGACTACGATGCGGCCGTCGAGAACGGGGCAATGACCCTAGAGTTGGCCGCGCTCCACGCAATTGAGCGGTCGGCCGCTGAAGACGTGATCGCCGCCAGCCGGAGATATGCCGACTTCCTTTCCGAGGCACTGTCGGCGCAGGAAGCCGAGGCGGGGGTGATGGCGCAAGAGGTTGCGCTACGCCAACATCAGGAGCGTGTTGCTGCCGCGCAAGCCCAGGTACGTGGGGAATCGCTCGACGTCGACCCGGAGTCCTTGAAAAAGATTGCCCGCGAGATGGATGCCGCCGGCGCGGCGCGGATAGCGGCAGCCAAGCATGCGGATCAGGCCGCGGAGTTCCGGGCCGCACGCGACGACCGCGTCCGAGCACTTGCCGGCCTACTCGGGCGACAGGATCTTCTCACCACCGAAGACCCTGCTGCGCAAGTGCTCAAGCTGTATACCGACTACGTCGAGGCCTGCAAGTCTCGCGCTGAAGTCGCCCAACAAGCCGCTCGTCGCGCCGACCTCGTCGAGGCGCACAGCCAGCGGCTACAGCTTGAAGCGAACCACCTTCAAGCGCTCTCCGTGCGTGAAGCTCAAGGACGCGACGTGATCGAGCTTGCCACTGCCCTCGGCCTGACCGCAGAGGCTGTTGAGGGCGCGATCGAGCAGCTACGCCGTTGGGTGAGTGAGCAAGACGCAAAGCGCGCGGCGTTGACCACATGGAAGACCGACGTCGCCCTCCTCGAACAACTGCTGGGTGGTCGCGAACTGGCTGACCTGCAAGCGGATCTCGCGACACTGACCGCCGAGGCCGGGGATGAACCGGAGGAGCCGATGCCGCCGGATCTGAACACGTTCGTCACCGACGCAAAAGCTCTCTACGACAGAATGATTGACCTTGACGGACAGCTGAAGGGAAAGATTCAGGCTCTCGGCAACGTCCTCGGTTCGGTGGCAGAGGCCGTGGAGGTGGAGGCCGATGCCCAACGGGCAGTCGATCAGGTCGAGACGTTGGCGTCGTGTCTGGATGCGGCCGCCGCCGAACTCGCCAACGCCAAGGAACGAGCCAACGCTTCCATCGCACCCGCTCTCGCTGATCGAATGCGGCCGTGGCTACCCCGGGTGACGAACGGCCGGTACCGGGACGTCACCGTCGACCCGGGTAATCTGACGATCCTCGTGACAGAGGCGACCGGCCAAGTGCGCCAAGCGGATCGGCTCTCGCTCGGTACGACGGAACAGATCTACCTGCTACTTCGGGTGACCCTGTCGCAAGTACTCTCGGGTGGTGCCGAGACCGCACCGCTGATCTTCGACGATGTCACCACCCAGTCCGACACCACCCGCACGGTCGCGGTGATGGAATTGCTTCATGAACTCAGCGCCGAGCACCAGGTCATCCTTTTTTCGCAGGAGGACGAGGTCGTCGAGTGGGCGCAGAGGAACATAGATCCCGCGAAGGACAAGATCATCCCGCTGCCCGCGCCCTGAATCAGTCGTTCAGGCATTTATGGGCGGGAAGACCGCAACGGAGCGAAGTCTGACACGCCCAAGACGTCACCCCGTCAACGAACGTTGACGCGCGGTGGGTCCGGAGACGTCACTGACCAGATCGCGCCATCGGCACCCGGACATCGTCGCTCCGAGCCGAGCACGTCGATCAGATGCGCTGCGCTGCAGTCGTCGACCGAAGAAGACACCGCACCGCGGGCATCCAGCTCGACTGGGCAGTCGGACAATGTGGCGGCGTTCCCGCTAGCACTCTGGCGCTACTGGCGCCAAAATGGCGCCATGCCCAGTGTGCAGATCAAAGACGTCCCGGATGACACACACCGGGTCTTGCGGGAGCGGGCGGCGCGGGCGCATCAATCGCTTCAGGAGTACCTCCGCAGCCGACTGATCACCGAGGCGAGTCAGGCCACCGCTGAAGAGGTCTTCGAACGTGCCGCCGTGCGCAAAGGCGGAAAGGTGTCGTTCAGTGCGGCGGTGTTTGGAGTCCGGGCTGAACGTGATGGGCGTTGACGCGAGCGTCTTGGCGGTGACTCTTGGCGCGGCCAACACCGTGCGGTAATCGGGCCTCGCGAGACGCTCCTCGAAGGACCTCTCGGAGTGTGCCGACATGTCGGCGCTCGTGCGTAGCGTCCGCGTCATGAGTGACGGACGTGGGAACCGCAAGATGAAGCAGGCGCGACGCGATGCGCGTCGTGCAAAGAAGCGCCGGGTGGATGCCGTCCCCGAGCCGCCTCCCGATGATCGGTCGCTGATCTCGTTCGCGATGGAGAACCCGTGGGGTCTCTTGATGTTCGCGAGCGCGAAAGTCGAGGCGGCGAAGCCAGACCCGTTCTCGAATTGGCGGTCTGATCAACGCACTTCAGTCGACTTCGGTCACCGCCTCCAGAATTTCCTCAACGCTCCCCATTCCGAGAGCGCGTTGTTCGTCGCGCTGTTTGGTGAGCTGTTGGACGACCAGGAGCTGCAGCAGCGCTATCGGGTGGCGCTGGACGCGTACCAGGGGCCGCTACCGCCGTGGGTCGCTGGGCTCCGCGAGGTCGAGGTTCATCGGGCGGTGCGTCACTCATATGTGCTCGGAGATTTCGACGAGCTCTGGATCGGTGCCCGCCTCGCCGACGGGCGGGAAGCGACCTGCGTGATCCGGATGGAGCACCTCGAAGACTCCGAGATCGTCGATGCAGATCTCTGGTTGGACGCGATCGACATCCACATGCGGCGAAGCTCCAATGCTGACTTCACCACCGTGGACATGAGGCTCGCTGATGCGCGGGCGTGGATCGAACGCAGCCTGCAGCAGAAGTTCGTCTTCCGGGAGACCGCGACGTGGCCTGGTTGCCGTCCGCTGGTGCGATGGCTGGTCGGTCATATGCCGGAGGGCGGCGACGGGTACCAGTGGTCGGGTTCGGCATGGGGATCAGGTAGGGAATTGGCCGACGAGTTCTTCGCATGCGAGGCCGGCGCAGGCTTCGATCGCCGCGACCACCTGCTGCTGTTGACGGACCTCATGGAATCCGGGACGGGGGACCCCCTGCGGTGGAGCGCCCGGCGCGTCGAGCATGTACTCGAATCGTCGACGCTCCACGACCACTCGTTGAAAGTCCTCCTCGAGGTACCCGCCCTCCTGCGGGCCTTCATCCCGTTCGCGCACCAGCGGAGCGGGGTCCGCGAGGGCTTGACCGCGGAAGCCCTGGCCGCCCTCGAGGAGAGCCAGAAGGGTGACGGGTTGAGTGTCGCGGGGTAGACGTGCGTGTCGACGGTTGTTGACGCGGACCAAACGCATAAGACTGCTGAGCGCCGCCGACACCGCAACCGTGATAATGGGATTTCACTGGTAACATGATCCCATGGAGGCTGTGATCGATTCCGGTGGCCGAGTGGTCCTACCGAAGCAACTGCGGGACGCGCTGGGTTTGACCCCCGGCACGAAAGTAGACATTTCTGCCTACGGCGGTGGGTTACAGATCGTTCCGGGCGGGCGAACCGCTCGACTCGAACGCGACGACGATGGTCGCCTCGTGGCGCAAGCCGACACCGTGGTCACCGACGAGATGATGTTCGCCATCATCGACTCGGGTCGGCGCTGACTGACGATGCCTGTCACAGCGGTTGATACGAGTGTCGCTGTACCGCTGCTCGTCGGCTCCCACCGAGAACACGCCGCCGTGGCGAAATGGGCCAAAGGCAAGACACTGGGACTCAGCGGGCATGCGCTGACCGAGACGTACTCGGTGCTGACACGGCTACCCGGTGATGCGCGGCTGCTCCCGCAGGATGCGGTCGCACTGATCGACGCCAACTTCACTGCATCCCTCACGCTCGGCGCCCGGGTTGCACGTGGTGCGCATCGCGAGTTGGCCCGACGAGGAATCGGCGGCGGTGCGACGTATGACGGACTCGTTGCGTTGGCGGCGCGAGAACACGATGTGGCGCTGGCAACTCGGGATGCCCGCGCCAGGGCGACATATGAAGCCCTGGGTGTGGACACCGAAGTTGTTGCGTGATGACGCGGAGAGGGACGCTCGCGCAGGCCCGATCGGACGTGCCGGCAAGCGATCCGTGAGACGCCCCCGCGAGCTCGGCTTACTCCAGCCCCAGCGCCGCCCTGAGTCGATCCGCATTCATCGCGTGGCGGCCTGTGTCGGAGGGGAAGGAGTCGAGTAGCCGGATCAGATCAGGCCGGCGGGTCGGGTCATCGGCGGCCTGGCGTGGGGTGTGCCCGTCGAGCGCCGGAATCGACTCGTCGAGCCACTTCTCCTCGTAATCGAGGATCATCTTGTCGAGCAGGGCCACCACCTGCGGGTCGTCCGGGTCCACCGCGCCCTGAGCGGTTGCAGGCATCCGCGCGGCCATTCTCCGCGGGTCGTCCATCGGTGTGCGAGTCTCATCGACGACGCGCATTCCCGGGTCGAGCCGCTCCAGGGTTTCCAGCACCCGGTCCATCCGTTCCTCACTGTTGGTCTCGACCCGCAGCGTGTCCCCGTCGAGCACCATCGTCGCGCGGATGCGTTCCATGCCGTCGGTAGTGACATGCTCGAACCACTGCGGCAGCTCCGCGTCCTCGACCCGGTCATAGGTGTCGTCGAGCGCGGCTTCGATACGTGCCGAATCACTGACGCGCACAACCGCTTCACAGACCATCAGCGGATCACCCTCGGTGTTGGTCAGCGTCGGCGGAGCGAACCGGGCGCTCAGGAACGCGACGATCTCCACGGGGTCAGGTCCCTCGTCGAGAAGCTCGATCAGCGCGCTGCGCTGATGCAGCGCAACGGGTTCCACTCCGCCGAAGAGCTGCGCGGTGCCGTCGCCGACCGGTAACACCCGGGTACAGATCAGATGTCCTGCCTTGAGCTGCCGGCTGGCGGTGCGCTCCCGCACCTCGTGCACGTCGCCGGTGCGGACGTCGCGCACCGTGAGCCCGTGACCGGGACTCACCGCCTCGACCTCGAACAGCGAGCGTTCGATCAGCAGCCACTGCTCTGCCAGCGACCGCTCGTCATCGGGCAGCAGCGGGCCGCGAACAGCCAGGAAGTCCTCGAATGCTTCGCCTTCACACAGCGCAGCATCGACGATCAGCGGGTCGAGCATCTCGTCGAGCGAATCGTCATGCCGGCTGCGTTCGTAGCTCAGCTCGGCGATCAGGCCGCGCCACTCGCCCGCCACCGCATGCTGCGCGGCCTTCGCGTACAGCCACCCCACCCGCTCCAGCAGCGACAACTGCTCCTTGCCGAGATGGCACTTCTTGTACTTGCGGCCCGACCCGCACCAGCACGGCTCGTTGCGGCCCACATCGGGGCGCGCCTCGGCCCGATGGCTGCGCAGCAACAAGAGCATCGGATCGTCGGGCGCGGCACCCGCCCGATGGAGCAACGCCAACCCGCGCTCGACGTCACCGCGGTCGGACGCGATCCGGGCCAGGTCGTACAGCGGCAACGGCCAGTCGGTGTCCATCGTTTCGGCGGCCAGCAGCTCCCGTTCGGCCGCCTCGATGTCGCCGATGCGCTCCAGCGCCACCGCGCGCAGCCAGCGGAACGCGACCCGGGCGCGGCGCGGCACCTGCGGCTCCAGCGTCTCGGCGAACAACCCCAGTGCCGCGGCGCCATCGGGGTTGCGGCCCAGGGTTTCGGCTACCAGCAGCTCTGCCAGGCGCGGATCGGCGAGCTCGGCTCCGAACTCGGCGACCAGCTCCCGGTAGCCCTCGGTGGTTGGCGCCGGCACGTCCTCGTCGGGCGCCTCTTCTTCGCCAGAGAGAGACGTCGTGATCAGCTGCGACATCTGCTCGTAGACCGTGACCAGCGTGCGTAGGGCGCGTGCGGCATCCTCGTCGATGTCGTACCGCCTGCGCATCACCTCGCAGTCCAGCTCGAAGCGCCACCGGTCGTAGTCGAAGCCCGCAGGTGCGAGCAGGTCGAGGCGACGCACCAGGTTGTGGGCGTCGGCGATCTCCGACAGCGGCGGCACGGGCTCGGTGAACAGCGCCGGATCCGCCGAACACGCGCTCCACACCGCGGAATCGAACGGCGTCGGCTCGTCGGGGGCCAGGGTGGCCGCCAGTGCGGCACCGACCTGCGGCGCCGGATCCGCCGTCACCTTCGACAGGGTGAGTCCCGCGGGCGTCAACCTCAGACCGACCAGGTCGCCTGCTGCGAGGCCGAGGCCGCGCAACGTGCCCGGCGGCAGGACCAGCGCGCCGCCGTCGTCGACCATGTCCAGCGGGACGTCCCGCTCGTCGAGCACCCCGTCATCGAACGCCGGTAACGCGACGCTGACGGGGGTGCCGTCGGCCAGCTGCGCGTACTCCTCGAACTCGCAGAGGTGGGTGATCGGGTCGAGGTCCGGGGTGACGAGCAGGATGTCGTGGGTCATCTCCTGGGCGTCGACCCGGTGCGTGAATAGCCGGCCGGCCAGCAGGGCGGGCAGCCACGCCCAGCGGTCATCAGCTAAAGGCACTGCAGCGCAGGTGATCTCGTTCAACAAGCGCGGAAGCTCATCCTCCGCATTCCGGATGCCCGTCTCGCGCAGCCGTTGCGCGATGTCGTCCTCGTGCAGTGGGCCGTGCTCGATGAGGATGCGGGCGAGGGCGTCGGTGGGATCAAGCTGTGCTGCCACGCCGACCACGGTAGGCGATCGCGCCGGCGCTCGGCGATATCGCTGACCTCGCGCTGGGCCGGGTGACGCCTCGCCCCGCCCGGCTCCAGTGCAGGTCATGGGACCTTTGTACGTCTGAAGGCGAACCTGGACGCTCGCTGTGAGACTGCAGGCTTTAGGCTGCAGTGCTGATACCGACGGTGGCTGGACTACCGATCTACACAACCCCACCCGAGGAAACCCCCGATGGCGATCGCCGATGTCTCCGACTACACCCATCTCAGCAAGCAAGACATCGACGCGATCGCCGACCAACTCGACGCGATTCGCCGTGACGTCGAGGAGTCGCTCGGAGCGCAGGACGCGGCGTACATCCGTCGGACGATCGCCTTCCAGCGCGCGCTCGACGTCGGGGCACGCCTGCTGATCGCCACCAGCCGGTCGAAGACCGGTTGGGTACTGGGCACCGCATCGTTGGCGTTCGCGAAATCCGTCGAGAACATGGAGCTCGGCCACAACATCTCCCACGGCCAGTGGGACTGGATGAACGACCCGGAGATCCACTCCAGCAACTGGGAGTGGGACATGGTGGGGTCGTCAGCGCAGTGGCGGTACTCCCACAATTACCGGCATCACGTCTTCAGCAATGTGCTCGGCATGGACGAGGACATCGGCTATCGGTGGCTGCGGGTGACGACGGAGCAGCCGTGGCGTCGGGTGTACCTGTCGACTCCGGTGCGAAACCTGGTGCTGGCAGCGATGTTCGAATGGGGCATCGCGCTGCACGGGCTGCACTCGGAGCGTCTCCGAGGGGAGAATGCCGCTGCCGTGGCAGTGGAGAAACGGAAGTTCCTCGGCAAGGCGGCCCGCCAATTGAGCAAGGATTATGTGTTCCTGCCGGCCTTGAGCTTCCGGCGGTGGCGTCGCACGCTCGCGGCCAACCTCACCGCGAACCTGCTGCGGAACGTGTGGGTGTACGTGAACATCATCTGCGGGCACATCCCGGACGGCGCAGAGACATTCGACCCGGCGGTGCTCGACGGCGAGACCAAAGGCGAGTGGTATCTGCGCCAGATGCTCGGGGCGGCGAACTTCAAAGCCGGCCCGCTGCTGGCCTTCTCAGGTGGGCACCTGTGCTATCAGATCGAACACCACCTGTTCCCAGACTTGCCGAGCAACCGCCTCGCCCAAGTCAGCGTCCGCGTACGCGAACTGTGCGAGAAGTACGACCTGCCGTACAACACCGACTCGTTCCCGCGCCAGTACTTCCGGACGCAGCGGACCATCCACAAGCTGGCGGTCCCCGACGGTCTCCTGACCGCCTCCGGCGCCGCGAGCAGCACGTAACGACTCCGCACGCCGGGCCACCGCTGACGTCATGTCCTGGGTAGTCAGACGGTCCTGAGCTGGGCAACCGTGCGTGGCTATTGGCCCGGGTGTCTGCGTCCTGGCCCGCTCACCCCGCGGGGCCGAGCGAACGTGTCACTCTGGAGTGATGGCTGCGAAGCGGAACCCCCGTCGCGCAGACCTCGTGCTGTCCGGAGGCGGCGTCAAAGGCATCGGACTGGTCGGTGCCGTCGGGGCGCTGCGCGACGCCGGCTACGGGATCGAACGCATCTCGGGCACCTCGGCGGGCGCACTGGTCGGCGCGGTCGTGGCCGCGGCTACTCAGGCCGGCGGGATCAGCGCCGACGCGCTGCGCGAGATCGCCGTGAGCGTGCCCTACCGCAGGTTCCGCGACAGCGGCCCGATTGAGCGGATCCCAGTGGTCGGCACTGCCTGGGGTCTGTCGCGGGGGACCGGCCTCTACCGTGGCGACTTCGCCCATGACTGGATCCGCGGGGAACTGGAGAATCTCGGTGTCAGCACCTTCGGCGACCTGTCCGTCGACGACGACCAGCTGCCGCCCGAGCGACGGTATCGGTTGGTGGTCACCGTGGCTGACCTGACCGCGGGTCAATTGGTGCGGCTGCCCTGGGACTACCGACGTCTCTACGGGTTGGACCCCGACGAGCAATCGGTCGCCGACGCGGTCCGCGCCTCCATGGCGATACCGTTCCTGTTCCAGCCCGCCACACTCAAAGATGCTGCCGGCCAGTCGTTCACATTGGTCGACGGCGGGGTGCTGTCGAACTTCCCGATCGACACCTTCGACCGCCATGACGGCGCCGTACCCCGATGGCCGACGTTCGGCGTGACGGTGGTGCCCTACCTGCCCGCCCCGACCGTCCAACAGTTGATCCCCGGCCTCCGGTTGCCCTGGAATGGGCCGAGGCTGCTGGAAAGCCTGCTCACCACGATGTTGGTCGGCCACGACCAGACCTACCTCAGCCAGCCTTGGGTGAAGGTGCGCGCCATCCAGGTGGACTCCACCGACGTCGGCGTCCTGGACTTCGACATCACCCGCGCCGAGGCCGACGCGCTCTACGACAAGGGCTACGCGGCGGCCACCGAGTTTCTGGCGGGCTGGGATTGGCCGGCGTACCTGCGGCGCTTCCGCGGCGCGCACGATGTGACCTGACGCCTGGAAGTCCTCAGTTTGCCGCGCTGGACGGCGGCGGGTGGCCCGCGGCGAGCAGGGCAGTGGATATCATCCCCGGTGACGGAGGGGAGGACGTCGACGATGACCATCACCGCGGCCGAGGTTCCACGCTTGGCCAATGGCGCTGAGCGCAAAGTCTGGCAAGCCCTGATCGACCAGCTCGAACCCGGTGACCTCGTCATCCCGGGCAAGCGCGTCACCGACCATCTCAAAGACCACGAGATCGACTTCTTCGTCGCGATCGAAGGCGCCGGGATGGTGTGCGTCGAGGTCAAGGGCGGCGAGGTGTGGCACGACGGCGAGTGCTGGCGGCAGAAGCGCCGCGGCCGCGAAGTCGAGATCGACCCGGTTCGCCAGGCCCGTGAAGCCTGTTATGCCCTCCGTAGTTTCGTCGAGAGCGACCCTCGCTGGACCCAGGGGCGGCTGCGCTGGGACCACGTCGTCGTCCTACCGACGACCGACCTTCCCGACGATTTCGCCCTGCCCGAGTGCCCCCGCTGGAAGGTGATCGACCGCACCGACCTGCCCGACATCGCCGCCAGGCTGCGCCACATTTTGTTCAGTCAGGAACTCGATCGCCCGTTCCTGACGAAGGCGGGCGTCGCTCAGCTCGGCGAGTCACTGAGCGGGCGGGGTCTGCCGCAGCGCAGCGTCGTCGCCCGTGCCCTCGAAAACGAGGATGCCGCAGATATTCTCACCGAGCACCAGTCCGTGATCCTGGATGCTGTCCGGTTGCTCAACCGCGTCGAGGTCCGCGGCGGCGCGGGCAGCGGCAAGACGTTCCTGGCGATGGAGCAGGCCCGGCGTCTGGCCCGCGACGGCCGGCGCGTGGCGCTCGTCTGCTACTCGCACGGGCTCGCGTCCTATCTGGAACGCGTCACCGAGACCTGGAACCGACGTCAACGGCCCGCCTACGTCGGCGAATTCCACGACCTCGGCAAGCGGTGGGGTGCACCCGAAGGGCCCGACGAGTCCCTGCGCACCGCCGAGACCGTCCAGTTCTGGGAACACGATCTGCCCGCGCAGATGACCGAGCTCGCAGCGCAACTCGATGAAGGCCAGCGCTTCGACGCGATCGTGGTCGACGAAGCACAGGACTTCGCCGACGCGTGGTGGGATCCGCTGCTTGCCGCGTTGAAGGACGAGGACACCGGTGGGCTCTACGTCTTCACCGACGAAGGTCAGCGCGTGTTCAGCCGCCACGGGTCGCCGCCGGTGCCGCTGGTCCCTCTTGTCCTGGACCACAATCTGCGCAACACCCGCCAGATCGCCAACGCGTTCCAGCCGTTGGTGGATCACCCGATGCGCTTCTTGGGTGGTGAGGGTCCGGCGGTCAAGTTCGTGCCCTGCTCACGGTCGGACGCGATGGATGTCGGCGACGACCAGGTGGAACTGCTCCTCGAGCAGGGTTGGCGCCCTGAGGATGTCGCGCTGCTGACCACCGGAAGCCGTCACCCGGAGCAGCGCGAGCGCCAGGCCGCTGGTAACGCCGCCTATTGGGACAGCTTCTGGGACGCCGAGCAAGTCTTCTACGGCCATGTCCTCGGGTTCAAAGGACTCGAACGCCGCGCCGTCGTGCTGGTCGTCAACGAGGAGTCCGCGTTCGAGCGCTCGCGGGAGCGCTTGTACGTCGGATTATCCCGCGCGCGCGACCAACTCGTCGTCTGCGGGGATCCTGAATTCCTCCGCGAGGTCGGAGGACCGGACCTCGCTCGTCGGCTCAACATTGACTGAGCGTGAGCAGTAACAACGGCTGAAGTTCGAATCGCATAATGCGAATGTTTGCGGTTCGGAGGGATCACCATGAGTTCGGGATTTGCCTGAGGAGACCTCGGATCGGCGCTAACGGCGCCTACCTTAAGAGTTCAACAATCTCACCTTTGATTGCCCAACGGTCGTCGACCGGTTCAGCAAGTAGCAGCTCCCCGGCCACGCAATCGTGATCCGTCGGGTTCCATTGCACGCCTTCACGAAAAGTCGATACGAGCCTAGAGGACTTTCCGATGACCGCGCGCCGAACATCAAGCAGACGCGCCTCAATCTCGGTGGCATCTGCCGGCATCATCGCCGAGAGTCGCTCCGCGACTTGCGGCAGAGCCGCCGTGTCGGTGTGCGCTTGGAATGCGCAGATCGTGCCGTCAAGGGTTCCTTTCATCAGGTCGCCAGGGACGGCGCGCCGGCCCTGCGGAGGTCGCATCTCAACTTTGACGGCAAATCGCGTTCCTGGTGTGCGCGCCACCTCGGATACATTCGCGCTACCACGAACGAGATTCAGCCAGACCTGTGCCGCACGCTTGTCGCCCAGGATCGTGCCCATGTCGACCCAATCGAACGACGCAAGTACTCGACCTCGTCGCCATGCGGCGAAGGTGCCCGTACGAGGCGAGATTGCGTAACGGTAGCCGAAGAGAAACTCCGCGCCGTCGGTGCCGGGCGGTACGTTGGCGCCGTGCTCGAAGCGGATGCCGTTTCGACCGGCGATCGAGAAGGAATCAATGTTGTAGAGCGCGAGATTCTCAACATCTGCGTTAGCTCGTTTCGACCCGAAAAATGAGGCGTGTAGGACGTAGTCGTCGGGCGGCTCGAGACGCCGGCATCGGTCTCGAATCTCGGCCCGAAGTTGCTCCTCCCACGCAGGTCGGTGCTCGAAGCGAATGTAGTCGTCGGCCCACGCTTCAACTATCGCCATCCCGGGTTCCGGCCCTCGAATACGGAACCGTGCACTGGCTACAACACTCGCCTCGGCCGGCCCACTTGGTTCCGGGGAAACAACGGACGCCTGAGGTTCACCCGCGGCGCAAATTCCGCACCGTCGGATGGTCTCCCCGATCACTTCGCCTGCCGCCCAGTGCTCCAACTCGGCCAAGGTATCGGCGCACACTTTCACATATGGCCCGGTCCAAGGGCCGCCCCGGGGATTGTTGCCACTAATCGTCCGGCATTGCGCGCGATGGGTACGGGCGTCGACCGCCCGTCGGTTCCGCGCGATGTTGATGACGAATCCGTCCCTATGCGTCGCGAGCCATTGCAGATAGCCGGCGTCGTCGTCACGAAATTCCTGCGCGCTCATTCCCCACCCTTCAGTACCGAGCGCCTCCGGCGATCGTCGGCTTGCCCAAAGATAGCTATTCCACCCACCCCATTACGCCCCCGTAATCGCGTCCAGCCTCCGCAGGATGCTCGTGAACCGCTTGTCGTCGACACTCAGATACATCGCGAGCGAACCCAGATCCACCGGACCCGTCGCGTGCTTGAGCACCCGCGGGAGTGCGTTGATGACATCGACGAAGTCCGCGATGAACTGCTGGATGCTCGCGATCGGACCGTGGAGCACCCGTGCCAGGTCGGCGGCGATCTCGGCACAGTCTGACCGCACGTGCAGCGCCCGCGCACGTTCCGACAGTTCCAGGAACTGCTCCAGAAAATCCATCAGGCGATTCGCGATGTGCTTGATCGCCTCCGGATCCGCGTCCTCGTCGCTGCGCCCGGAGAACGACCCCATGAATGCCGGCGCGGCCATGAAAGCGTCCAACTGCCTTACCGTGGTTAGCATTTCGTCGACCATGCTCACTGCCATGTACCGGAAAGCCCGCGGGGACAACGTCATCCCGCCCGAACTCAGCAGCATCGGGAACCCTAGTTCGCTGTCGCGCAGCCGCGACTGCAGCGGTGCCGCCCGCTGCACCAACACCGACGCGAACACCGCCTGCTCCCAGCCTCTGGGCTTGTCCCGCACCAGTGCGGCCAGCGCGGTCGGTGTGGTCGCCAGTCGTGCGATCGTCGGATCGTCGTCCGCGTCGTCATCCACGTCGAGGTCGGGGGCGTCGGCGACCGTGTTCATCGCCGCGGCGCCGTCCTCACCGTAGATGGCCCGCTTGTCGCCGAGCAGCGTCCACAGCTTCTGCCGCTCGGCCTGACGCGTCCTCTCGAACTCCCGGTGGTAGGCCTCGTCGGCCTCCAGTTCGCGGTCCTCTTCCATCTTCTTCGCGATCCAGTAGATGGCGGCGAACAAGGCCACCAGCACCGCGCCGCCGACGAACCACCAGATGTACTTGATCACGAACCCGACCGCCAAGAGCAGCAACAGGATGGCGCAGAACACCGAGCCGTCGCTCGGCTGCGAACGGGCCACCGGAACCCCTACGCCGTCCGCGCCCGGTTGAACTCACGGGAGAACGTCGCCGCCAGATCCTCGGCGCGTCGGTGATACTCCGCACCGTCAAGAGCGTTGTCGCCCAACGCGTACCGTGACGCCAACCGGGCCAGCGCATCAGCGCCTTCGTTCAACGGTTCACCGCGGTGCCCGGGCACCCACCCCAGCGTGATGCGCTCCCGCTCCTCGAAGATCATCTGCTGCGCGCGCACCAGACCGGGTGTCTTACCGCTCTCCCGGAACACCTGATAGCCCTCGGGAAGCACGAAATCGCCTGCCTTCCAGCGCATCGCCATCCCGATCGCGATTTTGCTGTCGCTGAGCACCGTGATGTCGCGACCGCGCAGCCTCTGCACCGCCGCCCCGATCGCCCGCAACTCGGCGACCAGCACCACCTGCGGGCCGATCAGCTTCTGCGAATGCCGGAAACCCTGCAGCCCGTACTCACCCGTATCCGCCAGCCAGCCGTAGCCGGTGTAGCGGCCGCGCACCGACCCGTCGGTCGCGACGCATACCGGCGGCCCGGGCACCGTCACCTCCCGCAGCCCCGCACACGCGCGGCGCACCAGCGTCTCGTCCGACAGCCGCGGCCGCTCGATCCACACCCCCGGGATCAGCAATGCGACTTCGTCGCGCAGCGCCCACAACGCGCTGCGCACCGGCACCTGCACCACGAACCGGATCCGCTCCGCGTCCGACCCGTCCCGGATCCGGCGGATCGCGTCGAGCACCGCGGTGTCGACCGACTCGGCCTCCACCGTTCCCGACCACCGGTGCCCCTCGGCGCAGGCCGAGTACGCGAACACCGACCGGCCTCGCCCCCCGACTGCCAGGGCCACCGACATCACCGGCCGCGCCCGCGCCGGCACGATGTCGATCGGTCGAGAACTGCCCCCAGGCTTAGGTGCCATCTCCGTCTCCTCCCCAGGTTGGATCGTGGAGCGTCACTGTAGGAGCGGGCACCGACAAGTTCCGGTGGTCGCCCTCGGTCAGCAAACCGCGCCCAGAGCGGTGGGGGTGCCGCATCGCTAGGCTGGGTGGCAGCGCGCGGCGTAGGAACACGCACGGAGCAGCGCCGCCGACGGGTTAAGGATCGACAAGCATGCAGGCCGACAGGGCACAACCACAGGTCATCGACGCGACCGCGCCCGCGACGGATGCACGCCTGCGCCGCAGGCTGCTGCCGGCCCTGATCGCCGCGCCGTTCGCGCTGCTGGCCGTCGTCTACCTCGCCGACCTGGTGTACAGCAAAGACCGAGTAGCGCGGGGGACGACCGCGGCCGGGGTCGCCATCGGCGGGATGACGCTGCGCGACGCCGAGCAACTGCTGCGCGCGACCGTCAGCCCGCGCATCACCCGACCGATCCCCGTCACCGCCGCCGACCAGCGCGCCACCATCGACCCGGAGCCCGCCGGGCTGTCCGTGGACTGGGCCGCCACCGTCGAGCAGGCCGGCGCTCAGCCGCTCAACCCGCTCACCCGGCTGACGTCGCTTTTCACCACCCGGGAGATCGGCGTCGTCTCCACCGCCGACGACGCGGCGCTCACCGCGGCACTCGATGACCTGGACGCCCGCATCGAGCGGGACCCAGCCGAAGGCACCGTGCGCTTCGACGGGGACGAGCCCGTCGCCGTCTACCCGGAGAACGGCCGCCACCTCGACGTCGACGCCGCCGCGGCACTGCTCAAGCGTGACTGGGCCGCCGGCGCCACCATCGACCTCCCTGTCGTCGAATCGGCGCCCCGGACAACGGCGTCCGACGTCGATGCCGCCGTCGCCGACATCGCCGCGCCCGCGGTGTCCGGGCCGCTGATCATCACCGGCGACGACGACGCCCGCGCCACCATCGGAACGGCCGTCATCGCCAGCGCCCTGACGTTCGAAGCCGAGGACGGCGAGATCACCGCCACCGTCGACCGCCACGTCCTCGCCGAAGCGGCACGGCCTCAGCTGGCCGAGTCGGAGACCCCGGTGCGCGAGGCCACCATCGACTTCGCCGCGACACCGGCGCAGAAGGTGCCGTCGCAGGACGGCCGCCGCATCGACTACGACGAGACCCTCCTCGACGTGATGGATGTGCTGACCGACACCAGCGACCGGGAAATCGAGGCCGTCTACGTCGACGACCCGGCCAGCTTCACCACCGCCGACATCGAGGCGCTGGGCCCGGTCGAGGTGATCGGCGAATTCCAGACCTCCGGCTTCTCCGGAGCCTCCGGCGTGAACATCAAACGCGCTGCCGGGGCCATCGACGGCATCGTGGTCGCGCCGGGGGAGACGTTCAGTCTCAACGCCGCCACCAATCCGCGCACCGCGGCCAACGGCTACGTCGAGTCCGGCATCATCCTCAACGGCCGTCCCGACACCGGCGTCGGCGGGGGCGTGTCCCAGGTGGCTACGACGCTGTTCAACGCCGCGTACTTCGCGGGTCTGGAGCTCGTCGAGCACCAGGAGCACAGCTACTACATCAGCCGCTATCCGGCGGGCCGGGAGGCCACCGTGTTCGGCGACGAGATCGACGTGAAGTTCCGCAACGACGGGCCCACCCCGGTGCAGATCCAGACGGTGTGGACGTCGGGGTCGATCACCGTGCGAATCCTCGGGATCAAACGCTACGAGGTGTCCTCGGCGCAGAGCCCGCGATCGAAACCGACCAGCCCGCGCACCATCACCATCCCGGCCGGCGAATCGTGCAGCGCCAGCGGCGGCGCACCGGGATTCACCATCACCGACACCCGCACCCTGCGCGACATCGCCACCGGCGACACCCGCACCGAATCGCACACCGTGCGGTACGACCCGATCCCGAAGGTGGTGTGCGGGGGCTGAATACGGGCCGTGCGCGGCAGTCACGCCATTCGAAGCGTCTCGATCGGTTGCCCCGTGATGTCAGCGATCAGGCTGAAATCCTTGTCAACGCTGAGGACCGTCAGCCCGGACATTTCCGCTGTGGCTGCGATCAACAGGTCGGGAATCGACGGTGCCCGATGCTGTCCGCGGTCAGCCAAGTTGAGTTGTATCTCGCGGGCGCGATCCTCGATGGCCGGCGTGAGGTACTCGATCGGCATGAGCACCAAGGGCGGCGACATCACTTCGGAGTGCGCCTCCGCTGCTGTGCGGAACGAATAGCCAATTTCGAGGCGGGTCACCGTGCTGATGCGGACCAGTCCGCGTTCGATGCGCTGCATCCAGGCATCGACGTCGGGTGAGTCCGCGAGCCGCGTGTACGCCGACTTATCGATCAGCCATGGCCTCACCGCCACGCTCGGTCCATCACCTCGGGGTTATCGAGGTCGGAGGCCGCGCGCGCCGCGCGGCGGAGATCGTCGATCGTCAACCCACGGCGAGGTTCGCCGTGAGGGCGTTCGGCCTCGAAGCGTCGCCTGAGGTACTCCTGCCGCGACAGGCCCTGTGCCGCGGCGGTGGCGTCGATATGAGCCACGGCGGCGTCCGACAAATCTCTGATCAATATGTCTGCCATCCGACTGACCTCCCGATATCACTGATATCGTACGCGGTTCTGCGCGGGCGACGCGGTGGGACCGTGTGATGCGCGGGCCCTTGCGCCTACACCCGTCCGGTGCGGATAAGGTTCGCGGCATGCCTTCTGCGGGACCGTTGTCCGGAGTGAAAGTCGTCGACCTGACCGCGGTCGTCGCGGGGCCGTACTGCACCCAGATGATGGCCGACATGGGCGCCGACGTCGTCAAAGTCGAGGCGCCGCAGGGCGACAACGCGCGCTTCATCTCCGTCGGTCCCGAGCCTGGCCTCAGCGGCGTGTTCACCAACGTCAACCGCGGCAAGCGCAGCGTGGTCCTCGACCTGCAGACCGAGGTCGGCAAGGACGCGCTGCGCCGGCTGGTCGCGCAGGCCGACGTCTTCATCCACTCGATGCGCGCCGCCGCGATCGCCAAGCTCGGCTTCGACTATCCGGCCGTCGCCGCGCTCAACCCGTCGATCGTCTACACCAACTGCTACGGCTACGGCCGCAGCGGCCCCTACGCGGCGAGACCCGCCTACGACGACACCATCCAAGCCGAGTGCGGACTGGCCGCCGTGCAGGAAGAACTCACCGGCACAGCCGGATACGTCGGATCGATCATGGCCGACAAGGTCTGCGGGCTGACCGCGCTCAACGCGACCATGATGGCGCTGTTCCACCGGGCCCGCACCGGCGAGGGCCAGGAAGTCGAAGTGCCGATGTTCGAGACGATGGCGGCGTTCATGTTGGTCGAGCACGCCAACGGCGCGATGTTCGACCCGCCCCTGGGGCCCGCGCTCTATCCCCGCACGGTCGCCCGCAACCGCCGCCCTTACCCGACCCGTGACGGTCACATCGCCGCGCTGATCTACAACGACAAGCAGTGGCATGCTTTTGTCGATGCGGTGCAACCGGATTGGGATGCCGACCGCTACGCGACGATGGCCGCCCGCGCCGCCGACATCGACACCGTCTACGGCCTGATCGGCGATGTCCTGCGCACCCGGACCACCGTCGAGTGGCTGGCGTTGTTCGACGAGCTCGGCATCCCGGCCTCGTCGTTGCGCAGCACCGACGACCTGTTCACCGATCCGCACCTGGAGGCCGTCGGCTTCTTCGAAACCGTCGAGACCGAGCACGGTCCCGTGCGGTTTCCCGGTGTCCCGACCGGCTTCTCCCGCACACCCGGACGGATTCGAGGCAGCGCACCCCGGCTGGGGGAGCACACCGCCGAGGTGCTCGCCGAGCTCGGCGTCACACCGACGAATTAGGCTGGCAAGACCAGGGATCCGTGCGTCACTTGGGCGGGCAGTACGTCATGTTCGCGAGGACGACGAAGTCCGCGGCGCTTTCCCAGTCCATATCAGAGTTGGCAGCCATCACGTAGCCGGCAAGCTGCGAATGCGGTGTGCCGAGATCGAGCTGCCGGCATACGGCATAGGCGTCTTGAATGGTCCCGTACGAATTGAAGACCGTGATCCCCACCTGCTGCAGCCGGTTGAGGAACGCGGCATCCTGGGGCGCCGCGCCCGCGGGTGCGGCGAGGCCCGTCGCCGCGGTCACCGCCAGCCCCGCGAGGGCGCCGAGCGTTGTGGAGATCTTCATGTCATCCCTGTATCTGCAGCCGTAGACGGGCTGGCAAACAACCTGTGGTCCGGTGCCGTTCGTTGTCGGAGCGTATCTGTGGGCAAGCGTAGCTCCGATGTGTGACAGCGCCCAACCACTCGGTGGCACAGGCGCAGCGAAGGTTGCAGACGGAAGGGAACGCGACGTTACATGGCGCGCTGCACCCCGGCGTGTAACGCTACGGCGGGCCCGTGCGACAGAAGAGATCGCCGACACGGTGCAGGTTCACTGCGTCGCGGGGAATCGGGGAGGCTTCCGGCATCGTCACGCTGACGAGGGGTTGAGCGTGACGAATGTGACTCATGGTGCTGATCGGGCAATTGATGCTTGATTGCGGCAATGTCACGGGACATCCCCGATTCCCTTTGTCGGTGGGGAGGCGGATGATCAGTCTCACGGAGTCGGATCGGAGCGCGCTCACTGGTTGAGGGCAAACAGTGAGCGCATGCGAGGGGGAGGCGTCGCGCACTGCGGCGCGCAGGACGGGGTGAGGTGCAGCCTCACACCCGGGTGAGATTGCGGGGGATCGAAGTGAGTGGTGAGTTCGACGGGACACCGTTGGTGGTCTGTCCGCAGGGGCACGCCAACGCCTGGCATTACCGTTTCTGCGGGCAGTGTGGTTCGCCGATCGGCGCCGTGGCCTATCCCGACGACGGGGTGGTCGAGTCGACGTCCCTTCCCCGGCGCCGCGGGTGGCTGATCGGCGGCGTGGTCGCGGCGGTGTCTGTGGTCGCCGCCGCCGTCACGGCCGGGGTGCTGCTGGTGGGCTCCTCGACCGACGAGGCGGCCGTCCCACAGACCGGCGGATTTACGGCCGGGACGGCCAATCCGGCCGCCGCCGTCCCGACCTGCGCGACGGCGCCGCTGGTGCAGGCCGAGTCTGTCGACATGACCCCCGACGGACTGACCGTCGACGCCGCATTCATGTCGCAGTGCCCGGGCGGTAACACCGAGACCGCGTCGTCGGCGCGGATCACCGTCGCCGACGGGCAGCGCGACATCGCAGCCGGCCTTTTCGACTTCTCCGCGTCACCGTTGACGATGAAGCCCGGCGAGACGGTCCGCCGAACGCTGGTGTTCCCGGCCGGGATGTACTGGCGCACCACCGAGATGTTCTCCGGTGCACCACAGCTCGTCTTCCATTCCGGTGACGACACCGAGGTGACGAGTGCTTCGTCGACGGTGGGGTCGCAACGCGTGGTCGCGCACACGGTCGCCGAACCGGAACACGGCAGTATCGACGGGGTGGCCGAAGCGGTGTTGCGTGAGCTGCGGGATGCCGACTATGCGTACGTATCCGGGTCGCTCGCGAATCGCTGGATACCGCAGATCAGTGCGAAGAAGGCGGGTCTGGTCGTCGATGGCCGGACACTGACCAGTACCGACGTGCTGCGCAATCACCTTGCGCTGCGGGACAAGTACAGCAATGTGCGGCTGCTGTCCTCGGGTCAATGGACGACGTTCAGTTCGGGGGATTTCTGGGTGACCGTCGTCGGGCAGCCGAAACTCTCGCCGGCCGAGGCCAATGCGTGGTGCGACGCGCAGAGGATCCGCGTCGACGACTGTTTCGCCAAATTCGTCAGCTCGCTGTTCGGTGTCGAGGGCACCACGGCGTACCGGAAGTGAGTGGGGGCAGCGAGATGAGCTTTTGCGTGTTCTGCGGCGGTGCGCTCACCGACGCGATGCACTGCAATTCGTGCGGCGCGGTCAACGTCGGCGGCACTTGGCACGAATCCGCGTACACGCCGTCGGGTGGGACGGGCGGTGGTTGGCAGCCGGATCCGGCGGGCCGACACGAGGGCCGGTACTTCGTCGGCGGCCAGCCCACCGATCTGGTCCGCGACGGCAGTGTCGAAGGACTCGACGCGATGGGTAGGCAACAACTGGATAGTGCTGTCGCCGAGCCGGTTTCGGCCAATGCGAACCCGCACAAGCGGCGGCAGCGAGTGCTCGTCTCCGCCGTTGTAGCGGTGCTCGCCGTCACCGGTGCCGGTATCGGAGCGTATGCGTACCTGACCCGCGACCGGACCACGGCCGACGACCGCTATCTCGTGGCTCTGAAGCAATCGGGATATTCGGCGGAATTCAACTCCGACGCGAACGCCGTCGCGCACGGCAAGCAGGTCTGCCGGACCCTTGACGAAGGCGGGCCCCAGCAGGGGATGCCGGCTGACGAAGTCGCGGTGCAGTACTTCTGTCCTCAGTTTGTCGAGGGGTTTCACGTGCTCGAGACGGCGACGATCACCGGAAGCTTCACCCTCAACGACGAGGACCCGAACCCGTACCTCCCGGCGATCGAGGTGGACGGATCGTCGTGCGTCGGGGCGGGCGGGTTCGCCGACGTCCATCCGGGGACACCGGTCACGGTGAAGAACGGCAAGGGTGAGATCCTCACCACGACCTATCTCGAGGACGGTCAGGGCGGGCGCTTCCGGTGCACGTTCGGCTTCAGCTTCGAGGTGACCGAAGGCCAGGACCGCTACGTGGTGGCGGTCGGCAAGCGCGGGGAGTTGAGCTATTCGTTTGCCGATCTGCGGGTCGCAGGAGTGGCGCTGACCCTGGGCTGACCCGCCCCCAGCAACGAATCCGGAGCCGAAACCGTCCTCCCCGGCTCGCCGATGGCGGCGGGGGAACCCATAATCCGCCGATTTCAAACTGTGACCTTCATCACGCTTCTGGCGCCATAAGCCCAGCTCAGCGCTTGATGTGCGACAAAGTCGCCTGGATGGCAAGGTCTCAATGCTTTTACGGTCTTGCTAATTTTTGGACGAAACCCTCGCTCCGTTTTAACGGGTAAGAAAATATTGACTCCCAGCGTGGCTACGGGGTGGCCCGCGGGGGAAGGCTTTACATGAGTTACGCAAGAAACGTCGGGCGCGTTGGTGCGCTCGCGATAGCGCTCGGCGTCGGCATCGGGCTGGGCGCCGCGCCCGTCATCGCATCCGCCGACGACACGGCTGCCAGCAGCAGCTCCTCCGCCGACAACTCGCCCTCCCGCGAGGCCAAGAAGTCCTCCGCCGACCGCGACGACGAGAACAGCGCCCCCACGACCGCGAAGGCCGCGTCCGACGACGACGCCGAGTCGGTAACCCCGCGCCGGTCCCGCAACAAGCCGATGCTGTCGAGCGTCGAACGCGACGAGCGCGCCGCCGACGACGACGCGCCCGCCGACGATGACGCACCAGCCGAGTCCGACGACGCACCGGTCGATGCCCCGTCCGACGACACCACCGCGCCGGCCCCCGCCGCCGAGCCGCCCGCGCCAGAGCCCGCCGACACCGTCTCGGTGCCCGTGCCCGACAAAGCGGCACCGACCCCGGACACCGCGACCGTGCCGTCCGCTCCGGCGCAGACCACGTCGCTGTGGGTGCTGCTGTCCGCGGCGTGGCGCCAAGTCGGCCGCTCCGACATCGGCCTGACTCCGGCCAAACCGGCGGTACCCCACAAGCCCGGCGCCACCGTGCCGGAAACCCCGGTGGTCCCGCAGGTTCCGGACGTCCCGGCCACCACACCCGTCAATGTCGCACCCGTCGTCGATCCGGCCGTGCACACTCCCGGCTGGTTCGGCTCGGTCTGGGGTCGCGTCAACGCCACCGACCCCGACGGCGACCGCCTTGTCTACCGGGCCGACCCCGCGACCAAAGGCACTGTGTCGGTGTCTCGTTGGGGCCGGGTCATCTACACCCCGACCGTCGCCGCGCGCCGTGCCGCGGGTGCCGCCGACGCGACCGCGGCGGACAAGACCGACACCTTCACCATCACCGTCGACGACGGCAGCGGCAACGTGGTCGCCGTCCCGGTCACGGTCACGATCAAACCGCTCAAGACGCTGGCCTCGCGCACCCCGACCGTCCCCAAGGACCGGACACCGGCCGACGCCCAGAACCCGATGCCGCCCGCCGAACAGGGTGACGGCAGGGTCGTCATCACCATCGGCGGGCTCGGCACCAAGCCGGAGGACACCGGCGACTACCTCCAGGGCTACGCGAAAGCCGAAGGCAATACCTGGATTCCGCTCGCATATCCCGCCGCGGCGCGACAGAGTTCGATCACCGAGGGCGCGGCCAACCTCGACCGGCTGCTGCGCACCACCACCGGAGTGATCGACGTGATCGCGATGTCGCAGGGCGCGCAGGTCGTCGGCGAATGGCTGTCGACGTACGCGTCCTTGCACGACGCGCCGCCCGCCGACCGGATCCGGTTCACGCTGCTGGGCAACCCGGGTCGCGCGCTCGGCGCCAACCCGGACCGGTTGGGCTGGAACGGATTACGGATCGCATTGACCCCCGAGAACACGGCGTACACCGTCCGCGACATCGCCCAGCGTTGGGACGGCTGGGCGAACTGGGAGAACTGGCCCAGCCTGCAGCGGGTGGCCGAAGACGTGGTCCGCCTGTTCGTCGGGATGTTCACCGACCACTCAGGCGCCTACGACGACGTCGACGTGACGACGCTCGAAGTCCGGGCGGTCGTCGGAAACACCACCTACTACGTGGCGGTCTAGAACCTGACCATGCAGGCCCCTGGCCTGCGCACCACAAATACATTGCGCGCAATTTAATTGCGCGCTACTCTCAATACCGTGCATGCCGCCCGACTCGACGACCAGCTCTGCTTCGCCCTTTACACGGCGCAGCGGACAGTGACGGCCGCCTATCGGCCGCTGCTCGACGAACTCGGCATCACCTATCCCCAGTACCTCGTGCTGTTGGTGCTGTGGGAGGACGGCCCCTGCTCGGTCAGCTACCTCGGGGAGCGGCTACAGCTCGACTCGGGCACCCTCTCGCCGCTGCTGAAGCGGCTCGAAGCCGTCGGCCTGGTGGCCCGCCGCCGCTCGGCCGACGACGAGCGTCGCGTCGAGGTGTCGCTCACCGAGGCGGGCACGCGCCTGGAGGAGCGGGCGGCCTGTGTCCCCGAACGTCTGCTGGCCGGTTTCGGAGCGTCCGAAGCCGAGCTCGCCGAGTTGCGGGATGCGTTGAAACACCTTGTGCGACACATGCAAGAACCCCACGAAAGGAACCCCTGATGAAGACTCTCTACACCGCGGAAGCACTGGCCACCGGTGAAGGCCGCGACGGCCACGGGCGCACCTCTGACGGCAAAGTCGATGTCACGCTGAGCATTCCGAAGGAGATGGGCGGCACCGGCGTCGGCACCAACCCGGAACAGCTGTTCGCGATCGGCTACGCGGCGTGCTACCACTCGGCGCTGCGCCTGGTCGCACGCCAGCAGAAGGCCGACGTCTCCGATTCGGCCGTGGGCGCGAAGGTGACCCTCGGTTCCAACGACGACGGCGCGTTCGGACTGGCCGTCGAGCTGGAGATCACGCTGCCCAACGTCGACCCCACCACCGCGCAGCAGCTGGCCGAGGCCGCACACCAGGTGTGCCCGTATTCCAACGCGACCCGCGGCAACATCGACGTGAAGCTGACCATCACCGACGACTGACCGTTTCGCGTTTCGGCTGATCGCACGTCAAATTTGCCCCGTTCGGCAACCTGGGAGCGGGCTGTCTATCCATTCAGCGAAGTAAATGATGGCGCCCGCCGGATTTTTGCAGGCTGTATCAAGTAATCGCCGGAGCCGAACAAGAGCGCTGGATGTAAAGGTCGGTTTATGATCCTTTGCTATGCGTGTCGATGAGGCGGGCGAACGCCTCATGGCGGATCCGCCCGGGGTGCCGGGCGACCTGGTGCGCACGCTGCTGGGCGTCCTGCGCCAGCGTCTCGGCCTCGACACCGCGTGGCTGTCCTCGTTCCAGGACGGCACCCAGACCATCGAAGTCCTCGACGGGGACGCCGAATCGCTCGGACTGACCCCGGGCACGCGCACGCCGCTGTCGGAGACCTACTGCGTGCGCGTCATCGACGGGCGGCTGCCCAACGTCGTACCCGACACCAAAGCCAACCAGACCACCGCCGCGATGGCGGTCACCCAGAGACCAGGGATGGCCGCCTATGTCGGCGCGCCGGTCATCGGCCACGCGGGCGCGGCGGGGATGGTCTGCCTGGTCAGCGGCGAGCCGAAACCCTATCTCGGCGAAGACGATCTGAAACTGGTCAAGCAGGTCGCCGACCTGATCGGCGCGCTGATCGAAACTCCGGGGCGGCGGTCGGACTCCGTCGACCGGCGCCACGTGATCCGCCGCGTCGTCGCCGAGAACGATTTCGAGGTGGTGTTCCAGGCGGTCCACGACGTCACCGACGGCAAGGTCGTCGGCCTCGAGGCGCTCTCCCGGTTCCACTGCGAGCCGTTCCGCCCCGACGCGTTCTTCGAACTTGCCGCCCAGATGGGGCTCGGCGTCGAACTGGAGATGGCGATCGTGCGGCGTGTGCTGGCGCTGATGCCGCAGCTGCCGCCCGACGTGTTCGTCGCGATCAATGTGTCCCCGGCCGCGGCGATGGCGGCTCCGTGGACCGAGCTGCTGCAGGACGTCGACCCGGCCCGCATCGTCCTCGAGATCACCGAACACGACGCCGTGCAGAACTACGCCGCGCTCGACGACGCGCTGGAAACCTGTCGGTCGCACGGGGTGCGGGTGGCCGCCGATGACGTCGGTGCCGGGTTCGCGTCGTTCTCCCACGTGCTGGAGCTGGCCCCGGAGTTCGTCAAGATCGACCATTCGATCATCCGCCACATGGACGTCGACGACGCCCGCCGCCGGCTCGCCCACGCGATCGCCGACTTCGCCGGCCAGATCGGCGCCATGGTGATCGCCGAGGGTGTGGAGAGCCAGAGCGAACTCGACGCGGTCAACGCCGCGGGGATCACCTGGGCGCAGGGCTTTTTCCTGAGCCGCCCCCGATCGCACGAACACGGCTTCCCCGCCGCGGTGACCACCGCCGAACCGGTCGACTCGGTGGACGCCGCGGTCGACCTGTTGGGGGAGCGGCGCTTCGAGCTGGCCCTGGCCCACTCGCCGATCGGGATGGCCGTCGTCGGTCTCGACGGATCATTCCTGCGCACCAACCGGGCGCTGCGCGCGATGCTCGGCTACAGCCGACGGGCCATGTCGCAGATGACCTTTCAGGACATCACCCACCCCGACGACCTGGATCTGGACCTGTCGCTGGTCAACGAATGCCTGGACGGCCGGCGCCGGTCGTACCGGATCGACAAGCGCTACCTCGCCGCCGACGGCAGCATCGTGTGGTGCGCGCTGACCGCGGTTCTGGTGCACGCGCCCCGGGATCAGCCGCGCTGCTTCGTCTCCCAGATCGTCGACGTGACCGCCGACCGGGTGCGCGAAGCCGAACTGGCCCGCCGCGCCACCACCGACCCGCTCACCGCGATCGCGAACCGGTCGGCGGCGTGGGCCCGGCTGGAACAACTCGACGCCGACGGCGCCGGGTACGGGGTGCTGTTCTGCGACATCGAGCGGTTCAAGTCGGTCAACGACCGGCACGGCCACCACGCCGGCGACCGGCTACTGGTCGAGGTCGCCGACCGGCTGCACGCCGCGGTGCAGCCGTTCGACCTGGTGGCACGCTGGGGCGGCGACGAATTCCTGATCGTCACCCCCCGCGCCGACCATCGCGTGCTGGAAGGCCTGGCAGACCGGATCGTGGCGACGGTCGAAGCCGCGCCGATGCGGCTGGGCGGAGGTGTCGAGGAGCCCGTCGCGCTGACTGTCGGCGTCGCGGCGCACCAGGCCGGCGACGACCGCTCGATCGACGACGTGCTCGATCTGGCCGATCATGCCGTCGTCGAGCAGCGACGCCGACGCCCGCGGGTACGCAGGCGGCTGGGAGCGTCGCGGCGGCGCGACTAACGAGCCAGGTGCGCGGCCAGGATCGTCAGCATCTCGTCTACCGTGGAATCCGGCAACGGGTTCTCGTGCGACCCGGCAATCAACACGCCGACGATCGCACCGGCGATCACCCGCCGTTCCAGTTCGCCGGCCGGGGCGTCGGGCCGGCGCGTGAGCGCGTCGGTGATCAGGTCGATCAGCCGGATGTATGCCGAGTAGAGGACTCCCCGGGCCTCGGGAACCTGGTACAGCATCCGCTCGCGGGCGACGGCGGCTTCGCGCTGCTCGGGGCTCAGCGATGCGTATAAGGTCGCGGCGCCGTGCCGGTAGGCCGCGACGATCGGGAGGTCTGCGGGCGCGTTGGCGAACGCTTCGATGATGGGCTCGATGTAGTCGTCGGACAGCAGCAGCGCTTCTTTGACCCCGAAGTAGCGGTAGAACGTGCGCGGTGAGACGTTGGCGGCCTCGGCGATCTGCTCGACGGTGGTGTTGGCGTAACCTTGCCTGTCGAAGAGCCGGAACGCCTCGCGCTGGATGTCCAGACGCGTCTGAACCTTCTTACGCTCCCGCAGCCCCTGCGGTTCCGGTTCTGACACAACGCCAGTGTCCCTCAGATAGCCGTGTTAACCAAAACCCGCTCCGGGTCAGCCCGGCCCCGCCCGCAGTGCTCGCTCAGCGAACTTCAGCACCGGCTCCTCCAATGCCAGGATTGCGTCCGGGTTATCGTCGATAAGCGCGGTGGTTACCATGGCGGAAACGGCGGCGACCAGTGCCTGGCAGGCAAACCGATCGGCTTTGCTGCGTGCCTTGAACACCCGCGCCACCCCGGCCACGAACTCCTGCTGCAGTTCGGCGCGGCGGCGGATCGCCTCCGGACCGGCGGCGTACACCTCCAGCAGGTAGAGCCGGGCGACGCGGGGGTCGAGCGCCATGAATCCGAGGTAGCGGTGCAGCATGACCCCGAACCGTTCCATCGGGGTCCCAGTGGCCGGTACCGCCTGGATCGCTGTCATCGCGTGGCGCTGCATACCGGCGAAACCGGCCATGAAGCAGTCCAGCTTGGAATCGAAATGCTGGTAGAACGTGGCACGCGAGACCCCGGCGTGCTTGATCATGTCGTCGACCGAGGTGCTGTTGTAGCCCTTCGTCCCCATCACGGCCACCAGCGCCTTGAACAGCCGCTGCTTCTGGTGGGCGGTGACCTCGTCACGGCTGAGGCGATGCCGGCCGGATGCGAGCCGCTCGGCCATGCGGCCTCCTTCGATGATTGACACCGAAGTATAGGGCGAGTTCAGCGGGGCTTTCCGGGGCGTCGGCGGCAGCTGCTGAAAAACTGATTCGTTCTTCAAGAACAAAGTTGTTTCTGTAACATTACCCGGGTTACGGGCCGCGAGGCGCCGCCCACCGAGGGGTTGGGCGACAGGGGGAGGGCACGTCGGTTCTGGTGGTCCGGCAGGGGGCGGATCACCAGAACCGGCGCTACGTCCCCCAGGTTCGGAGCTGACGCGCCAGGTCGACGAGGTCGCCGGCGACGATGTGCGGCTGGGGGATGCCGTCCGCTCGCAGGTTGGCGTTGCCGGGCCGGGTGATGAGCGCGCCGCGCATCCCGATCGCCTGCGCGCCGAGGGTGTCCCACACGTGCGCGGCCACCATCACGCAGTCCGCCGCATCGACGGCCAGCTTGTCGCAGACCCGGCGGTAGACGCGCGGATCCGGCTTGAACGCCCGGCACGGGTCGACGCTGAACTGGCGCTCGAACAACCCGCCGAGTCCGGCGTTGTCGAGCGGACTCGGACGGCTCGGATCGGTCGGGGAGTTGGTCAGCGCGATCAACCGGAACCCGCTCTCGCCGAGTTCCCGCAAGCCCGGTGCGACGTCCGCGTGCGCCGGCATCGCCGCCATCGCCGCGGCGAGCTCGTCGACCTGAGCGTCGGTGACGTCGCGACCGCGGATGTCGCCGAGCATCCGGGCGACGGCGCGGCCGAGGGTGAAGAAGTCGACGTAGGAACCGGTGTGCGTCAACGTCATCGAGTACAGCACCAGCTGGTTGAACCACTCCCGCATCACCGCGCGGTCTCCGTAGACCCGCTCGAACACCGGGGTCAGCGCCTCGATGTCGAGCAGCGTCTCGTTGACGTCGAAGACCAGCACCCGTCGTCGATCGCTCTCGTTCATGGAGTCCTTCCCGGCGCCGTGGACAACCGTCGTGAAGCCTACGCCGGCCACTGTTGACCGCGCCGATTCCCGGTCGTAGCCTGAGCCGAACATCCGGGTCGATGACGGCGGTGGCGGCCTTTGAACAACGCGGTGCGGGTCGGCCAGTTGGTGTCGGTGAATATCGGCTTGCCCCAGGATGTTTCGTGGAACGGTCAGCGGGTGCACACCGGCATCTGGAAAGAGCCGACGGCCGGGCCGGCGATGGTGCGTCGCCTGAACATCGACGGGGACGGTCAAGGAGACCTGAACGGGCACGGCGGCGAGAACCGTGCGGTGCTGGTGTACCAGACGCAGGCGTACGACTATTGGAAGTCCCACCTGGGCCGCGACGACCTCACCGCGGGAAGTTTCGGCGAGAACTTCACCGTCGACGGGCTGCCCGACGACGAGGTGTGCATCGGCGATCGCTACCGCATCGGCGACGCCGTGTTCGAGGTGACGCAGCCGAGGGTGACCTGCTTCCGGGTCGGGATGCGGCTGGGCGAGCCGGCGATGCCGAATCTGCTGGTGGCCCATCACCGGCCGGGGTTCTATCTGCGGGTGCTCACCGAGGGCTCGGTATCCGCCGGCGACGACATCCTGCTGGTCGAGCGCGGCCCGCGCGCGCTCTCGGTGGCTGCCGTCGACGCGCTGCTCTACCTCCCCGATCGGGACGTCGACACGCTGCGCAAAGCCGTCGACATCCCCGCGCTCAGCCCAGGCTGGGTGCAGTCGTTCCGGGACCTGCTCACCCCGCCCGAAACGGTGCACGCGGTCGGCTGGAACGGTTTTCGCACGCTGCGGGTGCGCGCCACCCACCGGGAGACCAGCGACGTGCTGTCGGTGCTGCTGGAATCCGGTGACGGCACCGCGCTGCCGGCGGCGACACCCGGTCAGTACCTCACCCTCCGGGTGCCGGGGGCCGGCGCCCCCGCGCCGCTGCGAAGCTATTCGCTCTCAGGCGGTTTCGCCGACGGCACCTACCGGATCAGCATCAAACGCGATGCGCACGGCCTGCTGAGCGCGTGGCTGCACGACCACGTCCGGGCCGGAACGACCCTCGACGCGGCGGCGCCCCGCGGGGAATTCGTGCTGTCCGGCGGTGAGGAGCCGATCGTGCTGTTGTCGGCCGGTATCGGGTGCACACCGGTGCTGGCGATGCTGCACGAGCTGGCAGCGCACAGGTCCGCGCGCCAGGTGGTCTGGGTGCATACGACCCGCGACCGTGCCTCGCACGCGTTCGCCGACGAAGTCGACGAACTGATCGCGTCGCTGCCGTCCGCGGTGCAGCACCTCGTGTACACCGCAGACGGTCCCCGGCTGGGCGCCAACACCCTGGCTGCGATGAACCTGCCGACCGGAGCGGCGGTCTATCTGTGCGGCCCAACAGGTTTCATGGAGCAGATGCGCGAGGCACTGGTAGCCGCCGGAACAGCGCCGTCGGCCGTATACAGCGAATCGTTCGGCGCCCGGTCCCGGATCAATCCCGGTGTTGTCGGCGCGGCGTCGGCCGTCCCGCCGCACGCACCGGCCGGAGAGCCGGGAACCGGTCCCGCGGTGACGTTTGCCCGCAGCGGACTGGCCGCACCCTGGTCGCCGCGCTTCACCAGCCTGCTCGACTTCGCCGAAGCCTGCGACGTCCCGACCCGGTATTCGTGCCGCAGCGGGGTCTGCCACATCTGTGTCACCGACGTGATGTCCGGGGAAACCGATTACGTCCAGCAGCCCCTGGAGGTGCCGCCGGCCGGCTCGGTGCTGATCTGTTCGGCGGTGCCGACAACCGGTGTCGTACTCGACCTCTGAGGCTCAGATCGAGTCGACGTCGCGCACGGCGCCCTTGTCGGCCGACAGCGCCAGCGCCGCGTAGGCACGCAGCGCCGCCGACACCACCCGCTCGCGGTTGCGCGGTTTGTATCCGCCCGCAGCCTCCAATGCCGCACGGCGCCGGTCGAGTTCGTCGTCGGCGACGTCGAGCGCGATGGTGCGGTGCGGGATGTCGACTGTGATCTGGTCACCGTCCTCGACGAGCGCGATGGTGCCGCCGGCGGCCGCCTCCGGGGAGACGTGCCCGATCGACAGGCCCGACGATCCGCCGGAGAACCGCCCGTCGGTCACCAGCGCACACACCTTGCCCAGCCCGCGGCCCTTCAAGAACGAGGTGGGATACAGCATCTCCTGCATGCCCGGACCGCCCTTGGGGCCCTCGTAGCGCACCACGACGACGTCGCCGGGCTGCACCCGCCCGTTCAGGATCGCGTCCACGGCGTCTTCCTGGGACTCGACCACCACGGCCGGACCGGAGAATTTCCAGATCGATTCGTCGACCCCCGCGGTCTTGACGATGCAGCCGTCGGGGGACAGGTTGCCGCGCAGGATCGCCAGCCCGCCGTCCTCCGAATAGGCATGGCGCACATCCCGGATGCATCCCTCTTCGGCGTCGGTGTCCAGCGATTCCCAGCGCTCGGACTGGCTGAACGCCGTCGCCGAACGCACGCAGCCCGGTGCGGCATGGAACAGTTCGATCGCCTCGTCGGACGCCTGCCCACCGCGAACATCCCAGCGGCGCAGCCATTCCGGCAGCGATCCGGCATGCACCGAGTGCACGGTCTCGTGCAGGTGCCCGCCGCGCCACAGCTCGCCCAGGATGGCCGGGATGCCGCCGGCGCGGTGCACGTCCTCCATCAGGTAGTGCCCGTTCGGGGCGACCTTGCACAGACACGGGATCTGCCGGCTGCGCTTCTCGATGTCCTCGAGCGTGTAGTCCAGCTCGGCTTCGCGGGCGGCGGCCAGCAGATGCAGGATCGTGTTCGTCGAGCCGCCCATCGCGATGTCCATCGCCATCGCGTTGTCGAACGCGTCGCGGTCGGCGATCGCGCGCGGCAGCACGCTCGCGTCGTCCTCGTCGTAGTACCGGCGGCACAGGTCCATCACCGTCTCGCCGGCCTTCTCGTACAGCGCGCGGCGCGCCGTGTGGGTGGCCAGCACCGAGCCGTTGCCAGGCAGCGCCAGCCCGAGCGCCTCGGTCAGACAGTTCATCGAGTTCGCGGTGAACATCCCCGAACACGACCCGCACGTCGGGCACGCCGACTCCTCGATGCGCGCCAGATCCGGGTCGGACACCTCGTTGTTGACCGCATCGGCGATCGCGGTGATCAGGTTGAGCCGGGTCCGCACGGTGCCGTCCACCAGCACCGCGGTGCCGCCCTCCATCGGCCCGCCGGAGACGAACACCGTCGGGATGTTCAGCCGCAGCGCGGCCATCAGCATGCCGGGGGTGATCTTGTCGCAGTTGGAGATACACACCATCGCGTCGGCGCAGTGCGCGTTGACCATGTACTCGACCGAGTCGGCGATCAGCTCACGGCTCGGCAGCGAATAGAGCATGCCGCCGTGGCCCATCGCGATGCCGTCGTCGACGGCGATGGTGTTGAACTCACGCGGCACCCCGCCGGCAGCCTTGATCGCCTCCGACACGATGCGCCCGACCGGCTGCAGGTGGGTGTGACCGGGCACGAACTCGGTGAAGCTGTTGGCGACGGCGATGATCGGCTTGCCGATGTCGGCGCTGTCCACCCCCGCCGCGCGCAGCAGCGACCGCGCGCCCGCCATGTTCCGACCGTGGGTGACCGTACGAGACCGCAATTCCGCCATGCCCTCTAGGCTCGTCCTTTTGGGTGTCAGTCGGAAGACGGCGCTGATACTAGTAGTGCGGGTACTACTCTCGGCTCGTGGACAAACGCGCGCGGCAGCGACTCGCCCTCGGGGAGTTCCTGCGCGCGCGGCGCAAGGCGGTGGTGCGCTCTGAGCTGGGCCTGCCGCCGGCGCCGCGGGCCCGCACCAGCGGGCTGCGCCGCGAGGAAGTGGCCGTACAGGCCGGGGTCAGCGTCACCTGGTACACGTGGCTGGAGCAGGGCCGCGACATCAACCCGTCCAAACAGGTGCTCGACGCGGTGGCGGGGGCGCTGCGGCTGTCGCCCGCCGAACACGAGTACGTGCTGGCCCTCGGCGGCTACGCCGTCGACCACGCCGGGTCCGGCGGGCCGCTGCCGGCGCACATCCAGCGCTTCCTCGACGCGCTGGCCGGCTATCCGGCGTTCGCGCTGGCCCCGGACTGGAGTATCGCCGCGTGGAACGCCGCCTACGTCGCGCTGTACCCGAACATCGAGCGCGTCGACCCGGCCGACCGCAACCTGCTGTGGCTGGTGTTCATGGACCCGTACATCCGTGAGCTGCTCCCGGATTGGGACAGCGACAGCCGCCGCTTCCTGGCCGAGTTCCGCGCCGACGCCGGCCCGCGGGTCGGGGAGCCGTCCTACACCGCGCTGGTGTCCCGATTGTCCGAGCAGAGCCCGCATTTCGCCGCGGCGTGGCAGGCGACGAGCATCGAACGGTTCACCTCCCGCGAACGGCTGTTCCGGCATCCGGTCGCCGGGGAGCTGCGCCTCGAACACCACCAGGTGGCACCGGTCGACGTGCCCGACATCCAGATCGTCGCGTACCTACCGGTGCCCGGTTCCGGTGCGGCCGAAGGGCTTCGGCGACTGCTGGGTTAGCGCACGACGATGGTGTGCTCGCCGCGCGGCACCAGCTCGCCGATCACGGGCGCGCCCGGGATCTCGCCGGCGATCAGCAGGCCGCCGGAGGTCTGGGCGTCGGCCAGCAGCAGCGCGTCGTCCTCGCCGACCGCCGACAGGTCGGTGTGCGGGGCGACCCAGTCGAGGTTGCGGCGGGTGCCGCCGCTGACATACCCGGCGGCCAGCGCGTCTCGGGCCCCGTCGAGATACGGAACCGCCGCCGCGTCGATCACCGCGGTCACCCCGCTGGCGCGGGCCATCTTGTACAGATGCCCGAGCAAACCGAACCCCGTGACGTCCGTCGCGCACTCGACCCCGGCCCGCAGCGCGGCCGTCGACGCCTGCGCGTTCAGCGTCGTCATCGCGTCGATCGCGTGCTCGAACCGCTCCCCGGTGGACTTGTGCCTGCTGTTGAGCACCCCGATCCCGAGCGGTTTGGTCAGCGACAGCGGCATACCCGGCCTGCCCGCGTCGTTGCGCAGCAGCCGCGCCGGGTCGGCGATGCCGGTGACGGCCAGGCCGTACTTCGGTTCGGGATCGTCGACGCTGTGCCCGCCGGCCAGGTGGGTGCCCGCCGCCCCGCACACGTCCAACCCACCGCGCAGCACCTCGGCGGCCAACTCGAACGGCAGCGTGTCGCGCGGCCAGCCCAGCAGGTTCACCGCGACCACCGGGCGCCCACCCATCGCGTACACGTCCGACAGCGCGTTGGTCGCCGCGATGCGGCCCCAGTCGTACGCGTCGTCGACGACCGGGGTGAAGAAGTCCGTCGTCGCGATCAGCGCGGTGCCGCCGTCGATTCGCACCGCGGCCGCGTCGTCGCCGTCGTCGAGCCCGACCAGCAGCTCACCCAGCGGGTCCGTCGGGCGGGCGTGGGTCAGGCCGCGGACCACCTCCTCCAGCTCGCCGGGTGGGATCTTGCACGCGCAGCCGCCGCCGTGCGCGTACTGGGTCAGACGGAAACTCTCCAGGGTGGCCATGGCTTCCATGCTGCCCTGTCATGATGGGCCCATGGGTCAGGGAGGCGTATTCGGTCTGGTGACCGGCACGATCTTCAAAATCGCTGAGCGGCAGTTGCTGTCGCTGGCGGGTTCGATTCCCGTCCGCCTCCGCCATAGTCCACGCGAATCGGGCGCGCGAAACGACGCTGCGGGTCGCCGAACGCGCCGAATTCGCCGATGACCGACCCCCGGCGGCGGGTGCCGCGCACCGACACACTGCTGGCCGACCCGCGGCTGGCCGAAGCGCAGCGCACCCTGGGCCGGGCGCTGGTCAAACAGGTGATCGCCGACGCGCAGCAGAAGGCCCGCAGCGGTGACATCGCCCCCGACCAGGTCGCCGACCACGCCGTCGCGGCGCTGCCGTCGAGCGCGGCGAGCCTGCGGCCGGTGATCAACGCGACCGGCGTCGTCGTGCACACCAACCTCGGTCGCGCGCCGCTGTCGCGGGCCGCGATCGACGCGATCGTGACCGCCGGCGGCGCCACCGACGTCGAGTTCGACCTGGCGACGGGCCGGCGCGCCAAGCGGGGCCGCGGGGCGCTGGCCGCGCTGGCCGCCGCCGTCCCGACCGCCGGCGGCGTGCACGTCGTCAACAACAACGCCGCCGCGCTGCTGCTGGCCGCGATGACGCTGGCGCCCGGCAAGGAGATGATCGTCAGCCGCGGCGAGCTGATCGAGATCGGGGACGGGTTTCGGCTGCCCGCGCTGATGGAGTCCACCGGTGCCCGCATCCGCGAGGTCGGCACCACCAACCGCACCCACCTGCGCGACTACGCCGACGCCATCGGACCCGACACCGGGTTCATCCTGAAGGTGCACCCGTCGAATTACGTTGTCAGCGGCTTCACTTCAGGGGTGTCGGTACGTGAGCTCGCCGACCTGGACGCGCCGCTGGTCGTCGACATCGGCTCCGGGCTGCTGACCCCGCACCCGCTGATGCCCGACGAACCCGATGCGACGAGTGTGCTGCGCGACGGCGCCGACCTGGTCACCGCCAGCGGCGACAAACTGCTCGGCGGCCCGCAGGCCGGGCTGCTGTTCGGCGCAGCCGACGTGATCGAGCGGCTGCGCCGCCACCCCGCCGCGCGGGCGCTGCGCGTCGACAAGCTCACCCTCGCCGCGCTGGAGGCGACGCTGACCGGCCCGCCCCCGCCGGTCGCGCAGGCTCTGGACGCCGACCCGGCGGACCTGCGGGCGCGGGCCGAGCGGATCGCCGCGCAGCTACCCGACGCCGCCGCGGTCCCGTGCGTCGCCGCGGTCGGCGGCGGCGGTGCGCCCGGGGTCGAACTGCCCAGCGCGGCGGTCAGCCTGCCCGAGAGCTACGCCGCCGCGCTGCGCGTCGGCGCGCCCGCGGTGGTCGGGCGGCTGGAGGGCGGGCGCTGCCTGCTGGACCTGCGCACCGTCGCACCCGAGGACGACGAGGCACTCGTGGAGGCCGTCCGGGCATGTTCGTAGTCGCGACCGCCGGACACGTCGACCACGGGAAATCGACTCTGGTGCAACGGCTTACCGGCATGTGGCCGGACCGCCTCGACGAGGAGAAGCGCCGCGGCCTGACCATCGACCTGGGGTTCGCGTGGACGACGATCGACGGCCGCGAGATCGCATTCGTCGACGTGCCGGGCCACGAACGCTTCGTCACCAACATGCTCGCCGGGGTCGGTCCGGTGCCGGCCGCGATGTTCGTCGTCGCCGCGACCGAGGGCTGGATGCCGCAGTCTGACGAGCACCTCGCCGCGCTGCGCGCACTCGGGGTGCGGCATCTGCTGGTGGTCGTCAGCAAGGCCGACCTCGCCGACCCCGCACCGGTCATCGCCGACCTGCGGCAACGCATCCCCGATGCGGCCGTCGCGGTCGGCACCGACCTGAACCGGGTCCGCGCGGAACTGGCCGCGCTGACCGACCGGTTGCCCGCACCCGACACCGACGCCGACGTGCGGCTGTGGGTGGACCGCTCGTTCACGATGCGCGGCGCCGGCACCGTGGTGACCGGCACCCTGTCGGCGGGCACACTGCGGGTCGGCGACGAACTCGACTGCGGCGACCGGCGCGTCACCGTCCGCGGGCTGCAGTCGCTGGGCCGCGACGAGGCGGCCGTCGCGGCGGTGGCACGGGTCGCGGTGAACCTGCGCGGCGTCGACCGCGACCAGGTCGGCCGCGGCGACACGCTGCGCACCCCCGGCGCATGGCGGATGACCGCGGAGATCGACGTCGCGCTGCGTGCGGCCGGGAAGCTGCATGAGCAGCTGGTGCTGCACATCGGGTCGGCTGCGGTACCGGTGCGCGTGCGCCCGCTCCGTGACACCGCGGCGCGGCTGCGGCTGACCCGTCCGCTGCCCCTGCGGATCGGGGACATCGGGGTGCTGCGCGATCCGGGCGAGCACCGGATCGCCGCCGGCGTCGAGGTGCTCGACGTGCGCCCGCCCGCACTGCGCCGCCGCGGCGCGGCCCGCGACCGGGCCGCGGTGCTGGCCACCGGGACCGCCCCGGCGCCGGTGTGCGCACGATCGGAAGAATTGCGCGCCATGGGATTCCGGGAATCCGGGCTGCAGGTCGGGGAGTGGATGGTCGACCCGCGGTGGTGGGCGCAACGGCGCGAACAGCTGACCGCGGCGGTCGCGCACTGGTCGGCGCAGCACGACATCGCCGCGGGTATGCCGCTGGAGATACTGCGCCGCGAGATCGGGTTGCCCGCCGCCGAGTTGGTGCCCGCACTGCTGGACGGCAGCGGACTGGAGGTCGCCGACGGCCGGGTGCGCCGCCCCGGCGGGCAGCTGCCGGAGCGCGTCGACAAGGCCGTGCGGGTGCTCGAGGACCGGCTGGCCGTCGAACCGTTCCGCGCACCGGACGCCGACGAACTCGCCGAGCTCGCGTTGGGCACCAAGGAGCTCGCCGCCGCGGTGCGGGCGGGCCGGCTGACCAAGATCACCGACGGTGTGGTGCTCGGGCCCGACGCCGTCGCCCGCGCCGCCGACGTGCTGCGCGGGGTCGCGCAGCCGTTCACCGTCGCCGAGGCCAAACGCGCACTGGAGACCACCCGCCGGGTCGCGGTGCCGCTATTGGAATTGCTTGACAGTCAACGGATTACCTCGAAATCGGGCAGCGGGACCCGAACGGTCACGGGTATCGACGGCCGGTGATCTGCTAGACTGTCCGGACGGCGCGCCGGGAAGCCTGGTCGGCATGGTATTGATCCCTGCCCGAAAGGTGTTCGCATGCAAGGCGCTTCGACCATGCCGTCTCCCGTTGCTGCTAGCTCTGAGAATCGGCCTCCCACAAGGATTTCCAGGATCGGCGCGGTGCTGCGCCAGGACCTTGTCGGCGGCGTGCTGCTGCTGGCGGCGGCCGCCGCCGCGCTCGTCTGGGCGAATTCGCCGTGGTCAGACGGATATCATGATCTGCGTGCCTGGACCTTCGGTCCGGAGTCCCTGAAGCTCAGCCTGTCCCTGTCCTCATGGGCGGCCGACGGGCTGCTGGCGATCTTCTTCTTCGTCGTCGCGCTGGAACTCAAACGGGAGTTCGTCCACGGGGAACTGCGGGACCCGCGCCGGGCCGCGGTCCCGGTCGTCGCCGCCGTGTGCGGGATCGTCGTCCCCGCGCTGGCCTACCTCGCCATCAACGCCGCCGCGGGCACCGACACCCTCGACGGCTGGGCGATCCCCGCCGCAACCGACATCGCGTTCGCGCTCGCGGTTCTGGCCGTCGTCGGCAGAAACCTGCCGTCGCGGCTGCGGGTCTTCCTGCTCACGCTCGCGGTGGTCGACGACCTGATCGCGATCATGATCATCGCCGTGGTTTACACCGGGTCACTGGCGTTCGCGCCGCTGGTGGCCGCGCTCGTGCCGCTGGCCGTCTTCGCCTGGCTCGCACGGCGGCATCCCACCCGGTGGTGGCTGCTGGTCCCGGTCGCGGTGGTGACCTGGGTGCTGGTCCACGCCGGTGGGGTGCACGCGACCATCGCCGGCGTCGCGCTCGGCCTCACCGTGCCCGCCGCGCAGTGGTGCGAACGCTACGAGCACTCCGTGCGGCCGCTGTCGGCCGGCTTCGCGGTGCCGGTGTTCGCGTTCCTGGCCGCGGGCGTGACCATCGGCGGCGTCGCGGGCCTCACCGAGGCGCTCGCCCAGCCGGTGACCACCGGAATCGTCGTCGGGCTGGTGGCAGGCAAAGTCGTCGGGATCGCGGGCGCCACCCTGCTGGTACGCCGGTTCTCCGGTGCCGCGGCCGGGCTGCACCCGGCCGATGTCGTCGGCGTGGCCCTGCTGGCGGGAATCGGCTTCACGGTGTCGCTGCTGATCGGAGACCTCGCCTTCGCGGGTGGCAGCGTGGCAGACCAGGTCCGCATCGGGGTGCTGACCGGTTCGCTGATCTCGGCGCTACTCGGCGCCACGATCCTGGCGCTGCGCAACCGCACCTACGGCCGCGACGCGGCTCACTGAGCCGCGTCGGGCCGCCGCTCGTCTCGTCGCGCAGGGTCCTTCCGGGTCGCGCGCAGCGACCCGGGATGGGCCTTCGCGGTCGGGTCCTTCCGCGTCTTGATCAGGCTGGCGACGGTCACGATCGCCAGGATGCCGATGATCACGGCAAGGCTCAGATACGTGTTGATCTCCGGGATGCTCGGATTGATGTCGACGTGACCCCAATGCAGGATCAGCTTCACGCCGATGAACGCGAGGATGATCGACAACCCCGTCGACAGGTACACCAGCCGGTCCAGCAAACCCTTCACCAAGAAGAACAACGCCCGTAAACCCAGCAGCGCGAAGGCATTCGCGGTGAACACGATGTACGGCTCGCTGGTGACCCCGAAGACCGCCGGGATCGAGTCGAGTGCGAACAACAGGTCGACGCTGCCGATCGCGATCAACACCGCCAGCAGCGGTGTCGCCATCCGGCGGCCCTCCCGCCGGGTCAACAACTTGCCGCCGTCGTACTCGTCGCTGATCGGCAGGATCTTGCGGGTGGCCTTGATCATGATGTTGTTCTCGACGTCGGGGTCCTCGTCGCGGTGCCGGAACAGCTGGATCGCGGTGTAGATCAGCAGCACGCCGAACAGCAGGAACATGAACGAGAACAGCGACAGCAGCGTCGCACCCACTGCGATGAAGATCGCCCGCATGATCAGCGCCAGGATGATGCCGAACGTCAGCACCTTGTGCTGATGCTCCTCGGGCACCGCGAACGTCGCCATGATGATGACGAACACGAACAGGTTGTCGACCGACAGGCTCTTCTCGACGATGTAGCCGGCGAAGTACTGGGTGCCGAAATCGCCGCCGTAGGTCGTCGCGAACCACACCCCGAAGCCGATGGCGACGGCGATGTAGAACACCGACCAGACCGTGGCTTCCTTGAACCCGACCCGGTGCGGCCGCAGCGCGGCCAGGATCAGATCCACCGCGAGGAGCCCGACGATCACCGCGATCGTCACGCCCCACGTCAACCCGCTGATCTCCAGCATCTGCGATCGCACTCCCGTCTGTGAGGCGGCCGGACTGATCGGCCGTTGCTCCCTTTTTACCGATACGCCGCACCAGCAAACGGGTATGTCGAACCAGGACCGAGCGAAGCAGGCATCGACGGAGATGATTCGGCGCGTCCGGTCCGGGTACGCCGTAACCTCGACAGCAAGCCGAACGGAGGTGCCGGGTGGACTTCAAGAAGCTGCTGGCGTCATGGCCGGTGTACCGGCAACTCACCGGCGACGACAAGCTGGGCCGCGGTAAGGCCGCGCAGTCCGAGCGGTCGCTGACGCTGATCCCGCGTACCGCCGAGGCCGACCACGTCGCGCATTCGGTGTGCCCGTTCTGCGCGGTCGGCTGCGCGCAGAAGGTGTACGTCAAAGACGACAAGGTCGTCCAGATCGAGGGCAACCCCGACAGCCCGATCTCGCGTGGGCGGCTGTGCCCGAAAGGGTCGGCCAGCAAGCAACTCGTCACCGGACCCCAGCGGCTGACCAAGGTCCGCTACCGCGCCCCGTACGCCACCGAGTGGCAGGACCTCGACCTCGACACCGCGATGCAGATGGTGGCCGACCGGGTGCTCGACGCCCGCGAGAAGGGCTGGCAGCAGTTCGACAAGGACCGCCTGACGCTGCGCCGCACCATGGGCATCGCCAGCCTCGGCGGCGCCACCCTGGACAACGAAGAGAACTATCTGATCAAGAAGTTGTTCACCGCGCTCGGGGCACTACAGATCGAGAACCAGGCGCGTATTTGACACAGCGCCACGGTTCCCGGTCTGGGGGCCTCCTTCGGTCGCGGCGGGGCGACGGACTATCAGCAGGATCTCGTCAATTCCGACTTCATCGTCATCATGGGCTCCAACATGGCCGAGGCGCATCCGGTCGGATTCCAGTGGGTGATGGAGGCGAAATCGCGCGGCACGCAGGTGGTGCACATCGACCCGCGGTTCACCCGCACCAGCGCACTGGCCGACCGGCACGTGCCGCTGCGCGCCGGCAGTGACATCGCGTTCCTCGGCGGCGTCATCAACTACATCCTGAGCAACGAACTCGACTTCCGCGAGTACGTCGCCGCCTACACCAACGCGTCCTTCCTGGTCGACGAACGCTTCGCCGACGCCGAGGACCTCGACGGCCTGTTCTCCGGCTACGACGACGCGACCGCGTCCTACGACCCGTCGACATGGCAGTACGAGTCGACCGACGCCGAGGAAGGCGGCGCCGAGGCGAAGGAGGCGAGCTCCGGCGACCGCTCCGGTTCCGGGGGGCCGCCGATCGAGGGCGGCGCCGGCGACATCCCCAACGATCCGACACTGCAGCATCCGCGCTGCGTCTACCAGATCCTCAAACGGCACTACGCGCGCTACACCCCGGAGATGGTCGAGCGGGTGTGCGGGGTGCCCGCCGCGGATTTCCTTGAGGTGGCGCGGAAATGGGCGCAGAACTCCGGACGCGACAAGACCGCGGCGCTGGTGTACTCGGTCGGCTGGACCCAGCACACGTTGGGTGCGCAGTTCATCCGGGCAGGCGCGATCATCCAGCTGCTGCTGGGCAACATCGGCAGGCCCGGCGGCGGGGTGTTCGCGCTGCGCGGGCACGCCAGCATCCAGGGCTCGACCGACGTGCCGACGCTGTTCAACCTGCTGCCCGGCTATCTCGCGATGCCGCACGCCGGCCAGGAGACGTTGGCCGACTACATCGAAGACATCGTCAGCCGCAACCAGAAGGGCTTCTGGCACAACGCCGATACCTACATGGTGTCGCTGCTCAAGGAGTACTGGGGCGATGCGGCGACGCCCGAGAACGACTTCTGCTTCGACTATCTGCCGCGCATCAACGGCGACCACGGCACCTACCGCACCGTGATGGACATGGTGGACGGCAAGGTGTTCGGCTACTTCCTGCTCGGGCAGAACCCGGCCGTCGGGTCGGCGCACGGCAGGCTGCAGCGGCTCGGCATGGCCAACCTGGACTGGCTGGTGGTGCGCGACCTCGTCGAGATCGAGAGCGCGACGTTCTGGAAGAACTCGCCCGAGATCGAGACCGGTGAGATCAGCCCCGACACCTGCCGTACCGAGGTGTTCCTGTTCCCGGCCGCCTCACACGTCGAGAAGTCCGGCACGTTCACCCAGACCCAGCGGATGCTGCAGTGGCGTGAACAGGCCGTCGAACCGCCGGGTGACGCCCGCTCCGAGCTGTGGTTCTTCTACCATCTGGGCCGGATCCTGCGCGAAAAGCTCTCCGGCTCAACCGATGACCGGGACCGGCCGCTGCTGGATCTGTGGTGGGACTACGAACTCGACGGCGACGAACCCTCCGCTGCCGACGTGCTGCGGCGCATCAACGGCGTCGACCTGACGACCGGCCGCGCCGTCAACGGCTACACCGAACTGAAGGCCGACGGCTCGACGGCGTGCGGCTGCTGGATTTACAGCGGGGTGTACGCCGACGAGGTGAACCAGGCCGCGCGGCGTAGACCGCACACGGAACACCGCGGGCGGAGCCCGCAATCCGGCGAGGGGCCCTACGACAACGAATGGGGTTGGACGTGGCCGCTGAACCGCCGGGTGCTGTACAACCGCGCGTCGGCCGATCCGCAGGGCCGGCCGTGGAGTGAACGCAAGAAGCTGATCTGGTGGGATCCGGACAAGGGGGAGTGGACCGGCTACGACGTCCCGGATTTCGAGAGGACGAAGCCGCCGGACTACCGGCCCCGCCCCGACGCGGTCGGGGTCGAGGCGCTGCGCGGGGACGACCCGTTCGTGATGCAGGCCGACGGCAAGGCGTGGCTGTTCGCGCCGAACGGGGTGCTCGACGGGCCGCTGCCGACGCACTACGAACCGCACGAGTCGCCGGTGCGAAATCCGCTGTACGCGCAGCAGGGCAACCCGGCGCGCAAAGTGTATGGGCGCGCGGACAATCCGTCGAACCCGTCCTGGCCGGACGCGCACGGCGACGTGTTCCCGTTCGTGTTCACCGCGGCCCGGCTCACCGAGCACCACACCGCAGGCGGGATGAGCCGTCAGCTGCCCTACCTGGCCGAGCTGCAGCCCGGCCTGTTCGTCGAGGTATCCCCGGAGCTGGCCGAGCTGCGCGGGCTCACCCACATGGACTGGGCGCACGTGGTGACCAGCCGGGCGGCCGTCGACGCGCGGGTGTTCGTCACCGAACGGATGCGTCCGCTGCGCGTCGAAGACCGTGCGGTGCACCAGATCTGGATGCCGTACCACTGGGGTTCGGTCGGGTTGATCGACGGCGACGTCGTCAATGACCTGCTCGGCGTGGTCGCCGACCCGAACGTGTTCATCCAGGAGAGCAAGGTCGCCACCTGCGACATCCAGCCGGGCCGGCGCCCGCGCGGGCCGCAGTTGCTGGAGTACATCCGGGTCTACCGGGAGCGCGCCCGCATCACCCCGGAGACCGGCACCCATCTCGACACCACCGAACCCTCGCGCGACCACACCGAGGAGAGCCCATGAGTAGCAACTCTTTTTACGGCCCGCTACACGATGTGGCCGGCGACGCCGGCTACGACGACGAGCATCCGCCGCGGGTTGGGTTCTTCACCGACACGTCGGTGTGCATCGGCTGCAAGGCCTGCGAGGTCGCGTGCAAGGAGTGGAACGAGGTGCCCGTCTCGGGGGAGGGGGACGGATTCAACCTGCTGGGCATGTCGTTCGACAACACCGGCGAGCTGGGCGCGAACTCGTGGCGCCACGTCGCGTTCATCGAGCAGCGCCGGCCCGAACCCGTCGAGTCCGTCGACCTCGGGATGCCCGGCTTCGAGCGGCCCGGCGACGGCACCGGCGCGGAGACCCGGCAGGACTTCCGCTGGTTGATGTCCTCGGACGTGTGCAAGCACTGCACGCACGCCGGCTGCCTCGACGTGTGCCCGACCGGCGCGTTGTTCCGCACCGAGTTCTCGACAGTCGTTGTGCAGCAGGATATCTGCAACGGCTGCGGCTACTGCGTGTCCGGCTGCCCGTACGGCGTGATCGAACGCCGCGAAGGTGACGGGCGGGCGTGGAAATGCACGCTGTGCTATGACCGGCTGCACGACGGACTCGAACCCGCGTGCGCGAAGGCGTGTCCCACCGACTCCATCCAGTTCGGGGTGCTCGACGAGCTGCGGGAACGGGCCGCGCTGCGGGTCTCGGAGCTGCACGAGCGCGGCGTCACCGAGGCGCGGCTGTACGGGCACGATCCCGACGACGGGGTCGGCGGCGACGGCGCGTTCTTCCTGCTGCTCGACGAGCCGGAAGTCTATGGGCTGCCACCGGATCCGGTGGTGCCGACCCGCGACGCCGGCGCGATGTGGCGCTACGCCGGGATGGCGGCGTCGGCGCTGGTCGGGGTCGCGGTGTCGGCGTTTGTGGGTAGGCGATGAGCGCTTGCGCGAAGAGCAGAGGATCACGCGCGTGAAAGAGCAACTCGCGGTGCCGAAGGCCGAGTTCCGGTCGTACTACGGCAAGCAGATCCTCAAGACGCCGGTGTGGAACTGGATGATCGCGGCGTACCTGTTCTCCGGTGGGCTGTCGGCGGGGTCGGCCCTGCTGGCCGCCGGGGCCGACCTGACCGGCAGAACCCGGCTGCGGCGGGTGTCACGGCTCGGAGCACTGGCGAGCCTGCTGGCCAGCATGTACTTCCTGATCGGCGACCTCGGCCGCCCGGAGCGCTTCCACCACATGCTGCGGGTGGCCAAGCCGAGTTCCCCGATGAGCGTGGGCACCTGGATCCTCGGCGGGTTCGGGCCCGGCGCCGGGCTGGCCGCCGCGGCGGAGCTGATGCCGCCGCGGCTGCGCCGGACCCGCCTCGGCCGCGTCCTGGACTGGGCGGCCCGGCCCGCGGGGCTGGAGGCCGCCGCCGTCGCCCCCGGGGTCGCGTCCTACACCGCGGTGCTCTTGTCGCACACCGCGGTTCCGGCGTGGCACGAGGCGCACCCGTATCTGCCGTTCGTGTTCACCGGATCGGCCGCGGCCAGCGGCGGCGGGTTCGGGATGCTGCTGGCCCCGGTGTCGGAGTGCGGTCCGGCCCGGCGGATGGCGGTGACCGGCGCGGTACTGGAGGTGGCCGCATCCCGCACGATGGAGCGTCGCCTCGGTCTGGTCGGTGAGGCCTACACGACGGGACGCCCGCACCGGCTGCGGCGGTGGTCGGAGATCCTGACCGTCGCCGGGGCGGTCGGCGCCGTCGTCGCCGGCCGGCGCCGCTGGGCCGTCGCCGCGTCGGGGGCCGCCCTGCTGGCCGGCAGCGCGCTGCAGCGGTTCGGTGTGTTCGAGGCGGGCGTCGCGTCCACCCAGGACCCGAAGTACGTGGTGGTGCCGCAGCGCGAACGGGCCGACGCCCGCGCCGAGAAGACGCAATCTGGACGTTCGGCAACGCGCTGAGCGGGAATCACCGGTGGCGTGGAATGGGAATGTGTGATCGTCGGCGCCGGCGCGGCGGGCCTGAGCGCGGCACTCGTGCTGGGGCGGGCGCGGCGCACGACGCTGGCCATCGACGCCGGTGAGCCGAGCAATCGTGCCGCGCCGGTGATCGGCGGGCTGCTCGGATTCGACCAGCGGCCGCCCGACGAGCTGTACGCGACCGGCCGGTCGCAGCTGGCGGCTTACCCGTCGGTGCAGTTCCGGCCGGGGGAGGTCGTCGAGGGCCGCGTAGTCGACCACGGCTTCATCCTCGACATCGCCGGCGGCGACCGGGTCCGGGCCAAGCGGGTGCTGCTGGCCGGCGGGATGTCGTACTGCCCGCCGCAACTGCCCGGCGTCGCCGACCTGTGGGGCACGTCGGTGTTCCACTGCCCGTTCTGTCACGGCTGGGAGATGCGGGACAAGAAACTCGCGGCGCTCGCGGCCGGCGAGCAGGGGCTGCACACCGCGCTGATGCTGCGCGGCTGGACCGACGATGTCGTGCTGCTCACCGACGGGCCCACCCAGCTCAGCCCGGACGACCACCGGATCCTGGAACGCGCGGGCGTGTCGGTCGACGACCGGCGCGTCGTCGAATTGATCGGTGGGGAAGGACAATTGGAGGCTGTCGCGTTCGCCGACGGCGACCGGCTGGCCCGCGACGGGCTGCTGGTCGAGGCGCCGGTGCGGCAACGATCACCGCTGGCCGAACAACTGGGCGCGACGTGCACACCCGGGCCGCTGGGCACCGAACCGCTGACCGTGGACGAGATCGCGCGTACCAGCACCTCCGGGGTGTTCGCGGCCGGCGACGTGTGCACCGAGCAGCCGCACATCGCCGGCGCGATCGCCACCGGCGCGCAAGCGGCGATGATCATCGTGCAGAGCCTGCTCGCCGACGACTTCGGGTTGCCGTATCCGCCCGAGTAGCGCTTACGCTCGGCCGGTGACGGTGTGGGAACTGGATTCCGGGAACGGCGAGCTTCGACTGACCACGGGGGTGACGGGGGCGGCGGCCAAGATGGGCCACCGGCTGACCATCGGGCTGGACTGGCACGCGAGCGTGCACTGGTCCGAAGAGGCGCCGTCTGCGGTGGAGCTGACGGTCGACGTCGGCAGCCTCGAGGTGCTCGGCGGCGACGGCGGTGTGGCCGGGCTGTCCGGACCCGAGAAGGCGATCGCCCGCGGCAACGCGGTGAAAGTCCTTGACGGCAAGCGTCATCCGCACATCGTGTTCCGGTCCTCGGCGATCACCGGCACCGACGACGGCTACCTGCTGTCCGGCACGCTGCAGATCCGCGGCCGCGAGCGGGACTGCGGTGTTGAGCTCACCGTCGAGGATCTCGGCGAGCGCTGGCGCATGTCCACCGAGACCGAGGTGCGGCATTCGGATTTCGGTCTGAAGCCGTACTCGATGATGATGGGCGCGCTGAAGGTCGCCGACGCGGTGGTGGTGTCGTTCTCCGCGGAGTATCCGAAGGGCTGACGCCGGCGGGGCGACGGGTGGGTGGCGAGCGCGCGGTCTTGCACGGCTGACACGGAGTGTCGTCGTGCAGACGCGCGCGCTCGCGGTGCCGACGCGACGTCAGTGGGTCTCGCGGACGGCGAGGTAGTGCCGCGAGATCGCCTCGCCCTCGGTGTACTGCTCGACCCTCTGCTCGATGAGCTGATCCTGGCCGGTGAGCCGGGTGTAGTGCTGGTGCATGTGCTCACCCCAGGAGCGCACGACGAAGGTCTCCACGAACGTCGACTCCTGTTCGACGCTGCGGAAGATCTGCCACATCGCGGCGCCGGTGCGCTGCCGGGACCTGCCCAGCGCCGCCACCGCGGACAGGAACGCCTCCTCGTTCTCCGGCAGCACCCGGTAGGAGGTGATCACCAGCACCGGCCCGTCCAGCGGCTCCGGTTCGAACAGCAGTGACGGTTCCGGCCAGTGCGTCGACGGGGTCAGGTCGAGGTTGCCGGTGCCGGCGTGCAGCGGCCACCACGCCAGCGACACCCCGCAGAACACCAGCAGCGCGGCGCTGACCAGCAGGCTGGTGACGCTGGAGGTGGCCCCGGCCAGCAGGCCCCACAGCAGTGAGCCGACGGCCTGCCCGCCCATGAAGATCAGCTGGTACACCGACAGCCCGCGGGCGCGCACCCAGCCGGGCAGGCTCAACTGCATCGACGCGTTGAGCGTCGACAGCGTCAGCAGCCACGCGGTACCGCCGATCACCAGCCCCGCGGCGACCACCGCGACGTTGTGCACCAGCGCCAGCACGGTGGTCGCCAGCGCGAACCCGCCCGCCCCGGCGATCAGCAGGGTGTTCTGCCCGTACCGGGACCGCAGCCGCGACAACGCGAACGCGCCGAGCACCGCGCCGACACCGAGCGCACCGAGCAGGGCGCCGTAGCCGGACGAGCCCAGACCGAGCTGGTCGCGAGCGATCACCGGCAGCAGCCCCCACACCGCGCTGCCGGGCGCGATGAACAGCACAGTGCGCAGCAGGATGCGGAGCACGATCGGGGATTTGCGGATGAAGCGTCCGCCCGCGGACAGGGCGGCCATCGCCCGCTCGGGCGGGAAGTCGTTCCGCGCCGGCGGGCGCCGCCACCAGACCAGCACCAGCACGATGCCGATGAACGACACCGCGTTGAGCGCGAACACGATCGTCGGCCCGGTCAGCGACACCAATGCACCGGCGATCGCCGGCCCGATCGCCCTGGCGCCGTTCATGCTCATGCTGCCCAGCGCGGCGGCCGCCGGAATCTGATGCGACGGAACGAGATCGGGCTGGATGGCCTGCCAGGCCGGCGCGGTGAGCGCCTGCCCGCAACCGATCACGAACAACAGCGTCAGCAGCACCGTCGGGGTGGTCAGCCCGGCCCCGGTCAGCGTCGCGAGCAGACCGACACCGGCGGCCATCGCGCCCTGCGTCGCGATCAGCAGGCGGCGACGGTCGACCAGATCGGCGAGCACCCCCGAGGGCAGCGCCAGCAGCATGACCGGCAGCGTGGTCGCGGTCTGCACCAGCGGCACCAGCACGGCGGCCCGCGGATCGTCGACGAGCATCCACTGTGCGCCGACGGTCTGCATCCACGTGCCGAGGTTGGACACGAACTGCGCGATCCACAACGCCCGGAACACCGGCGACTGCAACGGCGCCCATGTGGAGGTCGAGCTCGCCGTTGTCATCTGCCTCCCATGCCTGCGCCCGTGGACACTGTAGGCCCGCGATTGCTTACCCGGCGCCGGGTTGGTTCACGCCCGCGGCTAGCGGCGGTGGCGCAGCGCCTCGGTCGCGGGCTCCACGGGGTGCGGCCGGTGCGGGCGCCCGGGCACCGCGAGTCCCGGACGAGGTCGCGCGCCGTGGGCGGGCCGCGGGGTCCGCAGCGGGGTGGTCGGCGCGTGTGGCGTGACCGGCGCCGGGGCGGCGGTGCGTTGGCGGCGGTGTTCCTCGTCGATGCCGTCGGACAGCCGGCCGAGGTAGCCGATCAGCGCGGCGACGTCGCCGTCGTCCCAGCGCGACAGCACCGCCTCCAGGCCGCCGATGTTGGCCGCCCGCTGTTGTTCGAAGACCGCCCGGCCCCGGCTGGTCAGCGAAAAGCGTGGCGGTGCGGCCTGATCCGGATCCGGTACGCGACCGACCAGGCCGTCGCGGATCAGCGCCGAGATGCGCTCCTCGACGGGCCGGGGGTCGCTGCTCAGCGCGGCGCACAGATCGGGCAGCGTCATCGCCGGTGCCCCGCCCAGATAGGCGGCGATCACGTAGTCGCCGCGGTCGAGCCGGTGCGGTGTCGAGGACACCCCGAGGGCGACCGCCGACTGGCGTCCCACCGCGGTCATCACGTTCTCCAGCCGCTGCGCGCGGCGGCGCACCGCCGACGGCGACAGCACCGGTTCGACGTCGTCCACCGGGGCCGGCGCCGGGGTGGCCGACGGGATGGCCACGGCGATCGCGGCAGCGACCGCGGCGGCGACGCCGGCGATGATCAGCGCGGTGCGGAACCCGCCGAGCGACGGGATCGTGTGGCCGCCGACGGTCATGCCGGTCTGCACCAGCACCGCGGCCATCGCCGCGCTCGACACCGAGGTGCCCAGCGAGCGGGCCAGCGAGTTGATGCCGTTGGCGGCGGCGGTCTCCGACACCGGAACCGCGGCGTTGATCAGCGTCGGCAGCGACGCGAACGCGAATCCGACGCCGATGCTGACCACCACGGAGAATGCCAGCACCCCGGCCGCGGACCCGAGAAGCTGCGTGGCCGAGAAGTAGCCGGCGGCGATCACGACGCAGCCGATGATCAGCGTGAACCGGGGGCCGCGGGCGGCGATGACGCGGGCCGCGATCGGCGCCGAGGCCATCATCGCCAGACCGCCCGGAGCCATCCACAGCCCGGCCGCGACCATGCTCTGGCCCAGGCCGTAGCCCGTCGCGCTGGGCATCTGCAGGATCTGCGGGCCGATCAACGACATCGCGAACATCGCGAAGCCGATCGCGATCGAGGCCAGATTGGTCAGCAGCACAGGGGTTTTGATCGTCGTCTGGATGTCGACCAGCGGCGCCGGAACACGCAGCTGCCACCACACGAACGCGGCGAACACGGCCACCGAACCGACCAGCATGCCGATCGTCAGCGGGCTGCCCCAGCCCCAGTTGGCGGCCTTCGAGATCGGCAGCAGCAACAGGATCAGACCCGCGGCCAGGCCGATGGCGCCGAGATGGTCGAAGCGTCCCAACGTCTTCGACGGCACGACGTCGGGCACGAACAGCGTGAACAGCAGCCCCGAGCCGAGGCCGAGGACGGCCGCGGACCAGAACAGCGCATGCCAGCTGAAGTGTTCGGCGATCACCGCCGACAACGGCAGCCCCAGCGCGCCACCCACGCCGAGCGAGGCGCTGACCATGCCCATCGCGGCGCCGACCTTTTCGGCGGGCAGTGCCGCGCGCAGCACGCTGATGCCCAGCGGGATCACGGGCATCCCGAAACCCTGCAGCGCGCGACCGACGACGAGCGGGATCAGCGAGCTCGTCAGCGCCGCGATGACCGACCCGGCCGTCAGCAGCACCGCACACGCGATCAGCACCCGTTTGGCGCCGAACATGTCGCCGAGGCGGCCGAACATCGGCGTCGCGACCGCGCCGGTCAGCAGCGTCGCGGTCACCGCCCACGACGCGTTGGCCGACGACGTTCCCAGGATGTCGGGTAGCTGCGGGACGAGCGGGATGACCAGCGTCTGCATCAGCGAGACGCTGATGCCCGCGGCGGCGAGGACGGCAATGAGCGCGGCGCCGCCTTTCGGTGGAGCGGGGCGCTCGACCAGTTGTGTAGCCAAAGAAGGTCCTTGCGGGAAAGCGGGGTTATCGGCGGGTGGGTTCAGCGTCGAACCGGTAATGGCACCCGAATCGTTTCAATACCTGTCGAGAATAGCACCGAGGTCGTTTCATTGGCCATACTGGTGTGGTGAACCCCCCAGCCCCTGCCGCCGCCGGCCGGTCGCGCGCCGGCCGCCCGACCCGCGAGCAGGCACGTGCGCGGGCGGAGGAACTGCTCGACTGCGCGCTGGAGGTGTTCCTGGACCGGGGCTACGACCACGCCACCATCGACGGCATCGCCGCGACGGCGGGTATGGCCAAACGCACCATCTACGCGCAGTACACCGACAAGGAGGCGCTGTTCCGGGCCGCCGTGCAGCGCGCCATCGACCGGTGGGTGGTGCCCGTCGACGAGCTGCGCGCGCTGGACACCGGGGATCTGGAGGAGACGCTGATCGCGGTCGCGTCCGCCCGGCTGCAGACCGCGGTCAGCCCGGACGGGGTGCGCCTGCAGCGCATCCTCAACGCCGAGGCCTACCGGTTCCCCGACCTCAGCCGGACCGCCTACGAGCAGGGCACCCGCCCGGTGGTGCGGTTCATCGCCGAGGTGCTCGCGCGCCACGCCGCGGCCGGCTCCATCGCGGTCACCGACCCCGAGCTGATCGGCACGTCGTTCCTGAGCCTGGTGATCGGCGGCCCAGCACACGGGGTGCTGTGGGGAGCGGTGCTCGACAACGACGCGGTGGCCGACCGGATCCGGCTCTGCGTGCGGCTGTTCCTCGACGGTGCGCGGCCGCGCTAGCGGGTCTGTCCGGGTTAACCCGCCGAAATTGCATTCCAGCAGAGGCCTTCTCGCACTTTTCCTGCGTAGACGCAATCTGGGCGTGAGCGGACGGCGTCACATCACGTTAATGCCGGTGCAATTGCGCTGCCACACCCGTGTCGTTGACTGGAGGCACCCTCCGCCGCGGTCGAAAAGGACAGCCCCATGACCCTCGACGCCACCAAGCAACTCACGATCGTGCGGGGAGCCTGCCCGCACGACTGCCCCGACACCTGCGCCATGCTCTACCACGTCGAAGACGGCAAACTCGTTGACGTCCAGGGCGATCCGGACCATCCTATGACCCGCGGCGGCCTGTGCGTCAAGGTCAAGAACTTCCACGAGCACCACTACCAGCCCGACCGGCTGCTGTATCCGATGCGCCGCGTCGGTGCGAAGGGCGCCGGCGAGTTCGAGCGCATCACCTGGGACGAGGCGCTGGCCGAGATCAAGTCGCGGTGGACCGAGATCATCGGCGAATACGGCAGCCAGGCGATCATGCCGCATGCCTACCTCGGTCATCAGGGCGTGCTGAACGGGCTGACGTCCGGCGACGCGTTCTTCAACCGGTTGGGTTCGACCGTCGCGGAGAAGACGTACTGCGAGTCCGGCTCGTCGACCGCCTGGCACATGACCGTCGGCGGCAGCGGCGGTCTGGACGTCGAGTCGATGGCGTACTCGAAGTACATCATCGTCTGGGGCATGAACATGACCAGCACAAACCTGCACGGCTGGCCGTTCCTGCTGGAGGCTCGCAAGAACAACGGCGCCAAGATCGTCGTCATCGACCCGGTCCGCAATCGCACAGCGCGCCAAGCTGATTGACACATCCCGATCCGGCCCGGCACCGACGGCGCGCTGGCGATGGGCATGATCAACGAGATCATCACCCAGGGCCTCGTCGACACCGATTACGTCGAGCGCTACACCGTCGGCTACACCGAACTCGCCGAGCGCGCTGCAAACTACCCGCCCGAACGCGTCGAGGAGATCACCGGCATCCCCGCCGACGACATCCGCACCCTCGCCTACGAATACGCCACCAGCCAGCCCGCCGCGATCCGCCAGGGTGTGGCGTTGGAACGCAGCCGCGGTGGCGGGCAGGCGATCCGGGCCATCACGTGCCTGCCCGCGCTGGTCGGCGCGTGGCGCCACGTCGGCGGCGGCACCATGGAGATGCCGATCTGGGAGTTCCCGACCAAGTTCGACGCGATCTGCAAACCCGAGTGGATCCCCGAGGGCACCCGGGTGGTCAACGAGCTCGACCTCGGCATGGCGCTGACCGGCGAGATGGACCTCGACCCGCCGATCAAGTCGCTGTTCGTGTACAACTCGAACCCGGTGTCGCAAGGTCCCGCGCAGGAGAAGACCATGCGCGGCCTGATGCGCGAGGACCTGTTCACCGTCGTGAGCGAGCACTTCGTCACCGACACAGCGAAATTCGCCGACATCCTGCTGCCCGCGACCATGCAGGCCGAACAACTCGACATCATGGTCACCTGGGGCCACCTCTACATATCGCTGAACCAGCCCGCGATCGAGCCGCCCGGGGAGTGCGTGCCCAACGTGGAGCTGTTCCGGCGATTGGCCAGAGCCATGGAGTTCGACGACGAATCCATGGCGTACTGGAATCGCACCGACCGCGAGATGCTGATCGACTTCCACGACTGGGACGCCCCGGCGCTGGAGGGCATCACCTACGAGAAGCTCGAAGAGGTCGGCTGGATGCGGCTGGCCGTCGGGACTCCCGACGTGCGAGCGCCCCACGCGGAGGGCAACTTCCCGACGCCGTCGGGCAAGTGTGAGTTCAAGTCCAGCCTCGCCGAAGGCGGGAACTTCGTGGTTCCGGTGTGGCGGTCGATGTACGAGGGCATGCAGCCCGGCGGATACGTCGACCCGGTCCCGGACTACGTGCCGCCGTTCGAGTCACCGCAATCCAACCCTGAACTGGCGCAACGCTATCCGCTGTCGATCATCTCGCCGAAACCGCACGCGTTCCTCAACAGCCAGTACGGCAACGCGGCCGACAAGCAGAAGGTGCAGGGCGGTCAGCGGGTCTTCATCCATCCCGCCGACGCCGCCGAACGCGGCATCGCCGAAGGCGACATGGTGCGCGTCTTCAACGACCGCGGCGCGTTCCAGGGCCCGGCCGCATTCGACGACGGACTGATCCCCGGCCTGGTGATGGCCAACGTCGGGCACTGGCAGGGCAAGTCGTCGGGCACCACCGTCAACGCGATCACCGCCGACCGGCACTGCGGACTCGGCAACGCAGGCGTCTACGGTGACAACCTCGTCGAGGTGGAGAAGATCGCCGAGGAGGCGGTGGCCAGCTAGCACTGCTCCCGGGCCACCGCGGCCAACCCCACGAACGCGGTGTCCCCGTTCCTCGGGCGTCGCCCACGGTTGGCGATGCAGCCGAGGCCAAGCCTCGATACTCGACTCGGAACCGCTCGGCGAGACGTCCGACACCCGCGGACGCTTTGCTACAGTGCGCAGCGAGGTTGACGGGAATCCGGTGTGAATCCGGGACTGACGCGCAACGGTATGGGCCACCTCGGCTCGAGTCCGACCGCCGGCACCTCGGACCATGTCGGCTGGCCCCGCGAATGGGCCTGGCACCGAAGGAACCGCACCGTGCGCTGTGTTGCCGCGTTATTGATCCTGTTGTTCTCCTGCGTGGCGTGCGCCCGCGACGACGGTCCCGCGCCTACTTCGGGTGCGGCGGCCGCCGCGGAACCGGGCCGCACCGTCTACCCGCTGACCCTAAACAACTGTGGGGTGCAGGTCGTCTTCGACGGACCCCCGCAGCGTGCGGTGTCGCTGTATCAGGCCTCCACCGAGATCCTGTTGTCCCTCGGCCTGGCCGATCGGATGGTCGGCACGTCGACGTGGTTCGATCCGGTGCTGCCGCAGCTGGCCGCCGAGAACGACACGGTGCCCCGACTGGCCGACAACGACCCGTCTCTGGAGACCGTGCTCGACGCCGACCCGGACCTGGTGACCTCGGCCAGCGCACACACGTTCACCCCTGCCGTGGTCGCCGAGCGCAGCCGCTTCGCCGAACTCGGCATCCCCACCTACCAGTCGCCGTCGGTGTGCGTGGGCGCCAACGTCAACGGCGAACAGGTCACCCGCATCGAACCGCTGCGCATCGACACCCTGTTCCAGGAGATCACCGAGCTGGCAAAGATTTTCGACGTCCAGCAACGCGGCGCCGATCTGGTCGCCGAGTTGCAGCAGCGGCTGGACGCGGTGATCCCGGAAGGCAGCGGCGACGCGCAGCCGACGGTCGCGTTCTGGTTCTCCGGGGTGACGGCGCCCTACATGGCCGGATGCTGTTCTGCGCCAGGCATGTACGCCGAGATGGTCGACGCCGCCAACGTCTTCGCCGACTCCCGGGAGGACTGGCCGGAGGTTAGCTGGGAGGCCGTCGCCGACCGCGACCCCGACGTGCTGGTGCTGGCCGATCTGAGCCGTAAACGCATCGAGGGCCACTCGCTGGAGACCAAAAAGGATTTCCTGCAGAACAATCCGGTCACCCGCAACATGAAGGCGGTCCGCGAACAGCGCTACGTGGTGCTCACCGGCTCCGAGCTCGACCCGGGGATCCGCGAGATCGACGCCGTCGAGAAGCTCGCCGCCGGACTGGAACAGCAGCGATGAGAGCGGCACTGCTGGCGGTCGCGGTCGTGCTGTCGGCCGTGGGCTGCAGCACCGCGGACACCGCGCAGGACGGCGCCGCCGCGACGGCCGGCTACCCCCGCACCGTGTACAACTGCGGACACGACGTGGTCGTCGACGCTCCACCACAACGGGCGGTGTCGCTGAACCAGAGCTCCACCGAGATCCTGCTGTCGCTGGGGCTGGCCGATCGAATGGTCGGCACCGCCACCTGGACCGACCCGGTCCGCGAGAACCTCGCCGCTGACAACGCGACGGTGCCACGGCTGGCCGACAACAAGCCGGCACTCGAAACGGTGCTGGACGTCGACCCGGACCTGGTGACCGCGTCGTTCGTCGGCACGTTGGGCACCGGCGGCGTGGCCGACCGCGAAGCCCTGCACACCCTCGGTGTGCCCACCTACATGTCGCCGAGCGACTGCGAGGGCAAGATCGCCACCAGCGAGGACGGCGCCCGGTCCACCCCGCTGACCATGGACCTGATCTACCGGGAGATCACCGACCTGGCGACGATTTTCGACGTCCCCGAGCGCGGTGCCGACCTGGTCGCCGAGCTGCGGCAGCGCCTCGACGACGTCACCCCGGTTGCGCCCGGCGTGGACGCGGCGTTCTGGTTCTCCGACACCCGCACCCCCTACATGGCCGGTTGTTGCGGCTCACCGGGTGTCATCGCCGCACACACGGGGCTGCGCAACGTGTTCGACGACACCCAGGAGGAGTGGCCGCAGGTCAGCTGGGAGACGCTCGCCGAGCGTGACCCCGACGTGCTGGTGCTGGCCGACCTGAGCCGGCGCACCATCGAAGGGGACGCGCTGGAGTCGAAAATCCAGTTCCTGGAATCGAATCCCGTGACCAGCCAACTCGACGCGGTGCGGGAGCGCCGGTATGTCGTGGTCAACGGCGCCGACCTGAACCCATCGATCCGCACCGTGGACGGCGTGGAGAAAGTGGCCGAGGGGCTGAACCGGTTCGGATTCTCGGCCCCCAGGTGACCGTCAGGCCGTGGCTGCTGCCCGCGCTGTGGGTGTCCGCGGGTGCTCTGTTGATCCTGTCGGCAGCCGTCGCGATCACCATCGGGCCTGCGGCGATCTCGGTCGCCGACGTCTACGCGGTCGTCCTGCATCACCTGGGCGGGCCCGAATCCGGGGTGTCCCGGCTGCAGGACGGGATCGTCTGGCAGCTCCGGCTGCCGCGAGCCGTGCTGGCTGCGCTGTGCGGCGCCGGGCTGGCGTTGTGCGGGGCGATCCTGCAGTCCCTGCTGCGCAACCCGCTCGCCGACCCGTTCGTGCTCGGGGTGTCGTCGGGTGCGTCCACCGGCGCGGTACTCGTCGCGGTGCTGGGCGTCGGCGGCGGGGTGCTGACGTTGTCGAGCGGTGCGTTCCTCGGCGCGGTGGTGTCGTTCGGGCTGGTGCTGACTCTGGCCTACTTCGCCGGCGGGGGTACCGACCGAGTAGTGCTCGCCGGGGTGGCCGGCACGCAGCTGTTCTCAGCGCTCACCTCGTTCGTCGTGCTGTCATCGGCCAACGCCGAGCAGACCCGGGGAGTGCTGTTCTGGCTGCTGGGATCGCTGTCCGGGGCGTCCTGGACCGACGTGCGGTTGTGCGCCGTGGTCATCGGCTTCGGGCTGGTGTGCTGCCTGCTGCTGGCCCCGACGATGGACGCGTTCGCGTTCGGCCAGGACACCGCGGCCACGCTCGGGGTGTCGGTGGGGCGTACTCGCGCGATACTGCTGGTGCTCACCGCACTGATGACCGCGACGGTGGTCGCCGCGGCCGGAGCGATCGGCTTCGTCGGCTTGGTACTTCCCCACGCGGCCCGGTTCCTCGTCGGACCGGGGCACGCCCGCCTGCTGCCGACCGTGGCACTGCTCGGCGCGATCTTCATGGTGTGGGTGGACGCGGTGGCGCGCACCGCGTTCGCCCCCCAGGAACTGCCCACCGGCGTGGTCACCGCGCTGGTGGGGGTTCCGGCGTTCGCCCTGATCCTGTTCCGGAGACGAGGAACGGCCGGATGACCCTGCGTGCGCTCGATGTGTCGTGGCGCCGATCGGGCAGGGTCGTGCTCGAGGGCGTCACCGTCGAGCCGCGGCCCGGCTCGGTCGTCGGACTATTGGGGCCCAACGGATCCGGGAAGTCCTCGCTGCTGCGGCTGCTCGCCGGCCTGGACACCCCGGACTCCGGTCGGGTCGAACTGGACGGCCAGCCGATCACCGGAGTGCGCCGCAGAGAGGTGGCCCGAAGCGTGGCCATGGTCGGCCAACACGCCGACACCGAACTGGACATCCGCGTCGAGGACGTGGTGCGGCTGGGCCGGCTTCCGCACCGGCCGCTGTACGGCGCCGACCCGGACGCCGAGACGGCAGTCGCCGACGCGTTACGCGCCGCCGGCCTGTCCGACATGCGAAAGCGGCTTTGGCACAGCCTGTCCGGTGGCGAACGGCAACGCGCCCAGATCGCCCGCGCGTTGGCCCAGCGGCCCACCGAGCTGCTGCTCGACGAACCCACCAACCACCTCGACATCGCCCACCAACTGGAAATCCTGTCCCTGATCGGACGATTGGGTGTCACAGCGGTGATCGCGCTGCACGATCTGAACCTGGCAGCGATGTTCTGCGACGAACTCGTCGTGCTGGCCGGCGGCCGCGTGGTCGCCTCGGGTACACCCGTCACGGTGCTCACCGAGGAACTGATCGCCACGGTGTACGGCGTGGCCTGTGAGGTCGACACGCGTCGGGGCCGGCCCGTAGTCCGGTTCGAGGCGCCGGCCACCGATCCGTCACCGCGTGTTCACCCGTTGATCTGAATCCGCTCACCTGGGCACGCCAAGCTCAGCCGTCCCACGACCACAACTGAAGAGGGTGACGGATGGCTTTCCCCCTGGGCCGCGTGACGGCCGCCGCGGTGATCGCAGTACTGACAGTGGCGGGTTGCTCTCGCGATCCCGGCGAGGCTCCCGCCGAGCCCGGTACCCTGCGTGCGACCGCGGCCATCGACTTCGACCTGCCCGACGCGCAGCGCTACCACCGCACCGCCACCTACCCGGTGCACCTGAACAAGCCCGCCGCCGATCCCGTCGACGCCGAGACCGTCGCCGAGATCTCCACCGTCACCCCCGACGGCAACACCGTGATCTACACCGACGCCGCAGGCAAGCGCATCGGGTTCCTCGACCTGCGCGACCCCGCTGATCCCGTTGGGCTGGGCACACTCTCGCTGTCCGAGCTGGGCCACGCCGACGACCAACCCACCTCGGTGGCCACCGTCGGCGACTACGTGATGGTCGTCGTCGACACCACCGGCGGGAACTTCGCCACCCCGTCCGGCCGTGTCGACGTCGTACGCGTGGCCGACCGGACACGCGTGCACAGCATCGATCTCGGCGGTCAACCCGACTCGATCGCGGTCGCCCCGGACGGGTCCTTCGCCGCGATCGCGATCGAGAACCAGCGCGACGAGGAGTTCACCCCGCCCGGCGGCGACGAAGGCGACCTGCCGCAGCCGCCCAGCGGGTTCGTCCAGCTGCTCGACCTCACCGGCGCGCCGCAGACCTGGACGCCTCGTCGCGTCGACTTCGACGTCGACGCCGCCCGCGCGGCAGGCCTGGACACGCCCGACGACCTCGAGCCCGAGTACGTCAGCGTCAACGCCCGCGGCCAGGTCGCGGTCACGCTGCAGGAGAACAATGGCATCGCGATCATCGACGGCCGCAGCGGCGACGTGCAGAAGATCTTCAGTGCCGGAACGCAATCGGTCACAGGGATCGACACCGCCGAGGACGGTCGCATCGACCAGACCGGATCGATCACCGACATCCCGCGCGAACCTGACGCGATCGGCTGGATCGACGACACCCACGTCGCCTCCGCCAACGAAGGGGACTGGAAGGGCGGCACCCGCGGCTGGAGCGTCTTCGACACCGGCACCGGTGAGGTGGTGTGGGACGCCGGCAACAGTATCGAACAGCTGGCGGTCCGCACCGGCCTGCACAACGAAAGCCGTTCCGAGGCAAAGGGACCCGAACCCGAAGGGCTAGCGATCACCGAGATCGGTGGCCGTCCTGTCGCGCTCGTCGCGTCGGAGCGCAGCAACTTCGTCGCCGTCTACGACGTCAACGATCCTGCCGCGCCGCAGTTCCGGCAGATCCTGCCGACCACTCCCGGTCCGGAGGGGATCCTGCCGATCCCGGCGCGCGGGCTGGTCGTCGTCTCGTCGGAGACCGACGACGCGGAATCGGGGGTTCGTGCGGCGGTCAACGTCTACGGCTTCGGTGACCGCTTCGCCGGACCGCCGGTGTTCCCGTCTTTGGTCTCCGGCGATGTGGACGGCACTCCGATCGGCTGGGGTGCGCTCGGCGCGCTGGCGGCCGACCCCGCCGACGAGAACCGGCTCTATGCCGCGACCGACATCGCGTACGGGCCGGCGCGGATCCTCGGCATCGACCTCACCCAGACCCCGGCGCTGATCGACACCGAGGTGCCCGTCACCGACGACGGCCGACCCGTGACCCTCGACATCGAAGGCGTCACCGCGCGCCCCGGTGGCGGGTTCGTGCTCGCGGTCGAGGGGGAGGAGGGACCGGGCAACGAACTGGTCTTCGTCGGCGCGGACGGTTCTGTCGAACGACGGGTGTCGCTGCCGTCCGAGGTCACGTCCGGGCTCGGTGGGCAGGGCCTGGAAGGCGTTGCGGCAGAGGGGGAGGCGGTGTGGGTTGCACTGCAGCGCGAGGTGAAGACCGACCCCGCCGGGGTGGCCCGCCTGGGCCGCTACCTCCCTGCGTCCGACACCTGGGAATGGTTCGGCTATCCACTGGAATCGACCGGCGTCGACGGGGACTGGATCGGGCTGTCCGAGATCCAGGTGCACGACGGGGCGCTGCTGGTGCTCGAGCGCGACAAGCTCAACGGACCCGCCGCCCGCGTGAAGGCGATCTACCGGGTCGCGATGCCCGCCGAGACGGCAGCCACCGGGACGCCCGCGGTGTTGCCGAAGACGCTGGCCCGCAACCTGATTCCCGACCTGCAGGCCACCCGCGGGTACACCCAGGAGAAGGTCGAGGGCTTCGCCGTCGCCGGCAACGGCAGGCTCTATGTGGTGACCGACAACGACGGGCTCGACGACGCCAACGGCGAGACGGTGTTCCTCGACCTCGGGCCGGCGGCCGACGCGCTGAGCTAGCGCTGCGAGCGCGCGGTCTTGCACGTCCCGACACGGAGTGTCGGCGTGCAGACCCGCGCGCTCGGCAGGCAACCGGTGGGCCTACGAGACCCCGGCCGGGACCTTGTCATTGCGGCGCATCTCGCGGCGCAGCTCGGTGAACTCGGAGATGGTGCGGGTCGCGACCGTCGCCACCGGGCGCGCGTTGCGGCCGCTCGGCTCGGTCTTGGACACCATCACCACGCTGTCGATGTAGGGCTGGATGGTCGTCGCGTTCTGCACGGTCGCGACGATCACCAACTGGAAACCGAATTTGCGGAACGCCTGCAGTGCCTGCTGCGCGAACTGCGGATCGGATTTCGAGAACGCCTCGTCGAGCATCAACTGCGCGAACACCGGCCTGTTGTCCGAACTTTCGGGGCTGGCGAGGTTGAAGCTCAACGCGCCCGCCAGGCAGAACGCCATCAGCTTCTCCTGCTCACCGCCGGAGTTGTCGCCGGCGTTGCTGTGCGTGCGGATCAGCTCGTCGGTCGCGACATCCCACTCCGCGCAGTCGAAGGTGAACCGGTTACGCACGTCCAGCGCGTCACGCGTCCACGCCTTGTCCTCCGGCGCCGTCGACGCGAGCCGGTTGCGCAGCCGCAGGATGTCGGCGTACTGGTCCAGGATCGCCTGCTTGTCACCGAGCCCGACCTCGGCGATGCGCCGCGAGATCGCCCGCACGATCTCGGTCAGCTCCGCCACCGCGGTCAACGAGCGCGGCGTCGCGCGCAGCGTCAGCCGGGTACCGCGGTTGAACTCCACCGCGCCCAAACCCGTGTTGACGCGGTCGATCTGGTCGCTGATCCGGCGGGCCTCCTGCTCGGCGACCCGGTGCAGCGTCAGGATCGCATCCGGGGCCTGCTCGGTGACCAGCCGCATCATCCGCTCGTAGGCCTCGGGCAGCTCACGTTCGTCGATGTGCCGGCACAGCGCGACGTAGTCGTGCACCCGCTCGTCGAAATCGTCGGAGTCGTTCGGGATCGCATCCGGGAACGACGTGTCGAACGTGTTCAGGATACGGGCCAGCTCGTCATAGGACCGGCGCCGGCTCTCCCGCAGCTGCTCGCGTTCCTTCTTGATCGCCGCGAACAGCGCGTCGCGGTGCGACTCGGGTTCGAGCATGTCCAGGCTCACCGGGATCTGCCCGGCATAGCGGTTCAGCAGCTCGGTCAGCGGCTCGGACACGAAACTCGGTGACAGCCGTTCCTGGAGCTCCAGCAGCCGGGTGCGGCGGTCGTCAAGCGCATCGCGGCGGGTCTGGATCGCGCCCCGGCGCGTCATCAGTTTCTGGATCTGCGACCAGCATTCGTCGGCGCGCGCGTTGAGCGCCTCGATGTCGGGGTGCTCGGCCAGCAGCAGCTCGTACTGCTCACGCAGCCGGTCGGCGTGCCCGTCGGCAGTCTCGATGTCGATCTGGCTCCACTGCGGGAACTGCTCGCAGATCGCCTTGCACGCCGCGGCACGGTCACGCCACTGCTGGCGCTGCGCGGCGATGTCGTCGGCGGTGCGCCGCGCCTTCTGATAGGCCTCCTCGGCCGCGGCGAGGTCGACGGTCAGTGCGTTGATCTTCGCCGACACGTCACCCTGGTACAGGTACTCCGACTGCTTCAGCGGCCGGCGGTCATCCTTGATCGCGAGCCGGTCGGAGTCCTTGTACAGGCCGGTGTCGGTGACCGCGCGGCGGAACCGGGCGAACACGTCGGGGGAGTCGACACAGATGTGGTCACCGGCAGAGGAGACCACGTCGACGGCCTCGGCCGCGCAGGGGTGCTTCGGGTCGACCGCGAACAACTTGCCCGCCAACGTGTTCGGCTCAGGATCGACCGGATCGGCGCCGAGGAACTTCGCCCGCACGTGGTGCAGCTGCAGCCGGCCGCGCATGTTCGTCTCGTTGACGAAGCGCAGCACCTCCGACCAGTGCTGGTCGGGCACCATCAGCCGCAGTCCGACCCCCCGCAGTACCTTCTCCACCGCGGTGCGCCACCGCGTCTGGTCGGCTTTGAGGTCCATCAGCTCGGCGACGTACGGCAGCTCGGAGGGGTGCACACCGACGGCAGCGCAGATCTGATCGCGCATCGTCAACGCGAACTCGGGCAGCGCCGAGCCGACGTGCTCGACACGCTTGAGCTCCTTGGCGGCCTCGTCCCGCGCCAGCCGCGCGGACTTCTGCGCGTACTCGGCGTCGGTGGAGGCCTCCCGGTTGCGTTCCACCTTCGCCAGCAGCTCGGTGGCCTGCGCCAGCAGATCCTCGCGCAGATTCCAGAAGGCGTCCGCGGTTTCGGGTACCTTGAGGTCCTGCGCGGTGAGCATGTCCTCGTAGGCGTTGCGCCGCCGCGACACCTGCTCGGCCTCGGTCTCGGCGGCGGTCACCTGCGACTGCAGCGGTGCGATGCTCGCGCTGGACCCGCTGATCTGGGCGTTGAGCGAATCCGCTTCCGCCTTGGCGAGATTCAGGCTGCGGGTGACGTCCTCGTACTCGTTGTCGAGCTGGTCGATCGTGGTGTCGAGCTGCTCGACCTGGGCCGGGCACTGCGCCAGCCGGACGTGGTCGGTGTAGGCGCGCACCATCGGCAGGTCGACCAGGTCGATGATGCCCAGGTCGGTCGACTCCGACGCGTAGCGCTGCTGGATCTTCTCGATGTCGCCGAGGATCTTGCGCTTCTTCTGCGCGACGGCCAGAAGTTCACGGGCCTCCACCAGCGGGTCGATCTGCTTGAGCGCCTCCGGCAGCCGGGTGAGGCTCTCCGGTTCGTCGAGCATGAACTCCCGGACGAACTGTTCCAGCCCGCCAACGCTTTTCAGCGATTTCGCCTTGCCGAGCAGCTGTTGTGCGGCATCGGAGGCGCGGATGCCGATGGTCGCGTACAGCTGCGCGAGATACTGTGACTCGACCTTGGTGCTGAACCGCCAGCCGTCCTCTTTGAACACGCCGGTATCGAAACGCCCTGCTGCCCAACGGTTGCAGACGTCCTCGATGTCGAGGTTGCCGTCGCCGATGACGAACCGGCTCGACGAGTCGTTGCGCGACTCCCCGGTCAGCCACTTGAGCACCAGGCCGGTCACGGTGCGGCCGGTGTCGCTGGTGTAGGTGACCGCGACCGCCGACCACGCGGTGCCGTCGCCGCGCAGGTACATCACCCGGCTGGTGCCGCCGTCGCTGCGCTGCCCCCACGCGCCGCGCACGTACTTGTCGACGGTGCGCCGCCCGGCGCTGGACCCGGCGGCGGTGTTGTCGCCCGAGGCGTTGAAGTTGCGCCGGTTGAACGGTAGGAAGCCGAGCGAGATCGCGTCCAGCAGTGACGATTTACCGCTGCCCGAGGCGCCGGCGATCAGCGCGCCGCCCTCGCTGAACGGGATGTCGTGGTAGCCGTCGAACACGCCCCAGTTGATGACCTGCAGCCGCGACAGGTGGAATTGCTCAGTCAAGGTCGGTCTCTGCTTCCGGGGTCGCGCCGTTGAGTAACAGTTCGAACTGCTGCTGCAACTCGGTGATCACGCTGGCCGTCATCACCGCGGTGATCACGGGGGAGATGGTGTAGCTGTCCTCGTCGTCGCGGCTGCGGCGCAGGATCTCCAGGCCGGTCAGCCGGGCGATCGCGGCGTCGATGCGCCCGGCGAACGTGACCGCGTCGCGGTCGGTGTCGTTGAGCACCCCGGAGAACAGGTTGTGCATCTCCTCGCGGGAGATCAGCACGCTCTGCCCGCCCGCCGCGCGCATCATCTGCGCCAGGTGCAGCGCCAGGATCGAGTCGTAGGTGCCGAGCGGTTCGCGGCGCAGAAGCTTGACGCCCCTGGCGGATTCGTAGCGGGCCTGCTCGACGAATGCCACCTCGGTTCCGTCGACCACGCGCAGGATCAGGTCGAGCTCGGAGAGTCGCACCGACAGCTGGTTGCGGTACTCCAGCACCCACGAATACAGGTCGGCGTCGGATTCGGCGCTGATGTAGCGCCGCGTCAGCAGATGCTGCAACGCCCAGCAGGCCCGGTCGGGCAGCTCGGAGACGTCGCCGTCGAAACGCGGCCGGCGCTGGTGCGGCGGACGGGCGGTCTGGTCGACCTCCGGCAGCGCGGAGAACGCCGCGAAATCGGCGTCGTGTTCGGTGGATGTCACGCAGAGGCTCCAACACTGATCGGTTCGGTGAACATCAAATGGGGGACCGCGATTTCGCGGTCGGTGCCGTCGAGCGAGCGGAACCGGACCGTCACCGACTCGTCGGCCGTGGCGTCGCCGCCGGGCTGTTTGAGCGCCCACGACCACAGCACGATGACGTGCCCCAGGTAGGCGTTATCGAGCATCTCGACCGCCTTGGCCAGCGGCACCGGCCCGGTGCGCAGCTCGCGGTTGAGCATGTCCGACATCGCCGGCGCGTCGACCTGCGTGGTCAGCGCGGCGAAGGTGCTCAGGTCGACCTCGCCGTCGGCGGCCTTGGCGGGCTTCGGGTTCGACAGGTCGCCAATCTTGAAGCTCAGCGCGCCGACGCTGCTGATCGCATGCCGGGCCAGCGGCAGCTCGAGATCGAGGCGGGAGTCGATCAGGCTGGACTTGAGCAGATTGCGGGCCGCACCGATCGCCTCGTTGAGCTGGCGCGCGACCCCGCGGCTCTGCTCCAGCGTGCCGAACGCGGTGAACCGCTTGACGCGCTGGGCACAGCGCTGCTGGATGCGTTCGACCTCGTCGATCTGCTGGCCGACCAGTTCGAAGAATCCGGCCATCACCTTGCGCAGCGCCGGGTCCAGGGCGGGCAGCGCGTCGGCGACCGCGGCGACGTCGGCCTCGAACTCGGCGCGCTGGTCCGGGTCGTTGATCATCCGCAGGAACGCGCGGTGGCTGTCGCGGCCCTGCGAATCCCAGGCGGCCTGGTAGTCGGCATACATCTGGCGCTGCCGGTCGCGGTACTCGACGTTGCTGTCGATCGGCTCGTCGAGCGCGGCGGTGGCCTGCTCGATCATCGTGCCGTACTGGCCGATGTCGGTGATCAGCCGTTCCATCTGCATCGCGATCGCGCGGGCCTCGTCGTAGGCGTCGGTCACGTCGGGCGCCGGGCGCTCGCCCTTGTCGAGTTCGTCGAGCTCGCGGTGCAGCGCCTCGATCTCGGCTTCGATGCTCTTGCGGATGCGGGCCGGGTCGCCGCCCACCTTCAGCGCGACCTGCTTGAGCCGCGACGCGATGCCGTTGATCGAGCCGCCGGTGGCGATGGTGTCCTGGCGGCGCATACCGCGCAGGAAGTCCAGCGCGCGGCGGGCGTCCTGGGTCAGATAACAGACGTTCTGGTCGCTTCGGGTGTCGACGATGCGGTGCAGCCACCCCTGGCTGGCCCACGACTTGATCAGCGCCAGCCCCGGCTGCGGGTCGCCGAGGTCGTCGAGGTCGCGTTCGAGGCGCACGACGAGCTCGGTCTCCGGGATCACCCCGTCGGCCAGGTGGCGTTCCATCAGCGTCGCGTACAGGCTCAGGTTGGTCGTGGCCAGCAGCCGGATCGCGCGGGAACCCTGCAGGTCGCGGTTCAGGTCGAGCAGGTCGGCGGCTGACAGTGTCGCGTTGTCGTCCACCTGGCTCCTGTTCTCGTGTGCGCTGCGGTTCGTGCCGTCGCCGGAGGCCCCAACATAGGCCACCGCGGCGACCAAGCCGGTCTGCGGGCGGGGAGTGTCGCGCGGTTTCCCGCCCCGGCTGTGGCGTGTGTGACCAGCGGGATTGCAGTGTGCTGTGGGGTTTCGCGAGACCGCCACCACGGTAGCGCAGCGGCGTAGATCACGACGCTGGTGGCGGTGTCGCGAGACGGGCGCGGGCGTCGGCGCACAGCCGGGCGATCACGTCGGCCGCGGGCTCGCCTGCGGTGACGTCGTCGACGCCCTGACCGGCGTTGACCGGCGCGATCCGGTAGTCGTCGGCGGCGATCGCGGCGCGCAGCTGCGCGCGGGCGTCGTCGTCGGGGGTGCGGCCGTCCCACGCGTCGGTGAAGTCGTTGCGCAGCACCCGCTCGGGGAAGCGCGCCGGCCACGGGTAGCCGAGGGCGGCGTCGAACACCCGGGTGTTCAGGGTGTCGGCGGCGGTGGCCGCGGCCAGCGCGTCGCCGGCCTTGGCGGGCAGCAGCGACTCGGCGCACGCCGCGAACGCCGTGCCGATCCACGGGCCGGCCGCACCGGCGGCCAGCACCGCGGCCAGCGCCCGCCCCGACGCGATGCCGCCGGCGGCCAGCACCGGCACCGGTACGCGGTCGAGGATCGAGGCCAGCAGCGGCAGCGTCGCGACCGCCGGGGTGCCGTGCCCGCCGGCCTCGGCGCCGCGGGCGACGAGCACCTGGACACCGGCGTCGACGGCGCGCAGCGCCGAGTCCACGTCGGCGACCTGCGTCGCGCTCATGCAGCCGGCGTCGTGCGCGCGGGCCACCCAGTCGTAGTCCACGCCGAAGCTGACGCTCAGCAGCGCCGGGCGGGCGTTCAGCGCGGTGTCCAGGATCTGCGGGTCCTTGCGGACGACCCAGTCGATCAGGCCGATCCCGAAGGGCCGGTCGAGGGGTCCGAGGATCTGCAGCTGCCTGGCCAGCGACGCGGCGGAGCTGGAACTGCCGTTGCCGATCAGGCCGAGGCCACCGGCATTGCTGACCGCCGCGGCCAGGGCGCCGCCGGCCGCGCCGCCCATCGGGGCGTTGACGATCGGGACGTCCAGACCCATCGCCGACGACCACCGCGTCGATATCGTGTCCATGTCGCGGGCCATTATCGTCCCCGTGCCAGGATGAGGCCATGACGGTCGTGTTCGTGCATGGGAATCCTGAGACCGAGGCGATCTGGGCGCCGTTGACGGCGGTGCTCGGACGCGACGACGTCGTCCTGCTCTCCCCGCCGGGGTTCGGCGCGCCGCTGCCCGACGGCTTCGGTGCGACCTTCCTGGAGTACCGGGACTGGCTGGAGAACGCCCTGGAACAGATCGACGGACCCATCGACCTGGTCGGCCACGACTGGGGCGGCGGGCACGTCGTCAACGCGGTGATGCACCGGCCCGAGCTGGTGCGCAGCTGGGCCACCGACGTCATCGGCCTGTTCGACCCCGACTACGTGTGGCACGACATGGCGCAGGTGTGGCAGACCCCAGGCGCCGGGGAGGAGCTGATCGCCGACATGATGGGCGGCGGGCTGGAGGCGCGCACCGAACTGATGTCCTCCCTTGGCATTCCGGACGACATCGCCGCCGCGATCGCCGAGCACCAGAACGACGACATGGGCAAGGCCATTCTCGCGCTGTACCGTTCGGCGGCGCAGCCGGCGATGGCCGACGCGGGCCGGTCGCTGGAGAACGCCGCCGCCCGGCCCGGGCTGTCGCTGCTGGCCACCGAGGATCCGTACGTCGGGGTGAACGACAACCGCCGCCGCGCCGCCGAGCGTGCCGGCGCCCGCACCACGGTGCTCGACGGCCTCGGACACTGGTGGATGGTGCAGGACCCGCAGCGCGGCGCGGCCGCACTCACGGAGTTCTGGGACTCACTGTCGTAGGTGGCCGGGTGTTTTCGGCGAGCGCGCGCGTCTGGACGCCGACACGCCGCCTCCGGCGGGCGTGCGGCGCGCAGTCGCCGCGCCCGAGCGGCTAGATCGCGTACTGACGCGGCTCGTGCTGCACCGACACCCAGTGGTCGGTGGTGAACTCGTCGATCGCCCACTGACCGCCGAAACGGCCGATGCCCGAACTCTTCTCGCCGCCGAACGCGGTGTTGGCGTCGTCGTTGACCGGTGCGTCGTTGATGTGCGTCATCCCGGCCTGTATCCGCCGACCGAACCGGACCGCGCGGTCGACGTCGCGGCTGAACACGGCCGACGACAGCCCGTACTCGGTGTCGTTGGCGATGCGCAGCGCGTCCTCCTCGCCGTCGGCGCGGATCACCGTCATCACCGGACCGAACACCTCCTCGCGCGCCGTCGCGACGTCGTTGCCCCCGGACAGCACGTGTGGCGGGAGGCACTGGCCGGTCGGGCCGAACGGCTCACCGCCGAGCAGCAAGTCGGCGCCGTCGTCCTGCGCGCGCTGGATCTTGTCCAGAATCCCCTCCAGCTGTGAGGAATTGATGACCGGGCCGAGCTGGGTGTCGGGCTCGTGAGGGTCCCCGACCTTCAGCGCCTTGACCTTGTCGAGGAAGCGCTGCAGGAACTCGTCGTGAATCTTCGCGTCGGCGATGATGCGGTTGCCGATCATGCAGATCTGCCCTTGGTGAAAGAAGGACCCGAACACACTCGCACGCACGGCGAGGTCGAGGTCGGCGTCGTCGAGAATCACCAGCGGGCCGTTGCCGCCGAGTTCCAACGCCAGCTTTTTCAACCCGGCCTTCTCGGCGATGCCCTTGCCGACCGGTGTCGATCCGGTGAACGACACCACGCGCGGAACCGGGTGTTCGACGATCGCGTCCCCGATGTCCGAGCCTGACCCGACGACCACCGACAGCAGACCTGGCGGCAGCCCCGCCTCCTCGAAAATCCTTGCCAGCAGCAGACCCCCGGTGACGGGGGTGTCGCCGGCCGGTTTCAGCACCACCGCGTTGCCGACCGCCAGCGCGGGCGCCACCGAACGATTCGACAGCTGCATCGGGAAGTTCCACGGTGAGATCACCGCGACCACACCGACCGGTTGGCGGTAGACGCGGCTCTCCTTGCCCGGGATGTCCGACGGCATGATGCGACCCTCGACGTGGTGCGGCATCGACGCGGCCTCCCACATCACCGAACGCACCAGGCCCCATTCCAGTTCGGCCTTGGCGCGGGTGCCGCCGGTTTCGCGGATCAGCCAGTCGACGACCTCGTCCTGGCGGGCCGTCATCACATCGGCCGCCGCACGTAACACCGCGGCGCGCTCACCGGGCGGCGCCTCCGCCCAATCTGGTTGTGCCGCAACAGCAGCCGAATAGGCCTCGTCCAGATCGCCCTCGTCAGCCTGGGCCAGTTCGGTCAGGGTGTCGCCGGTGTACGGGTCGGTGACCGCGCGGGTGTTGTCCGATGAGCCGGGGCGCCATGCGGTGCCGATCGGCATGGTGTCGAAGTGAGGATAGGTGCTCACGCCGGGCTCACCCCGATCTTCACGTGCGGACTGTCCTGCTGTGCCTGCCAGGCCTTTCCGGCGTCGTCGAGGCTGTAGCGGGTGGTCTCGACGCTGATCCGGTCCTCCGACGCCAGCCCGACCAACTCCTGGTAGGCCTGGCGCATCACCCGGGCGGGCATCAGGTTGTTCATGTGCCCGATGTGGGTGCGGCCCATCAGCTTCGTGAACGGGATCTGCGGTGTCCCCGCACCCTGGCCGACGGTGATCAACGTCGCCCCGACCGCCGAGGCGTCCAGCGCCGCGAGGAACGGGTCACCGTAGATCATGTCGACGACGACGTCGTAGCCGTCCTTGACCTCGGCGCGCAGCGCGGCCGCATCCTCGTCACCGCCGAGCTCGACCACCGCGTCGGCCCCCAACTCCATCGCCTTCTTCAGCGCGTCCTTGTCGCGGCCGGCCCCGACGACCCGGCCCGCACCCAGGATCTTGGCCGCCTGGATCGCGATGTTGCCGACGACACCGGTGGCGCCGAGAACCAGCACGGACTGCCCTGCGGACACATCGGCATGCCGGGTCAGCGGCAGCCACGCCGCCAGCCCGGCGATGCCGAGCGCGACGGCCATGTCGTCGGAGACGGCGTCGGGCACCTCGAAGACCAGATCGGGATCGAACTGGGCCAGCTCGGCCCACGACCCGAACGGAGACACCGGGGAATCGAAGTACACCCGGGTGCCGTCTTCGGTGTGGCCGATGCCCTCCTTGCCGACCACACTGGGGATGACGGGGTCACCCAGCTGGCCGGATGCCAGCGCCAGGTCGACGGGATTACACCCGGCGAGGCTGACCCGCACGACGTCTCGGGTCGGCTCGTCGAATTCTCTGACCGTCGGGGGTCCTCCCACAGCTTCCAGAACCGCAGCGCGCATGGCAGTCCTCCTGACGGTCGGTTAACCTGCCGACTACCCGGGACCGCGCGGGCGAAACCGTCAGTCGGGCAGCGCGGATGCCGATGTGCGCCTGGACGCCGGGATGCTATCGCCGGTCCCGGTACCCGGCTCGAGAAGTGACATCCCGACGGCACCGAGCCGCCAGCTGTTCCTCCCGGGCGTACAGCAGACCGAAGGTGAACCCGTTCTCACCGTCGGTCGTGCCCGCGTCCGCGCCGAGCCTGCGCAGCATCGGGCGGGCGACGACGGTGTCCTGAAGGTCGCCGAGGATCTTCTGAATTCGCTTGTGGTGCTTCTCGGTTCGCTTGGCGTGCTTGGTTTCGCCGTTGTGCTGCAGCAGCTCGGCGGCGTAACGGGCGCGTTTGGCGGCCTTGCGGGCGCGGTGCAGCGGCGCGTCGTCGTCGCTGCCCAGCGCCTGGGCAAGTCGCTTACGCGCTTTGCGGTCGGCCCTGGCGGCGCTCTTGCGCAGCTTCTTCCCGGGCCGTACCGGCGGATCGGTGCGCCACCGGCGCAGCGCGGTGACCAACTCGTCGAACCGGGGTGCCTGCATAGCCTCGGTGACGTGCGCGCGGGCCGTCGTCTCGACGTCGTGCAGATCGCGCTGGATCCGTGCCTCGACCGGGCCGAGCGCCAGCGCGTCGTTCAGGGCCCGCACCGCCGCGCGCAACCGGCGCTGCTGCACCTGAGGGTCGCGTACCTCGCCGAGCAGTCCGGCGAACCACTTGAGTTCGTCGTCGAACGTGCGTGCCGCGTCGCGGTCCAGGTGGCGGGCGAAGATCCGGACGGTGCTGCGGGTGCGGCGGATGGCCACCCGGGTGTCGTGGATCGGGTCGGCACCCTCGCGCAGGCCGCCGATGCCGTCGAGGATCAGGCCGGTCTGTTCGGCGAGGTAGCCGGGCAGTGCGGTCATCATCGAGACTCCTTCGGGCAGCGGGACGGGCAGGCATACCCGTCCGGTGCGCGGGTACACCCACTCGGTGACGCGCGGGACAGGTCGCTGGGCGCGGGACAACGGTTTGCTGTTGGCCTGCCTCGGGCTGTTCGCCGTGTTCTTCGCCGGGATGATCGTCTCGGGTGCGGCGACCCACAACGCCGAACAGCACGACCACGGCTCGCAGGAGACCGTGTCGGTGTTCGGGTACCTGCGCAGCGGGGATTTCGTCGAGGCGACGTTCGAGAACTGGGAGTCCGAGTTCCTGCAGATGGGGATGTACGTCGTGCTGACGGCGTTCCTCTATCAGCGGGGGTCCTCGGAGTCCAAGCCCATCGACGAGCGCGCTCCGCAGGACCGCGATCCCCGCACGGTACCAACGCGCAAGGGCGCGCCGTGGCCGGTGCGTCGGGGCGGTTGGGTGTTGTCGGTGTACGAAAACTCTTTGGCGATAGCGTTTTTCGTGTTGTTCTTCGCATCGTGGGGTCTGCACGCCGTCGGAGGGGCCGCGGCGTACAACGACGAGGCGGTCCAGCACGGCCAGCCGACCGTGACGGTTGCACAGTATGTGCTGACGTCGCAGTTCTGGTTCGAGTCGATGCAGAACTGGCAGAGCGAGTTCATCGCGGTCGCCGCGATCGTCGGGCTGTCGATCTTCCTGCGGCAGCGCGGATCGGCGGAATCGAAAGCGGTCGCCGAACCGCATCGCGAGACCAGCGCGTAGGACTCAGGTCCGCTGTGGCGGTCCCGGATCGGGTGGACTCGAGGGGCCGGGCGGAGACTCCGGGATGTCGTCGGGGACGAGCCGTTCGGGAACCTCGGTGGGGGCGAGGCGCTCCGGAGGCTCCTCGGGCGCGCTGTCGGTAGCCGCGAGCGCGACGTTTGTGCTCGCAACACGCTGGTCAGGGGTGTGCAGACACGCGCGCTCGCGGTGCAGGGCTTCGGTCTTCATGACCGAGGCGTACCCGGCGGGTTGCGGCGTCACACCCGGGTGCGCGCCTCGTGGCCGGCGGCCTCGGCGGCGGCCCGCTCGCCGCTGCGGACCGCGCTGTCGGGATTCGGTGCCGCGATGAACCCGAATAAGGCGTGCGCCTCACTTGCCTGCGGAACCGGCGCCGTCGACGTCAGGTGCTCACCAGAATCCTGACCAGCGCCGTCACTCCCAGGGCAACGATCAGAACCCGCAGCCACACCGGGCTGAGCAGTCGGCCGTACTTGGCGCCCAGCCAGCCGCCGGCCAGCGCGCCCAGCGCGATGCAGCCGGCCACCGTCCAGGCGATCCGGTCGAACGCCATGACGGTGTAGGCGGCAGCTGCGAGCAGGTTGACCACACCGACGAGGAGGTTCTTCAGCCCGTTGGACATCTGCAGATCCTGCGCCAGCAGCACACCGAGCACACCCATCAGCAGAACACCTTGTGCCGCAGCGAAATAGCCGCCATACACCCCGGCCAGATACACCGCGACGACGAGCCCCGGGCCGATCGTCGTCGCCGCGGCTGCTCGGCGCGCCGCGACCCAGGCCTGCAGGCGGGGTTGCGCGATGACGAGACCCAGTGCCGCGACGAGCAGCACCGGGACGACGATCTCGAACGTGTCGTCCGGCAGCGCGAGGAGAAGGAAGGAACCTGTCAACGCGCCCAGCGCAGAGGCAGGGAGCAGGGCCATCACGGTGCGCTTCTGGGCCGCGATCTCCCTGCGGTACCCCCACGCTCCGCTGACCCCGCCGGCGACCAAACCGATCGCATTGCTCATGGTCGCGACGACCGGCGGATAACCCAGCGCGATCAGGACCGGAAAGGTCACCAACGTTCCCGAACCGACCACGGCGTTGATCCCGCCTGCCGCCAGCCCCGCCAGGATGACGATCGCCATCTCCGACACGAGGTCAACCGCACAGAGTTCGGGCGGCCTTGGCAAGCGCCGCCGCCGCGATCCGGCAGTCGGAGATCGACACCGCCTCGGCATGAACCACGCCCGCACCGAAGTCGCGCCGACCGGGACCGAACATCACCGTCGGAACACCGATTGAGCAGCCATATCCAGCATCGAACGCGTTGCGGCTGTACATCGTCGGGAAACGGGCCAGCGCGCCGACCACCGGGGCGGACGGATCCACCAGCGCGGGGAACATCGCCGCACCGGCGATGACTTCCAACTCCGGCCACGACCCGTCGAGCTGCCGGCGCACCGCCGCGACCGCCGCGTCGGGATCCTCGCCGGGAAGCAGCCGCCGGTCCACCACGACGTGCACCCTTGACGGAAGCGTGTGAGGGGCGATCGGTTCGCACTGGAACTGATATGGCGTCGCGGTGGCCGGACCGAGTTCCGGATGCGGCGGCGGCAGCGGAACTTCGGGAAGCCTGCCCACGATCTCGGCCGCGGGGGGAATCGGGTTGCGGCCCAACTCGGGTTGGCTGGAATGCGCCGCGGCACCCGACACCGTGACGCGGATGTCCACCCGCCCGCGATTGCCCAACGAGACATGGAGATTCGTCCCGAAGGCGATGATCGACTGCGCGGCCCTCACACCGAGGTCTTCGTAGATCCGTCGTGATCCGTCATGGCTGCTGCGGCCCTCGCAGTTCACCGTCAGCCATACGGCACGCCGCAGCGAGCGCAACTCCCGCACGGCGGACAGCGCCGCCGCCATCGGGCCCTTGTTCTGGTTCGCGCCCTGACCGACCACCGCCGGGCCGTCGAGGTTCAGCGCCGCCCCGTCGACGATGCGGCCCTGTTGGGGATCGGTCATCAGATTGCCGTGCTGCGAGACGATGTAGGTCTGCAGCAGCAGGCCGTCAGGGGTGTCGGGACCGAATCGCGCCGCGATGTCCCCACAGGGGTGCCGCAGAATCTCGTCGGGGCCCAGGGCTTCGACCATCGGCAGCACCGCGCTGGTCACCGTGTCGTACAGATGTGTGTCGCCGGGCAGGATCTCGGTGGTGCCGGTCGGTACTGCGGTATCGGTGCCCACCAGGTTCAGCAGCGTGTTCTCCAGGTAATCGGCCATCAACAGGCGGGGACCGCTCGGCGCCGGCGCTGAAGTTCGGGCAGTAACGTCTGTTCGGCGAGCTCCATCTGCCGCGGCTGGTCGAACGACGCGAACCGCAGGATCGGGATGTCGAGACCGCGTTCGAGGTACTCGTCGATGCGGGTCAGGACATCCTCTGGGGTGCCGAAAGCGCCCCACCGATCCAGGATCTCGTCGCTGCTGTCCATCGAGTAGTACGTGTCGAGGAATCGCTTGCCCTCGGTCCGCGCCTCGGCGCGGCTGGCCCCCAGGTTGATCATCAGGTGCGCTGACGAGGACATCGCCGCCGGGTCCCGGCCGGCGGTCTGCGCGGCCGTGCGGATCTCGTCCCACTTGCGGCCGAACTCCTCGGGGGTGGTCACCGCGGTCTGCCAACCGTCGGCGAGGGTCGCGACCCGTTCGATCGCGGCGCGGTAGCGGCGCTCGGGCATCCGGGCCGGATCGGGGTTGCTGGCGATCCAGATCGGGCACGGATCCTGAATCGGCTTGGGCTCCAGGGAAACCTCGGGGAAGGACCAGAACTGGCCGTCCCACGCCGTTGGTCCGCTCCACAACGCACGCACCAACCGGATGCCCTCTTCCAGGCGCGGGACCCGCTCGCGCCCGGTGACACCCGTCGCCGTCAGTTCGGCGACGACATTGCCGCCGCTGCGTTCCGTCGTGGCGCCCAGGCACACCGCCAGTAGCGTGCGGCCGCCCGAGAGCACGTCGAGGCTGGCCCACTGGGCGGCGAACATCACCGGTTGGCGCAGCGGGAACGTGGCCAGACAGCACACCCCGAGTTTGACCCGTTCGGTGCGTGCGCTGATCGCCGCTAAGCTCGTGACGGACTCCACCCGAGGCTTGGCGATGAGCCCGTCACCGACCCACACCGAATCGAAATACTCGCCCTTGTCCGCGAACTCGGCGAGGTCGAGCATCTCGGCGACGCTGATGGCGCCGAACAGGATCCCGCGGTTGGGAAGGCTGAGTCCGATTCCCTGCATGTTGCTCCTCTGTGTTGTCAGCAGACGCCGACGTAACCGTCTTTGCGCCGGTCCGATCCGCCCTCAAGGCCGGTGTCCGTGCGCAGGATCATCTGCGCTCCACCGCATTCGAACCGTGGCAGCGCGGTCAGCTCGTGGCCCCGCTGCGCCAGCTCGGCGGCGGTGACGTCGTCGAAGCCCGCTTCCAGCCCCACTGTCCGTCCGGGCATCACCCGCAACCGGGGTGCGTCGATGGCCTGCTGGGCCGACATGCCGCGGTCGAAGACATTGCGCAGGATCTGAAGCTGTCCCTGGGGCTGCATGAACCCGCCCACGATGCCGAGGCACCCCCGGAAACCGGCCCGGTCTCCGAGCATCGCCGGAATGATGGTGTGATACGGCCGTTTCCCGCCCTCGGGGCGGTTCGGATGGCCGTCGCGCAGCGTGAAGCCGTTGCCGCGATTGTGCAGCAGGACACCGCTACCGGGCGCCATCACCCCGGACCCGAAGCTCTCGTAGAGGCTCTGGATCAGTGAGCACGCCGCGCCGGTGCTGTCGACGACGCAGACGTACACCGTGTCCGACGGGATCCCGGGCCCGTTGGCATACGAGGCCCGCGGGCCGATGTTCGCGCGCACCTTCGACAGGCGATCCTCGTCGAGAAGGTCCGCGACTGGCACCGGATGAAACAGCGGATCGGCCACGTTGTCGGCGGCATCGGCGAAGGCGGCCTTCAACGATTCGATCAGATGGTGGTCGGCCTCGCCCTGCGACGTCAGCGGCAGCTCGCCGTAGAGGCCCGCCGCTTCGAGCACCACCACGCCCTGTCCGGGTGGCGGCATCTCGTAGATGTCGATCCCGCGGAAGCGGCCGCGGATCGGCGCGCTCCACTCCGGACCGGCCCAGCCGGCGAGATCGGAGCGCCGCAGCGGACCTCCGAGCGCCTCCACCGCGTCGGCGAAGCCCGCGGCGATGTCGCCGGTGTAGAACGGGGCATGTCCTTCTGCGACATAGCTTTCCAGCGCGTCGGCAAGCCCGGGGTTGACGAATACATCGCCGACTTCGGGCACGTCACCGCCGGGCAGAAACACCGCCGCCGCGTTCGGGTTGCGACGCAGCTTGTCGGCGCCCAGATGCCACTCCTCGGCGACGATGGGACTCACCGCGAAGCCGGCGCGGGCCGCCTCGATCGCCGGGCGCAGGATCCGCTCGCGTCCGACCCGGCCGTAGCGGTCGAGCAACGTGGTCCATCCCCACGTCGCACCCGGGACGGTCACCGTCCACGGGCCGTCGGGCGGCATCTGGTCGAAACCCTGCGCGCGCAACGCCTCCACCGTCATCCCCGCCGGCGCGCCGCCGGCCGCGGCAAGGCCCACCGGCTGGTCGGCGCCCGGCTCCCAGTAGAGGGCGAACAGGTCACCGCCCACGCCCGTGGAGCGCGGGTCCACGACGGTGAGCATCGCCGCGGCCGTCACCGCCGCGTCGGCCGCGGTGCCGCCCTCCTTGAGGACGGCAACCGCGGCGTCGACAGCCAGCGGGTGACTGGCGACGACCATGCCTGTGGCTTGGCTCATTCGGCGCCGGAGACTTCGGTGATCATGTCGAAGTCGACCATCGACGGGTCAGCAGGCTGGTTGTACTCGCCGAGCGACTGGAAGAAGGTGTCCATGTTGCTCCAGCTCTCGGGGGTCAACGGCGCGGTACCGGCCTTCGGGTAGAACGACGCCTCGTTGTAGTACTGGTAGATCTGGGGCAGGAAGTCGTCGCGGACGTCGGGCAGTTGTTCCTTCACCGCGGCCGTCCACGCGGCCTCGTCCTGGTAGAACTCGTCGTAGGCGCTCTGGACGTCGGTCAGGAAGTCTGCGACACGGTCGCGGTTGCCGTCGAGGAACTTGCCCGAGGTCACCCACACGGTGTTGAACGCGCTGGCGCTCTCGCCCTTGAGGTCGCTCCAGTCGCCGAGAACGGTGAACTCGCCGTTGTCCTGCAAGGTCAGCACGTCGCCGAATTCCAGTGCGGTGGCGTCGATCTGCTTACCCAGCATCGCCGCAGCCCGGTTCGGCGATTCCGGGAGAACACTCCAGTTGATCTGGTTCTCAAGGTCCGGTCCGGCTTGGCGTGCCAGCTCACGGGGCAGCGTCTCGGTGGGGGAGCCGGGCCCGTGGTACGCGACGCGGGCCCCCGCGAGGTCGCTGACAGACTTGTACTGAGACTGTGAGACCAGGACGAATTCGGGGATCACCTGGCTGACGTAGACGATCTTGACGTCGATGCCGCTCTGCGCCGCCTTGATCGCCGACGCACCGTCCATGTTGCCGATGTCGAAGTTGCCGTTCTGAAGCCCGGCGATCACCGCGCTGTCCTCGTTGAGCGCGGTGATCTCGGCGCCGGCCTTCTGCGCGCCGAGATAGTCGGCGATGTCGGCCGGGTCGAGATCGGAGGCGAACGCGACCCGCAGCGGTGCGGCCGAATCCCCTTCAGGGGCTTGACTGCTCGACGAACAGCCCGCGAGGGCCAGCGCGGCGGCGGCCGCGGCCACCACCGCGCCCAGACGTGTGAATTTCATGTTCTTCCCTTCGGTCGACTGATCTCGGCTAAGCGTGGATGCCGCGGTGCCATGGCATGAGGCGGCGTTCGAGGAGTTGGACGGCGGCGGCGAGGGCGACGCCGAGCATGGCGAGCACGATCACCCCGACGAAGACCTTGTCGGTGCGGTAATAGTTCGCCGCAGTGCTGATGAGGCCGCCGAGACCGGTGACGGCGAACAGCAATTCGGCTACCACCATGCCCTTGACGGCGCGCGAGATTCCCATTCGGAGGCCGGCGAAGATGTAGGGCAGCGAGGCGTAGGACACCACCCTGCTGAACAGCTGCCAGCGGCTGGCACCGAAGGCGCGCGCCGCGTCGACGAGGTTGCGGTCTACGTTGCGTACCCCGGTGTAGGTACTGATCAGAATCTCGAAGACGCAGAACAGGAATACGGTGACGGTGCGTGCTGTGAAGCCCAGGCCGAACCAGATGATGAACATCGGAACCAGGGCGGCCGTCGGCACCACGTAGAGTGCCGAGACGAACGGGTTCAGTGTGCGGCCGGCGGGACCGTACCAACCCATGAAGAAGCCGACCGTGATGCCGACGATGATCGCGAGGCAGAACCCGACGAGCAGTGAGCTCAGACTGTCCAGCAGTGCGCGCCAGAGTTCCCCGGTCTCCCACATCTGCCAGAACGCTCCGGGGAGCTGGGAGGGCGGAGCCAGGAAGAAGTCACCGACGATCCGTCCCGTGATCTCCCAGATCGTCAGCAGTGTCACGATGAGCAGCACCTGGACCAGGCGCTCCCAGCTGAACAGTTTGCGCCGCAACAGCGTTGCGGTACTGATGTGCTCGCGCTCGATGACGGCAGGCATGTGGGGTATCCGTTCGGTGGTCTAGAGGAGTTCTTCGAGACGGGTGCGCAGTTCGCGTGCCGCCGGATCGTTGATCAGTTCGGCGCGAGAGCGTGGGCGCTCGATCGGGACGGAGACGTCGGCGCGGACCTTCCCGTCGGACATCACCACGACCCGGTCCGACAGCAGCATGGCCTCTTCGATCGAGTGTGTGACGAATAGGACCGAACGTTTCTCCTGGCTCCAGATCCGCATGAGCTCGGTCTGCATGTGCTGGCGGGTGATCGCGTCGAGTGCGCCGAACGGCTCGTCCATCAGGAGCACCTGAGGTTCCAGGGCCAGCGCGCGGGCGATGCCGACGCGCTGCTGCATCCCTCCGGACAGTTCGCCGGGGTAGTGGTCGACGAACCCGGCCAGTCCGACCAACGCGAGGTATCTGTCGGCGCGGCCGCCGCGCTGCGCTCGGGGTATGCCGGCGAAGCGTAGAGACTCGATGATGTTCTGCCGCACGGTCCGCCACGGCAACAGGGATGGCTGCTGGAATACGACGCCACGGTCGATGCCCGTCCCGGTGACCGGCGTGCCGTTGACTTCGACGCGGCCCTCGGTCGGCGGCAGCAGACCCGCGATCACCTTGAGCACGGTGGTCTTTCCGCATCCGGACGGCCCGACCAGCGAGACGAACTCCTCAGGCCGGACCGCGAGATCGACGCCGTTCAGCGCATAGGTGCGGACGATCTCACGCCCGCTGATGCGTTCGTAGACCTTGGTGAGCCCTGCAATCGAGATGGCATCTGTGGCGACGGAAGACTCCACGGAGGTCGGTGCCATGCCGACTCCTCTCGGTATGTTGTATACAAGGAGTGGACCACCGGTGTGTTTCCTGGGTATTTCCTAGGGGTTTACTGTTTGCGTCAATGTGCGCCGCGTCAGGCGCTGGCGGCGTCGGCTGCCGCCCGGCTGCGGTACATGTCGGCGGTGGCGATGGTGTGGGCGCGCATGAGCGTCGATGCGTGCGCACCGTCTCGGGCCCGAAGCGCGTCGATGATGCGCCGGTGCTCGTCCCAGGAGGCCATACCGCGGACGTCCGCGACCGACGAAAAGTACCACCGAACCCGCTTTTTCATCATCGACAGGGTGGAATGCAACATCCCGTTGCCCGACCACTCGCTGATGCGGTCGTGGAACGAGGAGTTGGCGGAGACGATTCCCTCGACGTCACCTGCCTCGACGGCAGCCACGCCTTCGCGCCAGATGGCTTCGAGAATGTCCAGTTGCTCGGTCGTCACCCGGGTGGCGGCGCGTTCGGCGGCGTAGGACTCCAACAGGGTGCGCATGTCGAAGAAGTCGTCGATCTCGTCCGCGGTCGGGGCATGCACGTACGCGCCGGTCCGCGGGTGGATGTCCACCCAGCCCGTGCGCGCGAGCATCGTCAGCGCTTCTCGAACGGGGTTGCGGCTGACGCCGAGTTGGGCCGCGAGCTCGTTCTCCAGGAGTCGCTCGCCGGGTTTGAGGACCCGGCGCACGATCAGATCCTCCAGCGTGGAGTACACCCGCTCCCGGAGCACAGGCTCCTGTTGGAGCGTTGGAATCGACTGTGCAGCAGTCTCATTGGCCGCCATAACCGACCTCCTGGGTCTGTCGGAGCCGTGACCACCGCGCGATGAGTTCGTCTGCCGTTGCCACCAGTCCGAAATGCTTGCCGACGACCTGCACCGACGCGTCGTGGGCTGTTCGAGAATAGGACGCCGCGCAGTCCTGCACCAACGTGACATAGAAATCGTGGAAGACGCCATCGCGCAAGCTGGACTCGACGCACACCTCGGTGGCGACGCCGGTGAACAGCACCGAACTCACGCCCAGTGACCTCAAGGTGATGGCCAGGTTGGTGCCCACGAACGCGGAGAAACGATGCTTGACGACCACATGGTCGCCCGGTTCTGGTGCCACGGTGAAGAACTCGGCGCCCCAGCTGCCGGTACGGCAGGTGACCCCGGTGCGCTCGGTGCCGTCCCCGTCGCCGAGTCGGCCCAGCCACGCGGGGCTGTCGTTGGACGGGTCGTGCACGGTGCGGACGAAGATCACCGGTATTCCGCTGTCGCGGGCCGCGGCGATCAGGCGCTGTAGGCGCGGCACCATCGCATCGACAAAGTGCAGGTCGAACCCGTATCCCGCGGGTAGGGAGCCCTGCGCGCTGCAGAAGTCGTTCTGCACGTCGACGACGACCAGCGCCGCATGCCCCGGCAGGTGGCGGTCGTCCTCGCTGAGTCGAACCACGTGACCTCCCCCGCGTGTACTGTATACAAAACCGTAGCAGCTGGGCGGGTGGCTCGCAGGATGCGCGGTGCGTCTGGGCGGTGGCCTTCGCGAGAATTGCCGAGCGGCAATGGGATTAGCGCCTCACCGGCTACAGTCTGACCATGGCGGCAGACGGCGTCATCTCCTGGCTCCTGGACTCCGATCCCGCGCTGCGCTGGCAGGTCGAACGCGACCTGGCCGGCGCCGCGCCCGGCGTCTGGGAGGCGACGCGTGCGCGGGTCGCCACCGAAGGATTCGGGGCGCGGCTGCTGGAGTTGCAGGATCCGGATGGGCAGTGGGCCGGCGGAGCGTTCTTCCCGGCCGGGTTCGACTTCGACGCGGTCGAGACCGACGGTCAGCCGTGGACGGCGACCACGTGGTCGCTCAACGCGCTGCGGGAGTGGGGGCTGGATCCGGCGGTGCTGCAGAATCGCCGCACCGTCGAACTGCTGGCGGCCAATTGCCGTTGGGAGTATGACGATCTGCCGTACTGGGGTGGTGAGGTCGACTGCTGCATCAATGCGTGGACGCTGGCCAACGGGGTGTGGCTGGGCGCCGACGTCGCCGGCATCGCCGACTGGTTCCTTGAGCACCGGCTCGGTGACGGCGGCTGGAACTGCGAGTGGGTGGAGGGGTCGGCGCGGTCGTCGTTCCACTCGACGCTGAACGCGCTCAAGGGGCTGCTGGCGTTCGACTCCGCCGGCCCCACGGATGCGCCGGTCCGTGCGGCTCGGCGTTCGGGGGAGGAGTACCTGCTGACGCGGAACCTGCTGTACCGGTTGGGCACTGGTGAACCGGTCGGGCCTTGGGTGGGCAACTTCACGTACCCGTTCCGATGGTGCTACAGCGCACTCAACGCGCTCGATTACTTCCGGGCGTCCTATCAGATGGAAGGGCGACCGCCCGACCCTCGGATGCAGGCGGCGATCGATATGGTGCGCGCCGCCCGCCGGCCCGACGGCACCTGGGCGCAGGGGACGCGTCACCGTGGACTCGAGTGGTTCCCGGTGGACGTCGAGCCCGGGGAGCCGTCGAAATGGTTGACGTTCTCCGCGACTCGCGTGCTCGACTGGTGGGATTCCGGACGCTGACGGCGCGGTCGCCATCGCCGAGCGTGCGTGAATGCCCGCGACGCGCCGGTGGGGGCCGGGCAGACACGCGCGCTCGCGGTGCCGACCCGGGCTACCTTGCCAGCGCGGCCAGGGCGGCGTCGACGTCGGCCTCGGTGGTGGCCCACGACGTCACGAACCGGCCCACCGGTTCGCCGTGGTCGGGTTGGTGCACGGCGTAGGACTCGGACAGGTGGCGGTGCAGGTCGGCGTCGAGCCGGACGAACACCTCGTTCGACTCGGCCGGTGACGCCAGCGGCAAACCGAGTGACTGCAGACCGGTGACGAGGCGCTGCGCCATCGCGTTGGCGTTCGCGGCGTTGCTCAGCCACAGGTCGTCGCTGAACAGCGCGACGAACTGTGCGGCGATGAACCGGTGTTTGCTGGCCAGCTGGCCGATCTGCTTCTGTACCCAGTGGATACCGTCGAACTCCTGCGGACGGCGCACCAGGACGGCGTCGCCGAACAGCAGGCCGTTCTTGGTGCCGCCGACGCTGACGATATCGGCGTCGGCGATCGCCTCGGCGGGCGGTACATCCAGCGACACAACAGCGTTGGCGATCCGGGCGCCGTCGACGTGCACCAGCAGGCCGAGTTCGTGGGCACGTTCGACGAACTCCTTGACCGCCTGCGCCGTCCACACCCGGCCGTTCTCCGTGGACTGCGTGATCGACACGATGCGCGGCCGCGAATGGTGCACCGCGCCGCGGCCCAGCACCCGCCGCTCCAGATCCTCCGGCGCGATCAGCCCGTCGACGCTCGGCAGCCGCGTCAGCTGCGCCCCCGACAGCCGCACCGGGCCGCCGGCCTCGTCGAGCAGCACATGCGCGACGTCGCTGCAGTAGATCTCATGCCACGGTCTTGCCGCCGCGGCGAGCGCGATGGTGTTGGCCGCTGTGCCGGTGAACGCGAACAGCACGTCGGCCTCGGGCGAGTCGAACGCGGCCCGGATCACGTCGGCGGCCTGCGCGGTCACCGGGTCGTCGCCGTACGACGGGGCGGGGCCGTCGTTGACCCGCCGCAGGGCGTCGAGCACCGCCGGGTGCGCGGGTGCGGCATTGTCCGAGGCAAAGGCGGCAGAAGCTGGCACCTGTCCCATGATGGCACCGCTCGCTGAACCTCGGCTGAGGGCTGTGATCGACGCCGAGATCGCGACCGGGAATCCCAGTTCGGCGAAACTCAGCCGCGGGTGGCGAGCCAGGCGAAGAAGTCGTCGGCGCACAGCACCGGCTTGCCGTACTCGAGCGCCTTGCGGGCCTTGCCCGACTGGGTGCCCGCCTCGGCGGTGACCAGCACATCGCAGCGGGTCTTGGTCACCGACTTCACCGGGGTCAGGCCCGCGGCGAGCGCCAGGCGCTCCATCTCGTCGCGCTCGACCACCCGGCCGGCCGGGTCCTGCGCGGTCCCGGTGAAGCAGATCCGGGAGCCGTCGGTCAGCACCTCGCTGACGTCGTGCTGGACCACCAGTTCGGCACCGGTCAGGATGTCGGCGCCGAGCAGATCCTCCGCGGCGCGCAATCGGGCGATCACCTCGTCGGTGAGCTGCACCCGCTCGGCCGCCGCACGCAACTGGTCGGCCACCGAGCGCCGGGCACCGGCCTCCCGTCCGGTCACATCCTCGCGGGCGGGCGCCTGGCGGCCCAAGAGCACGGCCCCGACGTCGCGGCTGATCCGCAGCAGCGCCGACAGTCCCGGCAGGTGATCGGCGACCGGCGTCGGCACCGACGAGTCCCGGCTCACCAGAAGACCTGAGCACTCGGCGGATTCGGGATCGTCGAACGCCGACGCCCCGTCCTCGAGACCATCCCGATGCGCCGCCAGCGCGGCCCGCGCCCGCTCCAGCGCGGTGCGTCCCGTCACCCGCACCCCGCGCAGCTCGACGCCGATCGGCATCGCCGTCACGAAACCCAGCCGTTTGAGCTCGAAGTCGAGCAGGCCGAGCTGTTCGTCCACCCCGGCCCCGACGGGGGTGCACCCCGCCAGCATCGGCGCGATCACCGCCCACGCCTCGCGCAGCGTCGGCGCCAGCAACACGTCGGACACCGTGATGCCGTACGCGGCGCGCGCGTCGGCCAGATCCCGCTGCGGGTTCACCAGCGTGGTGACCGCGGTGCCGTCGTCGAAGGCGACCGCCAGCTCCACCGGCCGCGGCCGCGACATCCGGCCCTCGTCGCCCACGGTCAGCATCCCGATCGCGCAGAACCGCCGCGCCGCGGCATCACCGGCCGACGACCGCAGATAGCGCACGATGCGCCGGTCGGTCTTCAGATCTTTCGGCAGCACAGGACGTTTGAGCACCAGCCCGGCCAGCGACGTGCAGCGGCTCAACGCCACATAGAGCTGCCCGGTCGAGAACATCCCGCCGGTCAGATCGACGACCACCCGCTCCAGCGTCTGTCCCTGGCTCTTGTGGATCGTGATCGCCCAGGCCAACTTGAACGGCAACTGGGTGTAGGCGCCGACGACCTCGCGGCTCAGCGACGCGCCCGAGGCCACCGGGCGGGTCACCTCCCAGGTGAACGGTGACACCTCCGCGGTTGTGCCGTCCGGGAATTCGACCTCGACGACCGCGCCGTAGCGGTCGTAGCCGACCCCGGCGACGCGCCCGACGGTGCCGTTCACCCAGCGGTTGCCCTGGTCGTTGTTGAGCATCATCACCTGCGCGCCGACCTTGAACCGCAGCGTCTCCTCGACCGGCGCCTCGAACATCGCCAGATCGCCGGAGGCCTTTGCATGGTGCACCATCTCGTCGCCGGGCAGCCGTTCCAGCTGCTGCCGGTTGCGGGCGGTGACCAGCCGGTTCGTCGGGGCCAGCGTCAGCCAGAACTCGTCGTCGGGCGCCACGAAATCCTTGTCGGCGCGGGCGTTGAGCTGTTCCTGGGCGTGCCCGAGCAGCACACCTTCACGAATCTCGTTCAGAATGGCCGTCATCCGGTCGTCGCCGAGCTGACGGAACACCGTGGTCAACGACACCGTCGGGAAGTCCTCCGGCGGAACGATTTCGCCGAGAAGAAGTACGGGGTGTCGTAGACCGTCGAGAAGTACCCGACCTCGTCCTCGCGCACCACCGGCGGCAACTGGTAGAGATCGCCGACCAGCACGATCTGGACGCCGCCGAACGGGGTGCCCGGCGCGGGCCCGAACCGCTCCAGCGCGGCGGCGACCATGTCGAACACGTCGGCCCGCACCATCGAGGCCTCGTCGATGATCAGCGTCTGCAGCGACGCGAGCGTCTTGGTGAACCGCCCCGGCCGGTAGTCGCCGCGGCGGATGTCGTCGAGCGTGGTGGTCGAGCGGAACCCGAACATCCGGTGGATCGTGTAGCCGTCGACGTTCAGCGCGGCGATACCGGTCGGCGCGACGACGACCACGTTGCGGTTGGTGTCGGCCATGAAGCGGCGGATCAGCGTCGACTTGCCGGTGCCCGCCTTGCCGGTGAGGAACACATGCCTGCCGTGTGCCAGCAGAGCCAATGCCTCCCGGAACTCCTCGGTGAGGACGATCGGCATGGCCGCCAATCTACCTACCCGGCGCGCGCACCACCGGGGCGAGCAGCCGCAACCCGTCGACAGCGACGTCGGCGGGCCGGGTGAGCCGCACCGCGTACATGCCCGGCGGCAGCCCGTCGGTGGCGATGTCGAGGCGGCCGAACCCGTTGTGCACCCCGACGCCGACCAGGCGGCCGTCACGGCCCAGCAGTTCGGCGGTGACGGGCAGGTGGGCCGCGGCCGCGGCGCCGACCGAGATGGATTCCCCGACCACGGTACCCGCGGGGTCGGGCTCGGCGACCAGCTCGACACCGAAGTGCGCCAACGGTTCCGGGAACGGCAGCGGCCCGCTGTCGACCCACCACGGCGGCAGCACCTCGTAGGCCGGCAGGCCCGCGACGATGACCCGTGGATCGGCCATCATGCGCAGCCCGAGCCGGTAGCGGGTCTGCTCCGTCCCGGAGATCCTCAGGTAACAGTGCGCCCGCTCGGGCGGGGTCAGCGTGACGGCCGTGGTGGCCTCGTGCACCTGGATCGGCCGCTGGAACTCGTCGAACAGCGCCGCGGTCAGCGGCTTGTCGGACGCGATGGTCACCGTCGGGATGCGCTTGCCGTCGTGCGCGGGAACGTGGAACTGGAAGTGGTCGCTGTCGACGACCGAGGTGGCGGTGTTCGGGAAGACGGGGGCGATGACCACCTGCCGGTGCAACGTGAGACCGAAGGTGCCCGGCCCGTGCCCGACCGACAGGTCCTGCGGTCCGCGGGCGAACCGCAGCACGGTGGCGTCGTCGAAGGTGCTGTTCGACTCGAACCGATCGGAGCGCAGCGGGACCGCGGTGTGCGACACCTCCAGGCGGTAGGGGGCCGGCCCGGGCGCGTTGACCCGGATCACGTAGTCGCCCTGCGGGATCACCCCGGATGCCCGGAAGGTGCCGTGGCCCCGGGTGATGGCCAACGTGTCGGCGCCGTCGAATTCGACGGGGTGCCCGTGGGAGTCCAGCAGGTCCAGGCTCAGATCGGCGATGCGGTCGTGGAAACCCACCGTGATCGCCACGGCGCTGTAGTCCTCGAGCGAGAACGACCAGTGGTCGACGTCGCGGTCGCTGCGCGCCACCTGGTACGTATCCGGCTGTGGGGCAAAGACACCGGCGCGGATCTGCGCCAGCGGGCGCGCCGAGGACGCGGTGGCGCCCGCGGCAGACAGGTCGGGCGGCTGCGTGGCCAGAGCGGCCTCGACCGCGGCGTACGCGTCGAGTCCGGTGCCGACCCGGCCGTTCCCGCGCCACCCGGTGCGCAGCAGCTGCGTGCGCACCTCGGTGCTCGACAGCTCCGGCGCCACCGCGCGCATCATGGCCGCGGTCGCTGCCACCAACGGTGCCGAGAACGACGTGCCGTCGGCTGTCGCCCCGTCGCGGCCCACAGCGACCGCGGTGCCCGGAGCCCAGATCGCCACCGAAGAACCATGATTCGACCAATCCGCGGCCGACTCCTCATCGGAGTCCAGCGCGCCGACGGTGATGACGCCGGGGGTGCGGGTGGCGGGCCGGATCCGTGCGTCGGGGAGTTTGCGGCCGTCGTTGCCCGCCGCGGCGACCATCACGACGCCGCTGCGTTCGGCGAACCGGAAGGTGTTCACCCAGTCGGTGTCCGGGAACGACCAGAACTCCGACCATTCGCTGGTGGTGATCGTGAAGCTCATGTTCACCACATCCACACCCCACGCGGCACAGATCCGGATGCCGCGCATCAGCGACGCGATGTCGTCGAAACGCATCAGCAGCGGTCGGGCCGCCGAACCGCCCGAGGCCGCGACACCGGCCGTGTGGTGGCCGTGCCAGCCGCCGTTCTCGTCGCGTCCGCCGACGTCGCGGCTGTCGTCGGCGGCGTTGACCGCCAGCACGCCGGCGTCGGACGTGCCGACCCGGAATCCGCGATCCATGATCGCCAGCGTCGTGACCGCGGGATCGCGCCCGGCGAGCCGGTAGGCGTCCACGAGCCGGCCCGCGTCGGCGATACGTGAGCGCCTCGCGAACGTGCCCGACAGCGGCAGCGCGCAGGACAGATCGGTCATCCGGTTCAGCCCGACCGACCCCTGGGGCACTTCCAGCGACGCCGCTGCGGCGGCGACGGCCGCGGCCATCGGGGACGAGAACGTCAACCGACCGGACGCCGGCGCGATCTGCTCCAGGGCCGCGGCCGCGTCCGAGACCTGCGGCGGCTCCCCGAACACCACCTTGACGCTGCGTGTCGCCACCCCGTCCTCGAGGCGGGACCGGTGCCGACGGCCCAGCTCGGCGGGCGGGTGCGGCAGCGGGCGGTCCGGCACCCGCGTCCCGCCCAGCTCGCGCACCAGGTATTCGACCCCGTCGGGGTAGTCGGAGCTGATCAGCAACTCGTTCTCGACGAACAGTTCCGGTGCGGACCCGGCACCCTCGACGTGTACCGCGCCCGCCCGCCTGCGGACGCTCACCGACCGCTGATGGGCCGCCTTCGCGGCAAACGAGTACGGACGCACGACCTCGTCCGGGATCTGGTGGGGGAGCGAAACCATGACCGGGGCGACCTTCCACGGGGGGATGTCCCGCGACGCTCGCACCGCCGGCCGGCCGGCGCTAGCGTAGTGCGCTACCTAGATCTGCGACTGGTGGTCGTCTCCGGTCTCAGTGCGCTCCGGTTGGTCGCGCCCGGCCCGCCACCGGCGCCAGCCGCGGTGCGCGGCGAACGCGCCGGCCACCGCCGTCGCACACCACACCACCGCGGCCGCGACCGCCAGCGGCGCGGAGAACTCCCCGATCGACGAACCCACCACGGTGTACACGAACGCGCGCGGCATGGACCCGATGAACGCGCCCGCGGCCATCTGCCACAGCGGGACACCGAACGCGCCGAACGCATACGACGCCAGCGCGTCGGAGATCCCCGGCACGAACCGCTGCCCGACGACCGCCCACAGCCCGCCGCGGTCGATGAGCCGGTCGAGGCGATCGGAGCGTTCGGCGCCCAGCAGCGTCCGCGCGCTCTGCCTGCCCGCGCGCCTGCCGATGAACGCGGAGATCAGCGCGTTGCCGACGGTCGCCCCGAGCGTCACGAACGTGCCCAGCACCGGGCCGAACAGGAACCCGCTGGCCGCCGCGAGCAGAGGCCCGGGCACCAGCAGCGCGCCCAGCACCGCCGAGGCCACCACGTAGGTCAGTGGCGCCAGCGGCCCGGTCGACTCGATGACATTTCGCGCGGCCTCCACGTCGATGACCCGTGCGACGGCGCTGAGGTAGAACAACAGCCCGAGCACCCCGACGACCAGCGCCAGCTGTGCCAGCGCACGCCGCTTCGAGGGTTCCGGCGCGCCGGTGGACTCAGACATGTCGAGCGCAATCCTGCCCTACCGGCGCCCGAACTCACGGCGTCGGGTTGTCGCTGTCGTAGTGCTTGAATGTCGGGGTCCGCCGGGCCAGCACCCAGATCGCGACGATCATCAGCAGACCGCCGGCCAGCAGCGGGCTCCAGATGAAGAACGCGCTGGCCACCGCACCGGTGACGACGTCGCCCAGACGTGGCCCGCCGGTGACGATCAGCGTGTACATGCTCTGCACCCGGCCGCGGATGTGGTCGGGCACCGCGGCCTGCAGCATCGCCATCCGGAAGATCGCACCGACGTTGTCGACCGCACCGGCGATCGCCAGCACCACCGCCAGCGCGGCGATCGCGGCGACGTTGGTCCCGCCGGGATGCGGCCGCAGCGCCGCGACGGCGACCATGACGCCCGCCAGCACGACCATCACCGCATAGACGTAGGTGACGATCAGGATCGCCTGCCCCTGCCTGCGCACCGAGCCCGTCCAGCCGGAGAAGAAGGCCAGCAGCGCCGACCCGGCCGCGCCGGCCGCCGACAGCACGCCGACCGTCGTGACCCCGCCGCCCATCGTCACCGCACCCAGCGCCGGGAACAGCACCCGCGGCTGCGCCAGCGCCATCGCGATCGCATCGAGGGTCAGGCTGAACCGCACGTTGCGGGCACGCCGCAGGAACGCGGCGCCGTCGAGGACCGCGCGCACCGGATTCGCCTGTGTCGCTTCGACAGGACGCAACGCGGGCAGCGTGAACACGCCGAGGAACGCCGCACAGTGCAGCACCACGTCGATCAGGTAGGCGGTGTGGAAGCCGCCGGCGTTGACCGCACCGGCGGCCAGCATCGGGCCGACGGTCGCCATCAGCCCGAGGTTGATCCCGTTCAGCGCGCCGGCCGCGGGCAGCAGGTGAGCCGGCAGCAGCCGCGGGATGACAGCTCGGCGGGTGATGCCGCCGACGGTGCCCGCGGCCGCGTTGACCGTCGCGGCGGCATACAGCAGCCACAGCGAGGTGCCGCCCACCAGCGCATGGACCGCCAGCACCGCGATCGCGACCCACGAGATCACCGACGCGATCCACGCGACGCGGCGCCGGTCGAAGCGGTCGGCCAGGGTGCCGCCGTAGAGACCGGTGATGATGATCGGGCCGAGCCCGATACCGGCGATCAACGACACCGCGAACGTCGACGACGTGATCGCGTAGACCTGCAGCGCGACGGTGACCACCGTCATCTCCTGCCCGATGCTGCCCAGCGCCGTGCCGATCCACAGCCGGGTGAACGCGCGGCTGGTCCGAAACGGTGTGACATCGAGAAGCAGGCGGCGCTTACGTTCGGTGGGCGGCGTCACCGAACGAGCACACGGGACGGATCGGCGGTCCACTCCGACGCGGACCCGACGTAGAGGCGCGCCCGGATCCCCAGAACCGCGAGCACGAACACCTCGAGCGCGGCGGCCACCCCGGTGCCGCAGTAGGCCGCGGGTTCGGCGCCGGCCGGGATGCCGAGCGCGGCGAAATGCTCCCGCAACCGGTCGTCAGGGAGCAGAAACCCTGCGGTATCGAAGAATTCGGCCACCGGGACACTGCGCGCGCCGGGGATGTGCCCGGCGCCAGGGTCGGTCGGGTGGGAGAACTTCGCCGCCGGCCGCGCGTCGAGCAGCAAGCCGCGTTCGGCGAACGACGGCACGTCGCCGACCTCGACGACCGGCAGCCCGCCCGGGCGGATGACGAAGTCCCCCTCCACCGGCGCGTCCACCGGCCCCGTCTGCAGCTCGCCGGGCCATGCGTCGACGCCGCCGTCGAGCAGGCGCACGCCGGCCACGCCCGCCCACGTCAACAGCCACCATGCCCGCGCCGGGGCGGGGGAGCGCGGTGCGCCGTAGACGACGACCGGGGTGTCGGCACCGATGCCCCACTGCCGCACCGTCTTCTCGAACTCGGCCGCGCCGGGCAGTGGCCGCCTGCCGTTGCGGCCGGTGCTCGCGCCGGCCAGGTCGGTGTCGACGTCGACGAACTGCGCGCCGGGCAGGTGCCCGGCGAGGTACGCGTCGCGGTCGGCGTGGTCTGCGGGCATCACATGCCGGACGTCGAGCACAACCGTCTCGGGCCGGTCGGCAAGCCACGACTGCAACTCCGCGGGCCCGATCAGGTGGGCGGAGCGGTCCGCCTCACTCATGGTGTGCTCCCTTGTGTCGTTGGTTCACGGAATATGTTTCATAACATAGGGATACGGCGGTGCCGTGGGTAAAACTACGGCTGAGGAAAACCCTCGGATATCGCGCGGCCGTAATTATTCTCGCGGCAAGAGAAATTATGGACTTCGTGCTGAGCAGCCCATTTAATGTGCTTGCACCCCAACGAATTTTGTATCAAAGCGCGTTGTAACAAAAGGACGAACATGCCCCTGATCACCACCAGTGTGGTCTCCGTCGAGGATCTCCACGCGAGCCTGCACGACCCCGACCTCGCGGTGATCGAGGTGTACGCCGACACCCCAGGCGAACCCGTGATCCCCGGCGCGGCCGCCGTGTTCTGGAAGGACCTCGCCTGGCATCCGCTGGAACGCGAACTGGCCACCGGAGAAGAACTGTCCCGGCGGCTGTTCGAACTCGGCGCCGGCCGGGGCTCCCGGATCGTGCTCGCCGGAGAACCGACCCAGTTCGCCGCGTACGTGCTGTGGACGCTGCGGGTGCGCGGCTATACCGACATCGCCTACCTCGACGGTGGTCTGGAAGCCTGGCGCGCCGCCGGGCTGAGCACCGACACCGCGGTCGAGCGCACCGCGCCGACCGTGCCGCTACCGGTGCCCGAACCGACCGAGGAGCAACAGCGGCTACGCATCGGCCGTGACGACGTGCGCGCGCTGCTCGGCCGCGACGACGTCGTACTGCTCGACTACCGCACCCCCGAGGAGTACAGCGGCGCCCGGGTCAGCGGCCCGAACGCGCCGATCGACCACGGTGCCGAGCGGCACGGCCGCATCCCGGGGGCCAAACACCTGTTCTTCCGGGACCTGCTCGACGAGCACGGCCGACTGCGCGACCGCGCCGAGCTGCAACGCCTCGTCGACGAAAAGGTCGGTGGGGAAACCTCTTTGATCGTCAACTACTGCCGGCTGTCACACCGGTCCACGCTGGGCTGGATCGCGTTGTCGGAGGTGCTCGGCTACGACAACGTGCGCGTGTACGACGGCTCCTGGACCGAATGGGGAAGCATCGTCGGCTTCCCGGTAGAAAGGTAAAACCGCAGATGACATTCCCCCACGACTCGATCACCCTGAATCTCAACCTGATTCCCGGTGGCGTGTTCCCCGGCGCCTGGCGCGCCGGCAGCGGTGACGCCCGCCAATACAGCAGCCTCGAGCACTACATCGAGTGCGCCAAGATCGCCGAGCGCGGAAAGTTCGACGCGGTGTTCCTGGCCGACACCCCGGTGTGGCGCTACCGCGGCGAGTACCGGCCGTTCCGCGGCCTGGACCCGACGCTGGCGTTCGCCGCCGTCGCGCAACACACCAGCCACATCGGGCTGGTCGCAACCGGATCCAGCTCGTACAACTCGGCCTACAACCTGGCCCGGCGGATCTCCACCCTCGACCACATCTCCAACGGCCGTGCCGCGTGGAACATCGTGGCCACCAACGGCGACGACGTCGCCCGGAACTTCGGCCGCGAGCACGGGCTCGACCACGACACCCGCTACCAGCGCGCCCACGAGTTCGTCGAGGCCGTCATCGCGTTGTGGGACGGCTGGGCCGACGACGCGTGGGTGGCCGACCGCGAGACCGGAACCTACGTCGACGAGGCGCGGATCCGGGCTGTCGACTACGTCGGCGAGTACGTCAACACCGCTGGGCCCTTGCCCCTTCCGCGTTCACCACAGGGACATCCCGTGCTGGTGCAGGCCGGATCCTCACCGGACGGCATCGGACTGGCCTCCCGGTTCGCCGATGCCGTCTACACCGTGCAGCCGACCATCGAGGGCGCGATCGCGTTCCGCAACACCGTGCGCGACCGCGCAGCGGGCTGGGGCCGCGATCCCGACACCGTCCGGGTGCTGCCCGGCCTGATCACCCTGGTCGCGCCCACCGAGGCCGAGGCCCGCAAGCGGGAGATCGAGCTGCGCGAACTGCACACCGAACGCTTCGCGATCAACGCGCTGGCGCTGCAGGTCGGCGTTCCGGTCGAGGCACTGGAGCTGGACAAGGAACTGCCGTGGGACCTGGTGCCCGCCGACGGTGAACTCGGCGCGCAGGGCGGGCATTTCGCGGCGCTGATCAGTACCGCCCGCCGGGAGAAGTACACGGTGCGCCAGATCCTGGCCCGCCAGGGCGGCGGCCTGACCCACGTCACCGCGGTCGGAACCCCCGAGCAGATCGCCGACCAGATCGAGACCTGGGTACGCGCCGGTGCCGCCGACGGCTTCAACGTGATGTCCGCCCAACTGCCCGACGTCGCCGTCGAATTCGTCGACCACGTGGTGCCGCTGCTGCAGCGCAAGGGCCTGTTCCGCACCGAGTACCCGGGCACCACGCTGCGCGACACCCTCGGCCTGGAGCGCCCGGGCGACGGGTTCGAGAACCATGTGCCGGTCAAGCGGCTCCACACGGTAGGGGAGGCAGCGTTCGGCTGACGCCGGCGCACACCGTCTGATGACCGTCCTGGAGACCTCACCCACCAGCCCGCCCGACGCCGCGGTGGCGCAGGACGCCGGGCGCGTCCCGCCGCCCCGCGACGCCGGCCGCTGGGCCGGTGCCGCCTACCAGCTCCGCTACATCGCGGAGAAGCTGTTCGCGGCGGTCGTGGTGCTGTGGCTCGCGGCCACCACGGCGTTCGTCGCGGTGCACCTGTCCCCGGGCGATCCGGTCACGCTGCTGATGGGCGAATTCGACACCCCGGAGCTGCGGGCCACCATCGAAGCGCAATGGGGCCTGGACAAGTCGCTGCTGGTGCAGTACTTCGACTTCCTGACCCGGCTGGTGCAGGGCGACTTCGGCATGTCCTATGTCCAGCGCGTCCCGGTCGCCGACATCCTGTTCAGCCACCGGCTGGTCGCCAGCGCCCAACTCACCGGGGCCGCGACGCTGATCGCCGTCGTGGTGGCGCTGGTGCTGTCGGTGACCACGGCGGGCCGCAAGGGTGTCGGGCGGCGCATCGCGTTCCTCGGTGAGCTCACCTTCGCGTCGATCCCGACCTTCTGGCTCGGCATCGTGTTCATCACCGTGCTGTCGTTCCAGCTGGGGCTGCTGCCCGTGGTCGGCGGGTCGAAGCTGGAGAACCTGATCCTGCCCAGCCTGACACTCGGGCTGCCGCTGGCCGCGGTGCTGTCCCAGGTGCTGCGCGAGGGTATCGAGAAGTCTCTCGAACAGCCTTATGCCGTCACCGCTTTGGCGCGCGGGATCTCCCCGTGGCAGCTCAAGATCCGGCACGGGCTGCGGCACGCGCTGATCCCGGCGGCCACGCTGGCCGGCTGGTCGGTCGGCGGCATGCTCACCGGAACCGTCATCGTCGAGCAGGTGTTCGGCAGGCCCGGGATCGGGCAGGCCACCGTCGTCGCGGTGACCCGGCAGGACGTGCCGGTGGTGCTGGGCATCACGCTGCTGGCCGTCGCGCTGTACGTCGCGGTCAACACCGTCGTCGACATCGTGTACCTGTGGATCGACCCGAGGCTGAGGGTGCGCTGATGGCCTCGATTCCCAGAACGACTTCCGCGTTCCCGGGGCGCTCCCTGTCCTCGGGGCTGACCGGATTCCGCAACGCCGGCCTGCTGATCGCCGCGTCGATCCTGGCGCTGCTGGTGATCGCGGTGCTGTTCCCCGGGCTGTTCACCGGGCGCGACCCGCTGGCCAGCAACATGTCGAACGCGTTGGCCGCACCCAGCTTCGAGCACATCTTCGGCACCGACCACCTGGGCCGCGACGTGTGGTCACGCGTCGTGCACGGCGCCCGCTACTCGATCCTGATCGGGGTGGCCTCCACCGCACTGGCCGTGGTGATCGGTGTGCTGCTCGGCCTGATCGCCGGGGTCTCGCACCGCCGCGTCGACGAAGCGATCTCGCGGGTGTTCGACGCCGTGGGCGCATTCCCGGACCTGCTGTTCGCACTGATGCTGATCACGCTGATCGGCCCCGGCACCGGAAACGTCATCGCGGCCATCGCGATCGCGTCGGCGCCGCGCTACGGGCGTGTGGTGCGCGCCGAGACCTTGCGGGTCCGCGAATCGGACTACGTCGCACAGTCGCGGCTGGCGATCGCGTCGGCGACCCGGCGCACCCTCCGGCACGTGCTGCCCAACGCGCTGGGAACGGTGCCGGTGCTGGCCACCCTCGGGATCGGGACCGCGATCATCGGCGCGGCCGGGCTGAGCTTCCTCGGGTTCGGGCCGACACCTCCACTGCCGGAATGGGGTTCGATGCTCTCGGACGCCCGGCAGGACCTGCGTATCGCGTGGTGGGTCGGCTTCTTCCCAGGGCTGTTCATCACCATCACCGTGGTCAGCGTGTCGATCGCCGGACGCAACCTGCAGCGCCGCTTCGAGCGGAGGGCCCAGTCATGACCGTCACGTCCGAGATCTTCACCGCGCCGCAGGACCGCACCGGGGACGTGCTCGTCGAGGTCGCCGGCCTCACGGTGTCGTTCGACGGTGTGCGCGCCGCCGACGGCACCGCGGTGCCGGTGGTGTCCGGCGTCGACTTCACGCTGCGCCGCGGCCGGGTGCTCGCGATCGTCGGCGAGTCCGGCTCCGGTAAGTCGGTGACCGCGCGCACCCTGGTCGGGCTGGCCGGCGAGGGAAGCCGCATCGAGGCCACCACACTCGACATCCACGGCGTCGACGCCCGCGGATACCGCGACAAGGACTGGCGCAGGGTGCGCGGCGCGCAGATCGGGTTCGTCCTGCAGGACGCGCTCACCTCACTGGACCCGCTGCGCACCGTGCAGGCCGAAGTGGCCGAGGCGCTGCGGGTGCCGCGCCGCGAACGCGTCGCCGCCGTCGAGGAACTGCTCGACTCGGTCGGCATCCCGGACCCGCCGTACCGGCGCAAGAACTATCCGCATCAGCTCTCCGGCGGGCTACGCCAGCGCGCGCTGATCGCGTCGGCGCTGGCCGGGCACCCCGACGTGCTGATCGCCGACGAACCGACCACCGCGCTGGACGTGACCGTGCAGGCCCGCATCCTCGCGCTACTGGGCACCCTGGCCGACGACGGTCGCGCGGTGCTGTTGATCAGCCACGACCTGGCCGTCGTCTCCCGGGTCGCCGACGACGTGATCGTCATGCACAACGGCCGCGTCGTCGAACGCGGCCCGGTCACCGACGTGATCGGCAATCCGCAGCACGACTACACCCGCCGACTGGTCGCCGCCGTCCCCGGCCGCGACACCCGGGGCCGCCGGCTCAGTGACCCGGAAGCGCCCGCGCCGCAACCGGTCCCGACAGGACCAGAGATCGTCGCCGAGGTGGCCGCCGTGGGCAAGTTCTATCGGCAGGGCCGCAGGCAGCAGTTCACCGCCGCCGAGAACGTGACCTTCGCGATCCACCGCGCCGAGATCGTGGGCCTGGTCGGCGAATCCGGATCCGGCAAGTCCACCGTCGCGCGGATCGTCACCGGGTTGCTCGCCCCCGACGCCGGCCACGTCGAGCTCGGCGACTCCAGGCTGGGCGCCGTGCAACTCGTCGCGCAGGACTCCGTCGGATCGTTCGACCCGCGCTACACGGTGCGCGAGATCATCGCCGAGACAGTCGCTCTCGGGCACCGCGCGCGCGCCGAACGCGACGCCCGGATCCGCGAGCTGCTCGACCTGGTGCATCTGCCTGCCGGCGTCATCGACCGGCATCCGCGCTCGCTGTCCGGTGGCCAGCGCCAACGGGTGTCGATCGCCCGGGCGCTGGGCTCGGACCCCGACCTGCTGGTCTGCGATGAGGCGGTGTCCGCGCTGGACGTGTCCATCCAGGCGCAGATCCTCGACCTGCTGCTGGAGATCCGTGCCGCGCGAAAAACCGCGCTGCTGTTCATTTCGCACGACATCGGTGTGGTGCACCACGTCGCCGACCGGGTGCTGGTGATGCACCGAGGCCGTGTCGTCGAGGAGGGCACCGCCGACGAGGTTTTCGACAGCCCGCGTGACCCGTACACGCAGGCCCTGCTGAAGGCGGTGCCGACACTATGACGTGTTTGCGCCTCTGTTCCTGTTGCGCCTGAGCACAATTTAGCCCCGCCAGAAACCCCTTCGCCCACCCGGCGGCACACGGCGTGCTGCCCCCTTCAGAAATGGAACTGGACATGTCCCGTTGGAGAAACCCTGTGAACCCGGTGTTGCGCTGGGTCGTACTTGCCGTGGCCGCGCTGCTGGCGCTGACCGCCTGTGGCAGCGAGACCACCAGTGGCGGCGGAAACGGCGAGCCCGTGCACGGCGGCACCCTGACCGTCGCGCAGGCCGACTATCCCGAAGAAGGGCTCAATCCGCACGTGCGCGGCTGCTGCGTCGAGGTGCAGGTGCTGCGCAACGCGTTCGACAGCCTGGTCGCGATCGACTACGACGAGTCGATCCACCCGTGGCTGGCCGAGAAGTGGGAGCGCTCGCCCGACGGGCTGGTCTACACGTTCACGCTCCGCAAAGACGTGAAGTTCCACGACGGTGAGCCGTTCAACGCCGCGGCGGTGAAGGCGAACTTCGACAAGATCATCACCGATAAGGAATATGCGCCGTCGACGGCGAAGAGCACCTTCCAGAACCTGGTGGCCACCGAGGTCGTCGACGAGTACACCGTGCGCACCGTGCTCTCGGAGCCGACCGCCAACTGGCTGAACACGCTGGCCTCGATCCAGGGCGCGCAGATCTCGCCGAAGTCGCTTCAGAACCCGGACGCGGCCGCCGGTGGTGTCGGCATCGCCGGCACCGGGCCGTTCATCCTCTCCGAGGTGGTCGAGGGCGCCGAGCTGCGATTCACCCGCAACGACGACTACGCGTGGCCGTCGGCGCTGGCCAAGCACGAGGGCCCGGCCTACCTCGACGAGATCGTCGTCAAGATCGTTCCTGAGCCGAATGTGCGTGCGGGCCTGCTGAGTTCGCGTGAGGTCGATGCGATCGCGCAGGTTGCGCCCGCCGACATCGACCAGTTCGACGGTGTCGACGGATTCCAGTTCGAGTGGAAGCCGTCCAACGTGTCACCGTACTCGCTGTACTTCAACGTCACCGGCGACAACACCAAGGATGTGCGGGTCCGGCGGGCGCTGCGCGAGGCCGTGGACCTGAACCCGATCATCGATACCGTGCTGCAGGGCAGCTCCGACCGCGCGTGGAGCATCGTCGGCCCGCAGAGCCCGTTCTACGACGCCAAGTTCGAGAACGCCTACGGCGGCAACATCGAGGAGGCCAACAAGCTGCTCGACGAGGCCGGCTGGACCGGTCGTGACAGCGACGGCTACCGCACCAACGCCGCCGGGCAGCGCCTCACCGTGCGGGTGATCGCGACCGAGCCGAAGCCGCCGCTGTCCACCGTGCTGGAGGCCTACCAGGCCGAGCTGCGCACCAACGCCGGCGTCGAGGTGGATCTGCAGTTCCGCGACGAGGGCACCGTCGACGTGGTCCGCGAGACCAATGCCTACGAGGCGTTCCCGCGCGCGGTCGGCGGCGTCGACATCGGCGTGGTGCTGGAAAAGATCTACGAGACCGGCGGCGCGATCAACGGCCCGAAGCTGGAGGACCCGCAGGTCGACGGCTGGCTGGCCGACGGACGCACCGCCCTCGAACAGGACGACCGCAAGGCCGCCTACGACAAGGTCGCCCAGTACGCGCTGATCGACCAGGTCACCACGCTGCCGCTGTACACCGAGCGCTACAACGCGGCGGCGACCAGCCGGGTGCACGAGATCGAGCGGTGGCTGGACGCGCCGCGCGGCATGGTGAACTTCTACGCCTACGACACCTGGCTGGGCGATGACACCGCGTCGTAGCGAAGGGTTGCCCGATTTCGGGATCTTCTTCCGGCTCAACGACACCCACGCCGACCCGGTCCGGCAGTACCACGACGGGCTCGACCTGATCGAGCACGCCGAGCAGCTGGGGTTGTCGACGGCGTGGATCACCTCGCACCACTTCCGCTCCGACAAGGGCACCATCGCGTCGCCGCTGGTGTTCCTCGCCGCGGCGAGCCAGCGCACACGCACCATCAAGCTCGGCGCCGGTGTCGTGGTGATCACGCTGGAGAACCCGATCCGGGTCGCCGAGGATGCGGTGATCGCCGATGCGCTGTCGCAGGGCCGGTTGCAGCTGGGTCTCGGTTCAGGACTGGAGGACTGGGCGTTCGGGCCGTTCGGCGTCGACTGGGACGACCGGTTGCGGGTGTACGCCGACAAGGTGGCGCACCTACGCACGATCCTCGACGGGGCTGACCTCGGTGGCGGACGCCGGCTGTATCCGCCGGCCGGCACGTTGCCGCAGCGGTTGTGGCGGGTGGCCAGCGATCCGGAGCACGCCCGCGAGATCGGCCGGGTCGGCGACAACCTGCTGCTGCGCTCGTCGAAAGCGCTGAACTACCACGGCAACCTGGCTCGGCACAGCGAGGCGATCGACGCGTTCCGGTCGGAGGCCGGTGCACACCAGCGGATCGCGGCGTCGCGGTCGGTCATCGTCGCCGAGACGACCGAGGAGGCACGGAAGCTGGCCGGGCAGACCGCCATCGACACACACGTCCGCAACGGTGACGGCGAGCCATGGTTCGGCGACCCTGAACTGGTGCGCGAACGGCTGCGCAACGATCCCGAACTCGACTACGTCGACGAGGTGCTGCTGCAGGTCGCGCCGGCGAAGCTGACGCTGGAGCAGTGGAAGTCGAGTCTGTCGCTGACGGTGTCGGAAGTGCTCGATCCGGTCCGTAAGGAGGGACGTGCTTATGCCCGGATCTCGTGACCGTGCCCTCGACAATCAGGGCCTGATCCTGAACCTGAACCTGCTTCCCGGCGGGACGGCGAAGGGATCATGGCGGCTCGACGAGCGCGACCCATCGTGGTTCGTATCGCATCACCACTACGTGGAGGCCGCCCAACTCGCCGAGCGCGGCAAGTTCCAGGCGGTGTTCCTCGCCGACACCCCGGTGTGGGACGACGCGTACTGGCACCACCCGTGGCGGGCGCTGGCCCCGTTCATCGCGCTGACCGCGATCGCCGGGCGCACCGAGCGGATCGGCCTGATCGGGACCGCGTCGACGTCCTACAACGACCCCTATAACCTGGCCCGCCAGGTCGCGTCGCTGGACCTTGTCAGCGACGGCCGGGCGGCGTGGAACTACGTCGTCACCGCCGGGGACCGGCCCGCCCGCAACTTCTCTGCCGCGCAGGCGGATCCGAAGGACGAGCGCTACGCGCGCGCCGAGGAGTTCGTCGACGCGGTGCTGACACTGTGGGAGGCGTGGGAACCGGATCCGATCGCCGGGGACAAGGCCACCGGGGATTACCTGCGGCCGGGCGCGATCCGGCCCGCCGCGTTCGCCGGTGCACGCCTCCAGGTCGCCGGGGAGCCGCTGGTGCCGCCGTCGCGGCAGGGCAGGCCGCTGCTGGTACAGGCGGGCGCATCGGAACGCGGGATCGCGCTGGCGGCCCGCACCGCCGACGCGGTCTATACCCACCAGACCGAGCTCGACGGCGGTGTCACCTACCGGAACCTGTTGCGCGGCAGGGCCGCCGACGCCGGCCGTGATCCGGACACGATGAAGGTGCTGCCCGGCTTCTTCGTCGTGCTCGGCGACACCGAAGCGGCCGCCCAGCGCCGGCATCATGAGCTGACCGAGGCGACCCCGGACGCGACGCGGCTGTCGTTCTTCGCCCGCCAACTCGGTATCCCGGTGTCGGAGTTCCACATGGATCGTCCGCTGCCGTTGCACCTGATCGCCGGCGCCGAGATCAGCCGCAGCGCTGCCAGCGAGCTGGACCGGCTGCTCGATGCCGCGGCCCGCGACAACCTGACCGCCCGCGAGGTCCTGGCGCTGCGCCGCAACGGAACCCAGCATGTGTCGGTGATCGGCACCCCTGAGCAGGCGGCCGATACGATCACCGAGTGGTACCTGGCCGGCGCCGCCGACGGGTTCAACCTCCACGTGGCCAGTTCACCCGGTGTGCTCGCCGACTTCGTCGACCACGTGGTGCCGCTGCTGCAGACCCGCGGGGTGTTCCACGAGGACTACGAGGGCACCACGCTGCGCGAGCACTACGGCCTGGCGCCGCACCGACTGGGAGCGGGTGTGTTGAGCCGATGACGCGCAGTCTGCGGTTGGTGGCGTCCGAACACGCATTCGGACCGATTGCCCGCTGGCGCGAACCGGACGTCACCCCGGCCGACATCACCGATCTCGACCAGCACGCGACATACGCGAACTGGGTCGAGGACGCCGGGTTCGATGCGCTGTTCTACACCGACTTCCTCGGCTTCGATCCGGTCAAACAGCTCAACCCGCGGTTGCCGTTCGATCCGACGACCCTGGTCAGCGCGCTGGTCGCGCGTACCCGCCACCTCGGTTTCATCACCACCGCGTCGACGACGTTCGGCACGCCGTTCCACCAGGCCCGCACGCTGGCGTCGCTGGACCGGCTCAGCGGCGGGCGGGTGGCCTGGAACGTCGTCACGTCGTTCACCGGGGAGGGCAACTTCGGGCTCCGCGAACTGCCTGCCCCGACCGAACGGTATGCCCGGGCCCAGGAGTTCCTCGACGTCGTCGACGCGCTGTGGGCCAGCTATCCCGAGTCCGCCGTCGTCGACGACAAGGCCGGTGGCCGCTACGTCGACGTGTCCCGGGTGCAGGCCATCGATCATGTGGGGGAGTGCTTCTCGGTCAGCGGACCCCTGGACAAACCGGGTCCGGCGCAGCGGCCGGTGCTGGTGCAGGCCGGGTCATCACCGGAGGGCATCGCGTTCGCCGCCCGCAACGCCGACGTCGTGTTCGTGGCCGTACCCGACTTCGAGCAGGCGCTCGACTACGCGGGCCGGCTGCGCGCGGAGGTCGCAGCGACCGGGCGCGCCCCCGACGAGGTGCTGATCATGCCCGGCTTCCGGACGTTCCTGGGCCGCGACGCCGCCGACGCCCGCCGGGTTCGGTCCCGGCACGTCACCCCGGATGCGCTGGAGAAAGCGCGGCGGGTGGTGCTGCGCGAGTCCGAGCACTTCCAGCTCACCGATCTGCCGCTGGACGAACCCATCCCGCCGTCGCACCTGCCGACCGACGAGCAACTGGCGGCCGCGGCCGGGCGGCGCAGCCGGGCCCAGATCTATCTGAACTGGGCCCGCGAACCCGGTGTCACGCTGCGCGAGGTGCTGGAACGGATCGCGTTGGAGCACGGCCACTTCGCGCTGACCGCGTCACCGCGGGCCGTCGCCGACGAACTTGAGCGGTGGTTCCTCGCCGGCGCCGCCGACGGATTCATGATCGGCTACGGATCGGGGATCGCACAGTTCGCCGACCAGGTGATGCCGCTGCTCGCCGAGCGCGGACTGTGGAAACCGCCCACCGACCACGACCTGCGCAGCAGGCTCGGTCTGCCGGAGCGGATCTGACATGCCCGAGCAGGTCGACGCCGTCTGGCTGGCGCAGCGACTGCAGGCGACGTCGTCGAAAGACCTGGGGCACAGGCTGACCCGGCTCATCGACGGCGGTGAGCTGCGCCCCGGATCCCACCTGCCGACGATCCGGGACTTCGCCCGCGCCGCCGGGGTCAGCCCCGGCACCGTGATGACCGCGTGGAGCCGGGTCCGAGACAGCGGGCGGCTGCACACCCGTCGCCGCGGCGGCACCGTCGTCGCCGACCCGAACCGGCCGCTGCCCAGCCGCGAGCCCGTGGACTGGCCCGCCGTTGAGCTCGCCCTGGTGACCCCCGATCCGGCGCTGCAGCCCGACCTGACCGCCGCGGTGTCCGAGAGTCTCGTTGCGACAACTGATCTGCACAACCCGGAGCGTGCCTACATCACCGACCGCTTGCGGCGTGCCGTGGAGGGCGGCTGGCCGTTTCCCGCGCAGGGATGGAACTGCGTGGGCGGAGGCACCGAGGCGGTAGTGCTCGCGACCGCCGCGGCGGCGTCCGGCGGGCCCGTCGGCGTCGAAGAACCGGTCAGCCCGGGCTATCTCGACATCCTGCGCCAGCTCGGCATCGAGGCGTTCGGTATCCGCGCCGACGATCAGGGCCCCACGGTGGAAACCGTCTCGGCCGCTGTCCGCCGCGGCGCCACCGCGCTGGTGCTGCAACCCAGCGGCGCTTACGCGATGACCGGCGCGCTGACCGCGGCCCGCGCCCAAGAGCTTTCCGACATCGTCGGCACCGGAGCCTGGGTGGTCGAAGACGACAGCGCCGGCCCGCTGGCGTCCGGTGAACCAGCCTCGCTGGGACACCACCTGCCCGACCGGGTGCTGCGGATCCGCAGCTACTGCAAGGCGTTCGGCATCGACCTGCGCACCGCCGTGCTGGGCGGCAGCGCCGAGCTGATCGAACGCACCGTCCGGCTGCGCAGCTTCGGGATGGCGTCCAACAGCCGCATCCTGCAGAACGCGCTGGCCCACCTGATCGACGACCCGGACATCGGGCTCGCGATGGCCCGCGCCCGCAGCCGCTACCGGCTGCGGCGGCAGTCCGCGCTCGACGCGTTCACCGCCGTCGGACTGCGCGCCACCGCCAGCCCGGACGGCTTCGTCGTCTGGGTCCGGGTGCCCGACGAGACCTCGGCGCTGATCAACCTCGCCCGGCAGGGGATCGTCGCCGCCGCCGGTGCCCGATCGTTCGTCAACGACACCGAAGGGCTGCTGCGCTTCTCGATCCTGCAACTGCCCGAGGAACCCGCCCGGGTCGCCGATCTTGCCACCGCGGTACGCGCGGCGGTGCATTCCGCCGACCGCGAGTACTTCGACTGAATCCGCTACAGCTGCACGCCACGGGTCAGCGCGCCGTCGACGAGCAGGTTGGTGCCGGTGACGAACGCGGCGGCCGGGCTGGACAGGAACACCACCGCGTTGGCGACCTCGCGCGGGGTCGCCATCCGGCCGGTCGGGTTGAGGGCCAGCGCCTCGGCGAACAGTTCCGGGTCGTTCTGCTCGATCGACGGCCACACCCCGCCGGGGAAGTACGTGTTGCCGGGGCTGACGGTGTTGGCGCGCAGGCCCTGCGCGGCGAGTTTGAACGCCAGCCCCTGCGTGTAGTGGATGATCGCGGCCTTCATCGCGCCGTACGGCCCGGCGGCGAAATCGATCTCGCGTCCCGACACGCTCGCGATCGTCACGATCGATCCGGCGTCGGATTCCAGGAGGTAGGGCAGTGCCGCGTCGACCATGCTGACCGTGCCCATCAGGTCGACCTCGAAGGTGGTGCGCCAGTTCTCGTGCGACTCCGGGATCGCCAGCGCGCTGACGTTGGCGACCACGCCGTCGAGGCCGCTGAACATGCCGGCCGCCGCGTTCAGCCACGCGGACACCGCCGCAGCGTCACCGACGTCGACCGCGGCGCCGATCGCGGTGCCCCCGCCTGCGGTCAGTTCCGCCTCTGCCTGCTCCACCGCCTCCGGGGTGCGGGCACAGAACGCGACCGATGCGCCCTCGGCCAGCAGCCCTTCGACGACGGCGCGGCCGATGCCGCGGGTACCTCCGCTGACGGCGAAGCGCCGGCCCGCGAGTCCGAGATCCATGACAATCCTCCTAGTAGTTGACAGAGCCCAAAGACGCTGCCGCCGAGCGCAACTCGGCGTGGATTCCGCCGTAGGCGGGTGCGGGCGGCAGCAGCCGTTTGTCGATCTTGGTGAGGGTGCTGTAGTTGGTGTCGACGACGTTGGCGATCGGGCACAGCGAGATCTGGGTGAGCAACTGGTACGCGTCGTACCGGTCGAGGCCGTACAGTTCGCCGAGCCAGGTGATCATCTCGACCTGACTCGCGCGCCACGCCTCCTCCATCGGGCGGCCCGAGCCGACACACATCAGGTGGGTGTCGGTCTCCAGTCGGGGCCAGGCCGATGTGCCGCCCTTGATCAGGTCGACGATCGCGGTGACGTGCATCGCGCCCTCGACCGCGGTTCCGCACGACTCGCCCTCACCCTGGCGGTAATGGCCGTCGCCGAGCGAGAACAGCGCCCCCGGGACGTTGACGTGCAGATAACACGTTGCACCCGCGGCCATCTCGGGGGTGTCCATGTTTCCGCCGAAGATGTCGGGCACCAGCGAGGTCCGGACCTCCCGCCGGTCGGGTGCGACGCCGATCGTGCCGAGCATCGGGTTGGACGGCAGCGCGACGCTGAATTCGCTGCCGTGCGCGTTGAACGCCAACGTTTTTGCCGCGGAATCGTATTCGTAGATCCAGGTGCGTTCCGGCAGTGCGTCCTGCAACGTGGGGCTGACCGGCACGCTGGTCAGCCCGCCGAAGAACGGGATCAGCGTGGACGCTCCCCATGTGCGCGCCGGTGTCAGATCGACCAGGTGGATGGCCAGGGTGTCGCCGGGCTCGGCGCCCTCGACGTAGAACGGACCGGTCTGCGGGTTCAGATCCGGGGTGTCGAGCACCGCGGACGCAACGTCGGCCGCGCTGGTGATCCGCCCGCCGTAGGCGTCCTCGGCCCACAGCGTCAGCACCGTCTGCGGTTTGATCCGCATCACCGGCTCGGCCCCGCCGAACGTGTACCGGAATTGGTCGGGCGTCGGGATGAAGGTGACGTGCTCCATCCCGCCATCCTTGTCCGGACCCGGCGGGCGCGCAGCGCGGTTGGGAAATTCGGGGGTGGGGGATTGCTCGCGAAATATCATTCCGGGTTGCAGATTTGGGTCTAAGTGCAGCCCGGAATGATATTTCGCGGGAATATTAGGCCTATGGCTGACGAGGCGGGCGCCGGTGAACGGGATTTCAACCAGCGCACCATCGACGAGTTCCGGTCCAACGGCGGCAAGGTCGGCGGCCAGTTCGAAGGATTCCCGCTGCTGCTGCTGACCGCCGTCGGCGCCAAGAGCGGGCAGCCACGAACCACGCCGACCGGGTACTTCGACATCGACGGCCACGTCTACATCGTGGGCTCATCGGCCGGGCGGGACCGGGACCCCGCGTGGGCGTTCAACATTCGCGCGCACCCGGAGGTCACCGTCGAGATCGGCGCGGATCCGCCGAGAACCGCGACCGCGCGGGAGTTGCCCCGCGACGAGCGGGACAGCGTCTACCCGCGCATCGTCGAGCGGGCGCCGGGGTTCGGTGAGTACGAGAAGCGCACCGACCGCGTCATCCCGGTCTTCGAGCTCGTGCTGTCCTGATCGAATACTGCAAAGTCGCGCCGCCCGCCGCAAAAATCTGCTTGCGTGTCAATAGACGTTCGCAGCTAAGGGGCAGAGCCTATGCGCACACGGATATTGCCGCTGCTGGCGGCCGGTCTTCTCGTCGTTGCATGCGCAAACGCCGAGCAGCAGCAAGCAGATACCTCGGACACCGCGGACGCTTCGGAGTCGGTCGAGGCCGAACCCGCGAAGGGCAAGGTCGACCCGGAGCAGGTTCCCGAGGCGCCGCCGGAGGCAGGCGGCACGATGATCGCGACCTACCAGGACACCCAGAGCCCGGACGCGGCCCGGGGCAAGGAACTCCTGGAGGACGACCATGCGCTGGAGGACATGGCCGACGACATCAACCAGACGCTGAACCTGCCCTACGACATCCCGCTGCTGGGGGCGCAGTGCGACCAGGCCAACGCGTTCTGGAGCCCGAGCGACAAGACCATCACCATCTGTTACGAGGACACCTCCAACAGCGAGCGGATCTTCACCGAAGTCGGTGACGCGGACGCGATCGAGTCGGCCATCAACGCCGAATGGGCGACGTTCTATCACGAGGTCGGGCACATGGCGATCACCGTCTACGACCTGCCGGTCACCGGACGCGAGGAGGACGTCGCCGACCAGCTGGCCGCCTACATCCTGCTGACCCCCGGCGACGACGGCCAGATCGACCCGGAGTCGGTGCAGGCGGTCAAGGACTTCGCGCGGGTGTTCGCCGCCACCGGTGCGGCCAATCCTGACGTCGACGACGGTGCGATGGCCGACGTGCACTCACTGGACATGCAGCGCGTCTACAACCTCGTGTGCTGGATCTACGGCTCCAACCCCGACGCCAACGCCGACCTGGTCACCCGAGGGGCCCTCCCCGAGGACCGGGCGGCGGGCTGCCAGGAGGAATGGCAGCAACTCGACCAGGCGTGGTCGACACTGCTGGACCCGTACTTCAAGTAGCTGCCGCGACACCTTCACGTCGCGAGATATCACCCAGGGCTGTGCCCGGGGCCCGAAAAGCGACCCGGAACGATATTTCGCGGTCAGGGGGCTGGGGCGGGGGCGGGCAGCGGCGGGACCGGGGCCGGGGCCGGCGGTGGGGGAGGCGGCGGCGGGTTCAGCAGCCGGACGATGTCGGGTTTCATCGCCTGCAGCTGCGCGCCCCAGTACCCCCAGCTGTGGGTGCCGTTGGGCGGGAAGTTGAAGATCGCGTTGCGCCCGCCCGCGGCGAGGTACTTGTCGCGGAACTCCTTGTTGGTGTTCAGCGTGATCGTCTCCAGGAACCCGGCACTGATGCTGGCCCCGAGGTCACCGCCGGCGTCGAGATCCGATGCGACGCCGTCGCCGCAGTAGACCCACAGCGCGGTGCGGTTGGCCACCAGCCGGTTGATGTTCAGCATCGGATCGGCCCGCTGCCACATCGGCGACCCGGGCTTGCCCCACATGTCGAACGAGTCGAATCCGCCGGCGTCCTGCATCGCGATGTCGATCAGCGACGGCCACATCTTCTGCGACGGCGCCAGATACCCCGACAGCGATGCGGCGAACTTGTACTGGCGTGGATGCCATGCCGCCATCGTCAGCGCCGCGCTGCCCGACATCGACAGCCCCACGACGGCGTTGCCGAACGGATCCTGGCCCCGGTTGGCGGCCAGCCACGTCGGCAACTCGTTGGTCAGGAACGTCTCCCACTTGTAGGTCAGTGTGCCGTCGTTGTTCCTGGCCGGGCGGTACCAGTCGGCGTAGAAACTCGACTGGCCGCCGACCGGCATGATCACCGACACCCCGGACTCGTGGAACCACTCGAACGCGGCGGTGTTGATGTCCCAGCCGCTGAAATCGTCCTGGGCGCGCAGACCGTCGAGCAGCAGCACCGAATGTGGCCCGCCGCCCTGGAATTCGACGCGGATGGTGCGGCCCATCGACGGGGACGGCACGTCGAGCTGTTCGATCGGCAGTCCGGCGCGCGAGAACGCGACCGCCTCCGGCGGCGCGGCCACGGTCAACAGGCCTGCGGCCAGGAGCACCGCGGTGGCGATGCGCGCGAAGAACGTCACGCGCGCGAAGTTACAAGCGCCGCCGTCGCGGGCGGCGGGACGCGCGGGGCGGTGACCGGCTTGTTATCGAGACGTTGTGGTCATCGAGACGCCGCCTCGTGGATCCGGTGCGGGTCCCGCAGCAGCACCGGCGCCTGGGCCATGAACCGCGGGGTGGCGCCGCGGTGCTCGTCGGCGGCGTGCACGGTCAGTGGATGCACGACGTACATGTCGCCGGCGGACCCGGTCGCGTGCGCGACGGGCCGTCGCCGGCTGGCCGGTTCGACCAGTTCGGCCGCGGCGACCGCGTCGAGCCCGCGGTCGCCGAGAGCCGCGGCCGCGTCGCGGTGCGAACCCACGCGGATCCGGGTCGGCGCATCGTCGGCGCCGACGTCGGACAGCAGCGTCAACAGCAGCACCGTGTGCGGGCGCGCACTGACCGTCCAGGTCCCGTCCGGCTGCTGCGTGTTCAGGTCGAGATGCCAGCCGCGGTCCTCGGCGGGCGGGGCCACCGGGAACCGGACCGGAATGTTGCCGAGCGCGCCGCGCGGTATCCACGCACCGGCCCCGCACACGTCGTCCAGTGCGGCGGCAAGTGCCGGGCTGCGGCAGAACTCGCCGAACGGGCCCTGCCCGGTCATGTCGGCCGTCCACACCACCGGCTGCGTCCATGAACCGCGATCGTCGGGGTCGAGCCCGTGATCCCGGTGCAGGCGCGCCCACAGCAGCGCCCGCGCCGCGTCGGCGACCCCGCGCGGAACGGCCGCGGGAATCCTGACGAAACCGTCGGCGACGAACGTATCGACCACGGTCCGAGGGTGGCACGGCCGCGGCGCTGCGGGCCAATGCTTTTCGGGCGCGCCGCGCGTACCGGACGCGCGGACGCCCGCCGTGCGTCATGGTGGACACATGGCGAAACAGAAAGTACCCAGGCCCGGTGACCTGGTGGCCGCCGCGCAGGAGGCGGCCGAGGCCGCGCAGGCCGCCGCCACCAGCGCGCTGCGGATCCCGCCCGCATCGCTCAAACTCGCGGCCGAGATCCCCGACCTGATCGACAATCTGGCCACCGCGACCGAACGGCTGAACCAGGCCGTCGACCGGATGGAGCGCTATCTGGCGCTGGCCGCACCGATGCTGCGCACCATGGACTTGATCCTGCCCCAGCTCGAAGCGCTGGTCGCGACCGGCAACGACGTCTACCGGGCGGTGTCGTCGGTGCCGGGGGTCTCGACGCTGAGCCGCTTCACCGGTCGCGGCGGCGACGAGCCCGCCGGCACGCAGAAGCCGGACCCGAAACCCAAGCGCTAGCGTGGGCGTGTGCAAGCCCCCCGCGCGGAACAGTTGGCCGATCTCGCCGACCTCGTGACGGCCGTGGCCCGCGCGGTGAAGCTCCAGGCGTCCGCGGATCCGGCCGTGCTGGACCTGTCGGTCACCGAGGTGACCGTGCTGCGCTACATCGACCACCATCCCGGCGTCAGCCCCAGTGTGGTGGCCGCAGGCACCGGGTTGCAGCGCAGCAACCTCAGCCGCGCGCTGCGCGATCTGGAGGCCAAAGGGCTGGTGCGACGAACCTCGGACCCCGCCGACAACCGGCAGGCGGTGCTGCGCTCGACCGACCTGGCCGCGGCGAATCTGCAACGCGTGCGGGCGATCTGGGCGCGACTGCTGGACGACGCCCTGGCGGCCTCCGGCGAGAAGCACGACATCGACGCGGCGTTACGACTGCTCAACGCGCTGGAGCGCGGCCTCTACCGTTGAATCAACGGTGAATCAGTCCAGCTCGACCGACATCGGCCGGACACCCCAGATCTCGTCGCAGTACTCCCGGATGGCGCGGTCGGACGAGAACTTGCCGCTGCGCGCGGTATTGCGGATTGACATCCGCGACCACGAGTCGAGATCCAGCCACGCCCGCGACACCTCGTCCTGACAGTCCACGTACGAGCGGTAGTCGGCCAGCACCAGGAACGGGTCGTCGTGGACCAGGTTGTCGACGATCGGGCGCAGCACCTCGGTGTCGCCGTGGGTGAACTCACCGCACGCGATCAACTCCAGCACGCCGGCCAGTTCCGGGTCTCGCTCGATGTAGCTCACCGGACGGTAGCCCTCGGCCTTGACCCGTTCGACCTGACCCTCGGTGAGCCCGAACAGGAAGAAGTTCTCGGCACCGGCCTCCTGGCGGATCTCGACGTTGGCGCCGTCGAGCGTGCCGATCGTCAGCGCGCCGTTGATCATGAACTTCATGTTCCCGGTGCCCGAAGCCTCCTTGCCCGCCGTGGAGATCTGCTCGGACAGGTTCGCCGCCGGATACACCAGATGGGCGTTCTTGACGTTGAAGTTCGGCAGGAACACCACTTTCATGCAGCGGTTGACCTCGGGGTCGGCGTTGATGGTCTCGCCGACCGCGGTGATGAGCTTGATGATCCGCTTGGCCATGAAGTAACCGGGTGCGGCCTTGCCGCCGAAGATGAACGCCCGCGGCGGGATCGTCAGCCCCGGATTGGTCTTCAGCCGCCGGTACAGCGCGATGATGTGCAGCACCATCAGGTGCTGACGCTTGTACTCGTGGATCCGCTTGACCTGCACGTCGAACATCCACGTCGGGTCCAGTTCGATGCCGGTGGCCGAATGCACGTACTCGGCGAGCCGGGCCTTGTTGGCGCGCTTGACCTCCCGCCACCGGGCCCGGAACGCCGGGTCGTCGACGAACGACTCCAGCCCGTGCAGGCGTCCCAGGTCGGTCAGCCAGCCCGGCCCGATCGTGTCGTCGAGCAGGCTGCGCAGCCCCGGATTGGACAGCGCGAGGAACCGCCGCGGCGTCACCCCGTTGGTCACGTTGCCGAACTTCTCCGGCCACAGATCGTAGAAGTCTTTGAGCACACTGCTTTTCAGCAGCTCCGAGTGCAGCGCCGCGACACCGTTGACGGCGTGGCTGCCGACGGTCGCCAGATGCGCCATCCGCACCCGCTTGCCGCCGTCCTCACCGATCAGCGACATCCGGCGCACCCGGTCGTCGTCGCCGGGGAAACGCTCCCGCACCTCGTCGAGGAAACGTTCGTTGATCTCGTAGATCAACTCCAGATGCCGCGGCAGCGCCTCGCCGAACATGCCCAGCGGCCAGGTCTCCAGCGCCTCGGGCAGCAACGTGTGGTTGGTGTAGCCGAACGTGCGCACCGTCAGATCCCAGGCGTCGTCCCACGCCAGCTGGTGCTCGTCGATCAGCAGCCGCATCAGCTCGGCGACCGCGATCGACGGGTGGGTGTCGTTGAGCTGGATCGCCCACTTGTCCGGCAGTGTGTGCAGCGGCAGGTGCGCGCGCCGCAGGTGGATGTTGAGGATGTCCTGCAGCGAGCACGTCACGAAGAAGTACTGCTGCAGCAGCCGCAGCCGCTTCCCGGCCTCGGGCTCGTCGTTGGGGTAGAGCACCTTCGAGACCGTCTCGGAGACGACCTCCTCGTCGACGGCCTTGTAGAAGTCGCCGGTGTTGAACGCCTCCAGCGCGAACGACTCCACCGCCCGCGCGCTCCACAACGTCAGGGTGTTGCACGTGTTCACGCCGTAGCCCTGCACCGGGGTGTCGTAGGAGATGCCCTGCAGCACCCGCTGCGGCACCCAGCGCACCCGCAGCTTGCCGGTCACGTCCTCGTACTGTTCGGTGTGGCCGCCCCAGTTGACGACATAGTTGGCGTCCGGCTTGTCGATCTCCCACGGGTTGCCGTGCACGAGCCAGTTGTCGGTCTTCTCGACCTGCCAGCCGTCGACGATCTCCTGCCGGAAGATGCCGAACTCGTAGCGGATGCCGTAGCCGATCGACGGCCGCTCCAGCGTCGCCAGCGAGTCCAGGTAGCACGCCGCCAGCCGGCCGAGCCCGCCGTTGCCCAGCCCCGGCTCGCCCTCGCAGGCCAAGATCTCGTCCATGTCCTGGCCGAGGTCGGAGAGGGCCTCGCGCGCTTGTTTCTCGATGCCGAGGTTGAGCAGATTGTTACCCAGCTGCGGACCCATCAGGAACTCTGCCGACAGATAGCAGGTGACCTTCGCCGACAGGTCGAGCCAGTCCTGGGTGGTGGCCATCCAGCGCTTCTGCATCCGGTCGCGCACGGCCAGCGACAGCGCGCGGTAGTAATGCTCCGGGGTCAGCGCGGCAGCCGGGCGCGCGATCGAGTACACCAGGTGGTCCTTGACCGCGGCGCGCAGCGCGTCGGCCGTCATGCCCGACCGGGTCTGACCCGTCGGCCCGACCGGGGTGCCGTTGATCTCGACGGAGCTGCTGGCAGGGTTCACCACTGCAGGGTTCACGACATCGGTCACGGGTTCTCCTTTGTCGGCGGCCTGGACTGTCGAAACTAGTACGGACGCGTCATTGTGGCGTCCCAGCGTTTCCGTACCGCGTCAGGAATGTGAACGGCGCGAGGCCCGGCCCGGCGTGGTGCGGTTGCCGAGTCGAATATTGACGCGGTTGACTGTCGGGGTGGGTAGGGGAGCGGACCGAGGGGACGCGCGCAGCGCGGACGACCCCGGTGGTGCCGTCCCGCCCCTGTGGCGGCTGATCGGCTGGACGCTCGCCGTCGGCGCGCTGTGCCTGCTGGTGCGCGGCCTCGTCTACACCGAGCACTGGTCGTATGCGATGGCATGGCCGGCGGTCGCACCGCAACTGGTCGCGCTGCTGACCGCACCGCGCAGGCAGTGGCCGGTGTACCTGGCCGCGCTCGCCGCCGTCCAGATCATCCCGGCGCGCGCCGTGTTCGACCTGACCCCCGAGCTCGGCGTGCTGTCGACGATGGCGACGGCGGTGTTCGCCGCGGCACTGTTGCACCGCGACCAGGACTGGGTCAGCGGGCGCACCGACTCGCTGGGCGGCTGGCAACGGTTCCTGGTGTTCGGGGTGCTGCTGGCGCCGTTGCTAGCCGCCCCGATCGGGATCGCCGGGCTGGTCCTCAACGACGAGATCCCGCTGACCTCGCACGGTCTGCTCCATGCGGCGACGGCGTGGTACCTGACCGAGGCCGTCGGCGTCGCGTTCCTGGTGCCGCTGCTGCTGCGCTGGGACCACTACCTGCGCAGGCACAGCTGGAGCGAGGTGCTGTGGTTCGCGGCGATGACCGCCGCGACCGTCGGGATGTGCGTGGCCTCGGCCACCGAGACCAGCTTCGTGCTGGTGTTCCTGACCGGGCTGCCCGCGCTGCTGGTGCTGATCCGGTCCGGGATCGCGGCGGCGTTCGCCGAGATGGCCGTCGGCGCGTCGCTGGTGCTGGGCACCACGTTCGCCGGCTACGGTCCGTTCGCCGAGTCGTTGGACACCCCCGGCCAGGCGATGATCTCGGCCCAGGTGTTCGTGCTCGGCGCGTTCACGATGGTGGTGCTGGTCGCGGCCGCGCTGGAGGACCGGACGCGGCTGGCCGTGCTCGACAACGCCAGCTACCAGGCCTACGAACTGGTCGCCGAGCTGACCGGTGACGTGGTGATCGTGGTCGACGGCGACGGCAACGTGTTGCGCCGCGCCTCACCCGGTCACGAAATCCTCGACCTGCCGGACGGTCCCCTGACCAAGGAGGCGTGGCTGGCGCAGGTGCATCCCGACGACCAGGCCAGCCGCGCCGGTTTCCCCGAGACCGCCGAGACGGGGCCGTCGGCGCCGTTCCGGATCCGCAAGCGCGACGGCGAGTGGGGCTGGTACGTCGTGCACAGCAGGCGCACTCCCGACGGGCTGACCGTCGCGGTGCTGCGCGATGTGACCCTGGAACGCGAGGTGCAGGACTCGCTGACCGACATGGCCAACACCGACCCGCTGACCGGGCTGGCCAACCGGCGCGGCCTGGCGCAGCGGGCCGCCGAGATCTGGTCGCGTGCCCGCGCGGACGGTGAACAGGTCACCGCGCTGTTCGTCGACCTGGACCACTTCAAGTCGTTCAACGACCTCTACGGCCACCAGGCCGGCGACGTCTGCCTGCGCCGCGTCGCCGACGTGCTGCAGAACCTCGCCGACCCCGAGGTGTGCGTGCCCGCGCGCTACGGCGGTGAGGAGTTCGCGGTGGTGCTGTCCGGCTGCGATGCGCCGCACGAGTTCGCCGACGGGCTGGCCGCCGCGATCCGGGCGCTCAACATCCCGCACCTGGGTTCGGACTCTGGGAGGGTGACCATCAGTGTCGGCGTCGCGACGCTGCGGCCGTGGCGCACCGCGGACACCGACCCGGAGGCGGTGGTGGCCGACCTGCTCGACCGTGCCGACCGGGCGCTGTACGCCGCCAAGGCGCGGGGCCGCAACGCGATCTCGATCTACGCCGACCGGTCAGTCGCCGATCAGGTTGACCACGCCGGCGAACACCCGCGGGAGGCCGCTGGCCGCGGGTACGACGAATGACCGCAGCGGCGAGGTGCAGACGCCCAGCATCGCCGCGGTGATCAACCGGTAGCGCCGGGTGGCGCGGCGCCACTGCGCCTCGTAGTCGGCGGGCCGGTCGGCGGTCACACAGTCGACGAGCAGCCGGGCCGCGGCGAACGACAACCCGAGCCCCTCGCCGGTCAGCGCGTCGACGTAGCCGGCCGCATCGCCGACCAGCAGCACCCGGCCCGCGACGCGGCCGCGCACCCGCTGCCGCAGCGGACCCGCAGCGTGGTCGGCTTCGTGGGCCAGCCCGGCGAGCCGCTCCCGCAGCGCCGGGAATGCGTCGAGGTGCTGGTCGAACCCGCCGCGCCGCGAGGTCAGGATCGCGATGCCGACGCAGTCGTCGGCCACCGGGGTCACGTACGCCTCCCCGGCGCCGGGCACATCGGACCAGTACACCTCGACGAAGTCGCTCCACGGCGCGACCGCGAAATGGCGCTTCAACCCCCAGCGCCGGGGCCCGGACGCGGGCAGCTCCAGTCCCAGCGCGGACCGGATCGGGGAGTGCAGGCCGTCGGCGGCGGCCAGGTAGCGGGCGCGGATCCCGTTGACGCTCACCGAGTCCGCGTCCTGGGTCACCGGGCCCGCCTTGGCGTGCACGAGTTTCACGCCCGCGCGTTCGGCCTCGGTGAGCAGCGCCGCGTGCAGCGTCGTGCGACGTACCCCGAGCCCGCCGCCCGCGGCGAACGGCGCGGTGACGGCGTGGCCGCGGTCGAAGTAGGAGATGCCGCGCAGCGCCCGCCCGGACGGCTGCGCGCCGAGCGCGTCGAGGTGGCGCACCGCGTGCGGCATCAACCCCTCCCCGCACGCCTTGTCGATCGGGCCGGTGCGCTTCTCGATGACGACGGTCTGCAGACCGGCCCTGGCGGCGTGCACCGCGGTGGCCAGACCCGCGGGTCCGCCCCCGGCCACCACCAGGTCGATCATGGCGTCAGCGATTCGAGCGCCTTGTTCTCCACCGAGATCCGCACCCACAGCAGCACCGCGTTCGCGGCGGTGAACACCAGCGCGGTGATCCACGCGGAGTGCACCAGCGGCAGCGCGATGCCCTCGGCGACGACCGCGACGTAGTTCGGGTGCGAGAACAAGCGGTACGGCCCGCGGGTGACGCGCCCGGCGTTCGGGACCACGACGACGCGGGTGTTCCACTGGTGCCCGAGCGTCGTGATGCACCACCAGCGCAGGATCTGGGCGGCCACCGCGACGGCGAACATCGACCAGCCCAATGCCGGGATGAACTCGCGGTGCGCGGCCTCGACGAGGCAACCGACCAGCAGCCCGGTGTGCAGCACCACCATGACGGGGTAGTGGCCCGCGCCGAACTCGACGCCGCCGTGCGCCCGGCTCCACTTCAGGTTGCGTTGCGAGACGACGAGTTCGGCGACGCGTTCGACCGCGACCGCGGCGATCAGCAGGGTGTAAGCGAGCATGGCCGGTTCCTCACCGCCACCGCAGCAGGACCAGCTCGGAGCAGAAGCCCGGCCCCATCGCCATCAGCAGCCCGGGCCCACCGGGCGGGGGATTCTTGGCGCGGGTGTCGCGCAGGATGTGCAGCACCGACGACGACGAGAGGTTGCCGACCTCGGCGAGCGAGCGCCAGGACAGTTCCAGCGCGTCGTCGCCGAGATGCAGTGCCGCGGTGATCGCCTCCATCACCTTCGGGCCGCCCGGATGCGAGATCCAGGTCGCGATGTCGCCGACGGCGAGGTCATGGTCGCCGAGAAAACCGGCCATGTCGTCGGGGAGATAGCGTTCGATCAGCTCGGGCAGATCCGGTGACAGGATCAGCTGGAAGCCGTTGTGGTTCACCGACCAGCCCATGATGTCGAGGGAATCGGGATACATCCGGCTGCGCGTGTCGAGCACCTCGGGACCTTCCGCGCCCAGGGTGTCCGCCCGCTGCTGCCCGACCGCGATCACCGCTGCCGCGCCATCGCCGAACAGCGCGCTGCCGACCAGGCTGCCGATCGTCGGCTCCAGTGCCGGGCGGGTCAGCGAGCACAGCTCGACCGAGACCAGCGCGGCCACCTGACCGGGTGCACCGCGCAGGTAGTCGTGCATGCGGGCGATGCCCGCCGCACCCGCCACACATCCGAGACCGAACAACGGGATCCGTTTGATGTCGGGCCGCAGCCCGAGCCGGCCGGCGATGCGGGCGTCCAGCGACGGCACCGCGATCCCGGTGACCGTCGTCGTCATGATCATGTCGAGATCGGCCGGCGCCAGGCCGGCCTCGTCGAGCGCGGCGGTCAGTGCCGCGCAGCCGAGTTCGACGGCGTGCTCGATGTACAGGTCGTTCGCCGCGCCGAAATCGAGCAGGTCGGGATACTGCTCCAGCGGCAGCACCAGATGGCGGGCGTCGACCTTGGCGTTGGTGTGCAGGCTGCGCAGCACGTCGCCGACACCGGCGAACGCGGGCACGGCGAGGAAGGCCTCGGTGACCTCGACCTGGGTGTATCTGTGCGGGGGCAGGGCGCCTTGGACGCCCGCGATGACACTGGTGCTCATGTGACGACCTGCTCTGTCTGTTCAGTTGTGGCGGTGTTGGCGGGAGTCTTGAGGCTGGGCTCTTCGGTGAAGCCGAGGCGTTCGTGCACACGTTTGAGAAATGCTGGCGCCCACCAGTTCACGCCGCCCATCAGGTGCATGAACGCCGGGACGAGCACCATCCGCACCAGCGTCGCGTCGACGAGGACGGCCAGGGTCAGACCGAGGCCGAACATCCGCATGAACGACACGTGGGCGGCGATCAACGCGGCGAAACTGATCGACATGATCAGTGCCGCGGCGGTGATGATGCGTCCGGTGTGGGCGATGCCGAGGGCCACCGCCTCGTCGTTGTCGTGGCCGTAGTTACGGAACTCGCGGATGCGCGCCACCAGGAAGACCTCGTAGTCCATCGACAAGCCGAACGCGATGCAGAACAACAGCACCGGCATGTTGGCCACCAGCGTGCCGGTGGAGGTGGTCCCGAGCCCGGCCAGGTGGCCGTCCTGGAAGATCCACACCAGCGCGCCGAACGCGGCGGTCAGCGAAAGCATGTTCAGCACAAGGGCTTTGATCGGTACGACGACGCTACCGGTGAGCAGGAACAGCAGCACGAACATGATCACCGCGATCAGCCCGAGCACCAGCGGCATCTTCGAGGTGATCGCGTCGACGCTGTCGCGATTGATCTGCGCGGTGCCGGTCATCTGGACGTCGCGCCCACCCGGGCCCGGTACGGCATGCAATCGGTCGAGCTGGACCTCCGACGCGTCGGAGAACAGCGGTGCCGAGCTCGTGACGGTCAGGAACACGCTGCCGTCGCGTTCACCGGCCGGCGCGGACGGCGGCCCGGCCTGGGCGCCGTCGACGAACGTGCCCGTCGGCGCCGACACCGCCGGAACGTCGGGCACCCGGGACAGTTCGGCGGCGTAGGTGGACAGGTCCTCCGGGGTCAGCCCGGCCGCGTCGGGCACCACGACGGTGACATTGGTGTCGGTGTTGTCGGCGAATTCGGTGCGCAGCTGATCGCCGACCTGATGTGCCGACGCCGACGCGGGCAACACCCGGTCGTCGGGGAAGCCCCATTTCACCCCCAGGAACGGGACGCCGAGCACCAGCAGCAGGGTCACCACGGCGAGGCCGAGCGGCAACGCGCGGCGCATCACCGACCTGGCGCAGCGGTACCAGAACCGCTGCTCGACCGGCACCGGTCGCGGGTCGGGCCTGCGCAGCACGCGGCGGGCCAGCTTGTGCACGTCGAGGGAGTTCACCCGGTCACCGAGCAGCGCGAGCGCGGCGGGGGTGACGATGACCGCCGAGGCGGCCGCGAACGCGACCGTGGCCACCCCGGCGTAGGCGAACGATTTGAGGAAGTGCATCGGGAACAGCACCATGGCCGACATCGACAGCGCGACCGTCGTCGCCGAGAAGATCACCGTGCGGCCCGCGGTCGTCATCGTGCGCCGGATCGCCTCCGGGCGCGCCGCGCCGGCGGCCAGTTCGTCGCGGTAGCGCGACAGGATCAGCAGGGTGTAGTCGATGGCCAGCGCCAGCCCCATCGCGGTGGCCAGGTTCAGCGCGAAGATCGACACGTCGGTGGCGTAGGTGACCAGCCGCAGCACCGCCATGGCGCCGACGATCGCCATCCCGCCGATGGCGACCGGTAGCGCGGCCGCGACCAGGCCGCCGAACACCCAGACCAGCACCAGGAAGCTCAGCGGGATGGCCAACCCCTCCATCACCAGCAGATCGCGCTGGGACTGTTCGGTGATCTGCACGTTGACCATCGCGGTTCCGCCGGTGCGCACCACGATGCCGTCCCGGTCGCGGGTGACCCGGTCGGAGATCTCCTTGGCGTAGGTCTGTTGCTGGGCTTCGGTGCCGGTGATCCCGGCGACGATCAGGGCCGCGGTGCGGTCGCGGCTGACCAGGTCGGCGGCTCCGGCCGGCGGCGCCGACCACGGCGAGGACACCTCTGCGACGTGCGGGTCGGCCTTGAGGTCCTCGACGATGCCGGTGCCGACGTCGTGCACCGCGGGAGCGTCGATCCCGTCGGGGGACGACACCACGATCAGCATCTGGACGTCGCCCTGGCCGAACTTGTCGGTCAGCAGACTCGCGGCGTGCGCGGACTGTGAACCCGGGTCGGAGAATCCGCTCGGCGACAGGTCCTTGGCGACGGGCAGGCCGAAGACCGCCATCGCGGCGGTCAGTATCGCCGCGGCGAGAAGGATGCGCCGTGGCGCGGAGAGGGCCCAGAGGGCGATCCGATCGAGCAGCGCAGTCTCCGTCCGAGAGAAGGATGCTTTATTGAACGACACGGAGTACCTCCCGCGGAGGTTCACCTTCGCGCGCTGACGCGCGGTCGCGCCGTCGTGGCGTCCTTCATGGCGACGGCACGGGGCCGTCTATTGACATGATCGTCGATATGGGGCGCGGATCTAGGGCATTTCGAAGTGCTGATAGTCCAGCGGGCTGCGCCAGTGCCCGCCCCAACCCCAGCCGCGGTCGGTGAACGCCGTCACCGCGGGGTCCCCGTCGCGCAGCATGCCGGGGTCGGTGCGGGCGCGGTCGACCCACGGACCGGCGTTGGCCGGTTCGTAGGCGCCGCCGGCCGGGACATACGGGTTGAGTTTCGGGTTGACGTCGATCGCGCGGCCGTACGCATGCCACGACCAGCTGCTCGAGCCCGGGATGCCGCGGCAGTTGAACGCCGAGGTGTTGTTGTCGCGCATCGACAACTCGTCGTCACCGCCCGGATAGGCCGCGACGGTGCGCATCCGTTCGATCGGATAGCGCAGCTCGTGCAGCGCCGCGAACACCTCGATGACCTCGTCGGTGAGGTCGCGGTGTACCACCAGCTCGCCGCGGTGGGTCTGGCCGTCGAAACCCCAGTAGTCGAGTTCGACGCGCCGAAGCTCGTCCGGGCCGGCCGGGCAGCCAGGCCGCCAGGTGTCCCCGAGTTCGGCGGCGGTGACCGGATGGACCGCGGGCCGCGGGGCGGGGTCCGGCACTGTTTTGTCCGGCACTGGGGTGAGGCGGCGGATCGTCTCCGGCGGGAGCGGGGCGGGTTCGGCGGCGGATCGGGAGGCCGGTTGAGCCGGGCGGGGCGACTCGGGCGCCGGCGTGCACGACACCAGCAGGGCCGCCGCGAGTGCCGCCGCCGGCACCGACGCGAAGGGGCGTCCGATCCTCACGGTCGCCAAGCTACCAACGCCCGGATTCGTGGTTAGTGGCCCTAATCGATTCTGTTAGTTGGGCTTTCGAAATTGACGGTTACATCACAACATGGCGATCCTCGGTGTGACTTACGCCATCGTCAGGTTATATTGTGTCCGTCATCACAGAGAGGACGTGTCATGGTTGGAATCGGTGACAGCGCAATGGTCCCGCAGCCTGTCGACTCGCCCCGCGCCGGGCACCCGTCCGGGCAGGTCAACTGGGCGCTGGCGTTCTTGATGATGATGCTGCTGATCGCCGCGATCGCCGGTGTGGTGGTCGCGCTGTTCAGCGGTATGCCCACGCTCGCGCTGGTGATCGCGCTGGTCACCGGCGCCGTCTTCGCCGGGGTCGCCTGCTAGATCTGGCCGTGCCGGGGCGGCCGGGTACCGGAGAGCGTGTACCGGCCGATGTGCTGCACCTTCCACCGCGTCGGGTCGTGCAGCGTGTGCGTCCGCGCGTCCCGCCAGTACCGCGACAGGTTGGCCGAGGCGCCCGCGCTGCGGGTGCCGCCCAACTCGAACAGCGACGTCGAGGCCTCCAGGCACGCCCGCACCGCCGCGACCTTGGCCGCCGCGACCGCGATCGAGGCCTCGGCCGCCGAATCCTCCGTCAGTTCCGCCGTGGCCGCGTCCAGCGTGCGCGCCGCCTCGGCCAGCAGGGCCTGCGCTGCGCGCACCGTGACCGTCAGCTCCCCGGCGACCGAGATCAGCGTCGGGTCGTCGACCGCCGCCGTCACCGCCGCCTCGAAGTGCGGCCGGGCCTTCGCGACCTGCGCGACACCGGCCTCCAGCGCGCCGGTCGCGATACCGACGTCGATCGCGGCATGCCACAGCTGCGCCCGCGCCCCGTAGGTGGTCGGCACCGTGAAGATCGGCGAGAACGGCACCACCTGCTCGGCGGCTACCGCGACACCGTCGAGGGTCACCGTCCCGGACGCAGTGGTGCGCTGCCCCATGCCGTCCCAGTCGTCGACGATGTCGAGGCCGGCCGCCTCGCGCGGCACGAACGCGACGGCCTTCGGTGTCTTGTTCGTCGGCACCGCACCGGATCCGTCACACAGGGAGGCGCGCACCACCACCCAGTCGGCGAACAACGCGCCCGTCGAGTAGAACTTGCGGCCCGTCAGCGTGTAGCCGTCGGCGCCGCGGACCAGCCTGGTGGTGTCGACGTCGACGGTGTGCGGCCCACGTTCGGACTGCGCGTTGGCCAGCAGCGCGCCGTCGATTACCCGCCGATAGAAGATCCGCTGCTGGTCGGGGGAGCCCTGCAGCCGCAGCGCCTCCAGAAAAACGAAGTGCGAGTGCGGAATCTGTGACAACGACGGGTCGGCGTGCGCGAACAATCGGAACACCTCGGCCAGCACCGTCGCGGACACGTCGAGACCGCCGTACTCGCGCGGCACCGACAGCGCCAGCAGTCCGGATTCCTTGAGCGCCTTGATCTGATCGTGCGGCAACTCGCGGTCGGCGTCGCGGGTCGCGGCGTCGACGGCGAATCCAGCGGCCAGATCACGGGCGACGGCGAGTGCCTCGTCCGCCGACGCCGGTGTCACCGGGGTGCTCCGACAAACGGGATCGACGCCGGCGCACCGGATCTCACATCAGCGTCGAACAGCCCGCGCTCGCGCAGCAGCGGGACCACACCCTCGCCGAGCCAGTAGAGCTCCTCCAGATGTGGATAGCCGGAGAAGATGAACTCGTCGATGCCGACCTCGACGTACTCGGCGATCCGCTCGGCGACCTCGGTGTGACTGCCCACCAGCGCGGTGCCCGCGCCGCCGCGCACCAGGCCGACCCCGGCCCACAGGTTCGGTGCGACCTCCAGTGAGCGGGCGTCGTGCCAGCTGCCGTTCTCGCGGTGCGCCTCGTGCAGCGCGAGCATCCGCTTCTGACCCTCGGATTGGCTGCGGCTCAAGCCTTCCTGCGCCGTGCGTACGGTCTGCTCGTCGAGCGCGCCGACGAGCCGGTCGGCCTCGGCCCACGCCGCGTCGGCGGTGTCGCGGGTGATCACGTGCAGCCGGATACCGAACCGCACCTGCCTGCCCTCCGCGGCCGCCGCCCGCCGGATCCAGTCCACCTTCTCGGCCACCGCGGCCGGTGGCTCCCCCCAGGTGAGGTACACGTCGGCGTGGCGCGCCGCGACCGGACCCGCGGCGGCCGAACTGCCGCCGAAGTACAACGGCGGCACCGGATTCGGCAGCGTCGCCAGCGAGGCGTCCTCGACCTGGATGTGCTCGCCGTCCAACGACACCGTCTGCCCGTCCCACAGCCGGCGCACCACGTCGAGGAATTCGTCGGCGCGCGCGTAGCGGCCGTCCTTGTCGAGATGATCGCCGAACGCGCGCTGCTCGTGCGCCTCGCCGCCGACCACGACGTTGAGCAGGATCCGCCCCGGCGCGTGTCGGGCGAACGTCGCGGCCATCTGCGCCGACAGTGTCGGGCTGACCAGGCCGGGACGGAATGCGACCAGGAACCCGAGCGACGTCGTCTCCCGCGCCAGCAGCGCCGCGGTGATGAACGCGTCCTCGCACCAGGCCCCGGTCGGGATCAGCGCACCGGTGAAGCCGAATGTCTCGGCGGCCCGCACGATCGAGGCGAGGTAGTCGATGGACGCGTCCCGATCGCCGTGCGCCGCGCCGACCGGGGTGCCGTGCCCGCCTCCGACGATGAGCCGGCTGTCGCCGTAGGTCGGAAGGAACCAGTGCAGCTTGATCGCGTGGGTCACCGCGGGATAGTGCCCCCCACCGGCGGCCAAGTCACGGGTTTACCTCACGGCGACTTTTTCTCGCGAGGTGGCGGCTAGAAGCCGAGACGCAACCCGACGGCCTTGGCGGCCTCGACCACCAGGAAGATCACCACCGAGAACGCCAGCCCGACCAGCCAGCCCAGCATCGGGATCGGCGCGGAGTGGAACCACGCGTGCATGAACGGCGTGTAGATGAAGACCAGCTGCAGAACCACCAGCGCCGCAGCCATCCGCCACACCCACGGATTGCCGCGCAGCACCGCCGGGCGCAGGCTCGTCGAGCTGACGAACCGGCAGTTGAACAGGTAGGCCAGCTGCCCCAGCGCGAGCATGTTCACCGCCGCGGTCTGCGCCACCGGGAGCGAATAGCCGGCGGTCAGCCCGAGGAAGTACACGGCCAGCGCCGCACCGGCGACCAGCACCGACACCAGCGCGATCATCGATACGTCCGCCAGACGCACCACCGGTTGGCCAGCCGGTCGCGGCGGCCGCGACATCAGCCCGTCCTCGGCGTTCTCGAAGACCAGGGCCAGCGCCAGGGTCACGCCCGTCACCAGGTTGACCCACAGGATCTGCACGGGCTGCAGCGGTAGCGCGAACCCGAACAACACCGCCACGAGGATGACCAGCGACTGAGAACCGTTGGCGGGCAACAGGAACAACACCGACTTGCGGATGTTGTCGTAGATCCGGCGGCCCTCCTCGACCGCTCGTTCGATGGTCGCGAAGTTGTCGTCGGCCAGCACGATGCCCGCCGCCTCTTTGGTGGCCTCGGTGCCCTTGACCCCCATCGCCACCCCGATGTCGGCGCGGGTCAGGGCCGGTGCGTCGTTGACACCGTCCCCCGTCATCGCCACCACCTGGCCTTCGGCCTGTAGCGCGCTGACGATGCGGATCTTGTGCTCCGGGCTGGTCCGCGCGTAGACGTCCACCTCGCCGACGGCCTCCCGCAGTCGAGGTTGACTCATCGCCTGCAGCTCGGCGCCGGTAAGGGCCCGAACTTCGGTGCTCTCGACGATGCCCATCTCGTGCGCGATGGCCTTCGCGGTGCCGACGTGATCGCCGGTGATCATCTTCACCCGGATACCGGCGCTGTGGCAGTTCGCGATCGCGTCGACCGCCTCGGGGCGGGGTGGGTCGACGATGCCGACCACGCCGAGGAACTCGAGGCCGTCCTCGACCTCGCCGAAGCCGACCTCGTCACCGCCGTGGTGCGCGCGGCGCGCCGCGGCCAGCACCCGCAGACCCCGGTGGCTGAGCTCGTCGATGCGCGCGCGCCAGAAGGTGGCGTCCAGCGGTTCGGTGACCCCGCCGCGCAGCTGGGTGGCCGACCGGTCGAGCAGCCGGTCCGGCGCGCCCTTCACGTGCAGCCACCGCCCGCCGTCGGGGTCCTCGTCGAGGGTGACCATGAACTTGTGCGCCGAATCGAACGGGATCTCGGCGACGCGGCGCATCGGTGTGTCCAGCCCGGCCTTATGGGCCAGCGCGCGCAGCGCGCCCTCGGTGGGTTCCCCGACCACCCGCCAGTGCCCGTCGACCTCGGTGAGCCGGGCGTCGTTGCACAGCGCCATCACGTGAACGAGTGCGCCCAGGTCCGGGTGGTCGGTCAGCGAGACGGCGACGCCGTCGATCTCGATGTCGCCGTGCGGGGCGTAGCCGGCGCCGGTGACGTCGTAGACGTGGCGGGCGGTGACCACGGTGCGGGCCGTCATCTCGTTGCGGGTCAGCGTCCCCGTCTTGTCCGAACAGATCACGGTGACCGACCCCAGCGCCTCGACGGCGGGCAGTTTGCGGGTGATCGCGTTGCGCCGCGCCATCTGCTGCACGCCGAGCGCCAGCGTCACGGTCACCACGGCGGGCAGACCCTCCGGGATCGCGGCCACCGCGAATCCGATCGCCGCCGAGATGAGCTCCTCGATGGTGAACTGGTGGATGAGCCTGCCGATGATCAGCATCGCCGCGGCCATCGCCAGGATCAGCACCGACAGCTGGCGGCCGAACTGCTCCAGCTTGCGGGTCAGTGGCGTGTCGATCCTCTCGACCTCGGAGATCATCGTCTGGATGCGGCCGATCTCGGTGGCGGTGCCGGTGGCGGTGACGACACCGACGCCGGTGCCCGCGGCCACGATGGTGCCCGAGTAGACCATCGACGTGCGGTCGCCCAGGCCGGCGTCGGATTCGACATGGGTGACGTCCTTGGCCGTCGGCACCGACTCACCGGTCAGCGCCGATTCCTCGACCCGCAGGTTGTTGACCTCCAGCAGCCGCAGGTCGGCCGGCACACGGTCACCGGAGCCGATCCGCACCACATCCCCGGGTACCAGGGTTTCGGCGTCGACGTTGGTCCACTGGCCGTCGCGCAGCACCCGGGCCGACACCGACAGCATCTCGCGGATGCTGTCGAGTGCCCTCTCGGCCTTGCCCTCCTGCAGGTAGCCGACGACGCTGTTGATGATCGCGACCGCACCGATGACCGCGGCGTCGATCCAGTCGCCGAGGATCGCCTTCAGGACGGCGGCCGCGACGAGGATGTAGATCAACACGTTGTTGAACTGCGCGAGGAACAGCCTCACCGGTGAGCGGTGCGGCGGTGCGGGCAGCCGGTTGGGGCCCGTCCTGGCCAGCCGGGCGGCGGCCTCGGCAGAGGAGAGCCCGTCCGCACTGGTCTGCAGCGCCGCGAGGATGTCGACCCGGCTGCGCGCGTGGGCGAGGCCGGCGAAATCACCGTCCCCGGAGCTTGACGGCCGGGCTTCGGAGACGTTTCCCTCGCGCGTCATGCTCCGATGCTGTCGCCGTGCCGCCCGCGGCGCAACCCGCCCGCTAGCCCCGGCTCAGGAAGCGGGCCAGGCTGTCGTCGAGTTCGTCCCACCAGGTGGTGCGCGGCGTCGGCCCGACGGTGCCGGTGCACGGCGATGCGAACGACTTGTCCCGGTAGCCGGTGATGCTCTCCTCCTTGTCGTGCTCCCAGGTGACGAAGTGCTGCCGGACCAGGTCCAGGTCGAAGTCCGGGTAGTCGGTGAGCGCCATCAGGTCGCGCACGTAGTCGGTCTGGAAGTCGATCTGGCCCTCGACGCTGTCGACCGCGGCGTACCTGGCCAGCCACCCGTCGACGTCGGCGGCCATCGCGTCGGCGTCCGGCAGCGCGAGTCGGCCCAGCACCACGTCGCGCGCCACGAAGGCCTGCGCGTCGAACATGTTGAACGTGTAGAACTGGTCCTGCATCCCGAGGTAGAGCAGCTTCGGGTTCGCGGTCCACACCACGCCCTTGTACAGCCCGCCCGGGTAGAGGTTGTTCGGGGTGACCAGCCGCAACTCCGGATCCAGGAACGGGAAGTTGTGCTGGTAGCCGGTGCACAGGATGATCGCGTCGACGTCGCGGCTGGTGCCGTCGCAGAAATGCGCGGTGCGACCCTCGACGTGCGACAGCGCGGGCACCTCGCTGATCCCGTCCGGCCAGCCGAACCCCATCGGCGCGTTGCGGTAGCAGATCGTCACCGACGCGGCGCCATACTTGCGCGACTGCAGCGCGATGTCCTCGGCCGAATAGCTGCTGCCCAGGATCAACAGGTTCTTGCCGGCGAACTCGACCGCGTCGCGGAAGTCGTGGGAGTGCAGGATCCGTCCCGGGAACGTCGCGAAGCCCGGGTACTCCGGCACGTTCGGGGTGGAGAAGTGTCCCGTCGCGACGATCACGTGGTCGAAAACCTCGGTGCTGACCGTGGTTTCGGCGTCCTGCCACGATTCGACGGTGAGCGTGAAGGTCTGGGCGGCGTCGTCGAACGTCACCTCACGCACCGCGGTGTCGAACCGGATGAACTGGCGCACGTTGCTCTTCTTCGCACGCCCGGCGATGTAGTCGAACAACACCTCGCGCGGGGGGAACGACGGGATCGGCCCGCCGAAATGTTCGTCGAAGGTGTAGTCGGAGAACTCCAGGCACTCCTTCGGGCCGTTGGACCACAGATAGCGGTACATGCTGCCGTGCACCGGATCTCCGTGCGCGTCGACTCCGGTGCGCCACGTGTAGTTCCACAGCCCACCCCAGTCGCTCTGCTTCTCGAAGCACACCACCTCGCCGACGTCGATGCCGTCCTGGCGAGCCTGTTCGAACGCGTGCAGCTGCGCCAGGCCGCACGGGCCTGCACCGATCACGGCGATACGGGACATCATCTCTCTCCTCGGGGCGTCATGACCGCGGGCGGGTCTTGTCGGGGTCGTAGAACGGAATCGTGGTGACGGTGGCCGGGATTCGTTTGCGGTGGCCGTCGAGCTTGCCGATCTCGACACGGGTTCCCGGCTGGGCGTGCGTGACGGCGATGCGGCACAGGGCGATGCTGGCCCGCAGGACCGGCGAGCGGACCGCGCTCGTGACGACCCCGACCTGCGTACGGCCGAGGTGCACGCAGTCCCCGTGTGCGGCGGTGTCGTTACCGTCCAGCCGCAACCCCACCAGGACACGCTGCGGGTGCGCCTTGCGTTCGACGAGTGCGTCGCGGCCGAGGAAGTCGTCGGCCTTGGTCTTCAGTGGCACGGTGAACCCGATGCCGGCCTCGAACGGGTCGGTCTGGTCGTCGAATTCGTGGCCCGCGGCGACCAATCCGGCCTCGACGCGCAGCATCTCCAGCGCCTCGAGTCCCAGCGGTGCCAGCCCGTAGCGCAGGCCGGCATCTGCGACTCGGTCCCACACCGTCTCGGCGTCAGTGGGATTCACCCACAGCTCGTAGCCGAGCTCTCCGGTGTAGCCGGTGCGCGAGACCACCAGCGCCGGCCCGTCCGGGCCGTCGAGGCGCCCGATCAGGAAGCGGAACCAGCCGAGGTCGCGCAGCGCGGGTTGTCCCGGCGGGCTCCAGATCAGCTCGGCGAGCAGGTCGCGGCTCGACGGACCCTGCACCGCGAGGTTGTGCATGTGATCGGTCGAGTCCTTGATCCACACCTGGTGCAGGCCGAGGCGCTCGGCCTGGGTGCGCAGCCAGATCCCGTCGTACGGGTCGCCGCCGATGAAGCGGAAGTTGTTGTCGCCGAGGCGAAGCACCGTGCAGTCGTCGACGACGCCGCCGGACTCGGTGCACATCGCCGAGTAGACGACCTGGCCCCGGGAGAGGCGGCGGATGTCGCGGGTCAGCGTGGCCTGCAGCAGTGCCTCGGCGTCGGGGCCGAGCACCTCGAACTTGCGCAGCGCCGACAGATCCATCACCGCGACGCGTTCCCGGCACGCCCAGTACTCCTGGTGCGGACCGTGGTTGTCGAAGCTGTTGGGCAGCCAAAAGCCGTTGTACTCGGTGACGTTGGTCGTCAGTGCGCCGGTGCGGGCCGCGAACGCGGTGGGTTTGGTCAGCACGGGCTCGGAATCCGGTGTCAGCCGGTGACCCACCGCCACAGAGAACCTCCTCGTGGAGTCGTAGACGCGGACGTGGATGTCGGTCGGCACCCAGCCGTTGGCCGGATCGATGTCGTCCGGGCACGCCGAGGACGCGCACACCAGATCCGTCGACGCCCGGAACAGCACGTAATCGCCGGGACGCGACCACGGTTCGTCGCTGATCAGCTGATGCGCGGCGTCGAACACGGTGTTGTAGAACAGGTTCAACGCCGGCCAGCCCTGCCGGGGCGCGACGCCGAAACGGGACAGCTCCGCGTTGAAGTTGTCGGTGCAGTTGACGTGGCCTGGATAGCCCATGTCGGCGTAGTACTTCGCGGTGCACGCGAGCGCGAACGTGTCGTGGCGGCCGACGGTGTCGCGGACCACCTCCACCAGCGGGCGTGCCCGGGAGTCGAAGAACTTGCCGGCCAGCCCGGGTTGCGGGTACGCGCCGCCGCCGATGGTGCGGGTGGTGGTGGCGTCGAGCCCGAACTCGCCGCCGTCGCCGAGCGCGCGCGCGTCGAAGGCGAGGAAGTCCGAACACTGCCGTCCGGCCACGTCGATGACCTGGATGAACTGACCCTCACGCACCTGGTAGGACGACGCGGTCGCGGCGTCGATCCGCAGGTCGAACAGCGGTTCGGCCAGCGGCGGCGGCAATTCCGGCACCTCGACGCGACGGGGGTCGGCGCGGTGCACCTCGACCCGCACCTCCGACGGCGGGTTCGGATCGTCGGCGCTCAGCAGCATCGGGACGGCGGGAGCGGCGATCAGCGCGACGGCGTCGGCGTCGACGCGGAACGCCGCGCGCGACCCGGCGGGGGAGTGCTCGCCGAACAACCGCGTCGCCGTCGACCGCTGCTGATCGACCCGGTGGCGGGCCAGCAGGGTCAGGATCCGCGCTGCGGCGTAACCGTTCTCGTCGGGGCCGGGCTCGAGGCGGCGCAACACGGACGCGGCCGTGTCGGGCACGGCATCCGGGACCGCGTCAGCGACTGCGCGCGGATCGGCGGCCAGCACCGTCAGTTCGGCGGGTTGGCGGCCGTACTGGTCGACGACCTCAAGTCGGTCTCCGGCGAACACCGTGACGGCGGTGACCGATCCCGGTCCCACCCGGAAGCGTTCGACCACAGGACTTTTCAGGGCGCGAAAGAGCGGTAGCCGACGTAGAACGCCAGGGCCCGGGACGGGGTCGAGAACAGGATGCGGGAACCCTTCGGGAAGAAGATCGCGTCCTTCTCCTTGGCGATCTGCACCTGTCCGGTGTCCGGATTCTCCAGCCGGAACTCGCCTTCGAGGACGACCTTCATCTCGTCGTAGTCGTAGTAGTAGTCCAGCGGTGCGTCGGTGTGGCGAAGTTCGAAGTAGCCCGACGACATCGGCACCCCGCCCGGGTTGACGTACACATCGTCGATGAATCCTTCTGTGGCAGGGTACTTTTCGAGTGACATCTGCGGAAGCTTCTGCCAGAAGCCGGATGTCACCAGGAACGTCGGGGCGGCGATACTCGTCATGGAGCCTCCAGGAAATCTCATTGAGGGAAACTTCGTCTGTTGAGAGGAAACCATGCGTGGGTTTCGGTGAGATTACTGCGGCGTTTCTCTTGCCGGTGAATTGGCGACGAGCGCGCGCGGAGTGCCAGATGTTGCGGCGTGTCGGCGGGCAGACACGCGCGCTCGGCAGGTTAGGCGCGGCCGGTCACACCATGTCGTTTTTGGTCAGCCACCGCATGATCGGCCAGCCGACGAACACCGGCAGCCAGCAGGTCAGGATCCGGTACAGCAGCACCGCGGGCACCGCGACGGCGGCCGGGACGCCGAACGCGGCCAGACCGCCGATCAGCGCGGCCTCCACCGCCCCGACACCGCCGGGAGTCGGGGCCGCCGACGCCAGTGTGCCGCCGACCATCGTCACGATCGTGACGGTGACGAAGCTGGCGTCGCCGCCGAACGCCTCGATACTGGCCCACAGCGCCAGCGCCGCACCGAGGGTGGTTGCCGCGCAACCCAACACGATCAGCGCGAGCCGCTTGGGTTCCCGCGCCAGCAGCGCGAGGTCGTCCATCACCTCTTTGAGCTTCGGGCGCACCGCGGTGGCCAGCCAGTGCCGCAACTTGGGCACGAACAGCGACACCCCGACCGCGCCGAGCACCACACCGGCGATCAGGTACAGCACCGTCGCGCTCGGCACGAACCGGGACAGGTTCGCCGACGCCCCCGCCACCGCGGAGAACAGGATCAGCAGCGTGATGTGAGTGATCACCTGCACCGACTGCTGCAGTGCCACCGCGGTGGTGGCGCGCAGCGCGCCGAGCCCGCCCTTCTGCAGGAACCGGGTGCTCAGCGCGAGCCCGCCGACCCCGGCGGGCGTCGTCGTCGCGGCGAACGTGTTCGCCACCTGCATCACGGTCAGCGACCGGAACTTCACCATGCCGTCGGCACACGCCCACAGTGCGGCGGCCGCGCCGACGTACTTCAGCGCCGACACCGCGAGCCCGAGCAGCGCCCACCACCAGTTGGCCGACCGCAGCTCGGAGAAGAACACCGGCGCCGAGCTGATGAACGGGTACGCGACGTAGACCAGCGCGACCAGCAGCACCATCTGGATCACCTGATTGCGGGTGAAGCGGGTGATCGTCGCGGTCTTGATCTGGTCGGCGCCGGTCTGGAACTTCACCTCGTCGCGCAGCTTGGCCATCGCCGAACTGGCGTCCCACACCGAATCCCGCACCCGTTTGGGTACGGCGGCCTTGGTGAGCCGCCGCGACGCGGCCAGCACCACGTCGTTGCCGAACACGGTGATCGCGGCGGCGACGGCCTTCGGGGCGCCGTACAGGTCGGCGGTGGTGACGAGCAGCTGGGCGATGTCGGTGTGCAGATGGGCTTCCGAGGCGCCGTACTCGGCGTAGGCGAAGCCGCCGAACACCGGGGTGCCGTCGACGACGGTGATCTTGTTGCGGCGCAGATCGCCGTGCGAGATCTGCTGGCTGTGCAACACGCCGAGGGAATCCCACACCCGTGCGACCGGGGTCTCCTCGGCGCACAGCGCCAGCGGGGTGCCGTGGGCGGGTTTGTGCGCGTAGATCGTCCAGCCGCGCTCGAGCGTGGCCACCGCGATCGGCGACGTGTTCGCCATGCCGAGGTTGCCGACGGCCAGCGCCATCAGCGCGCGGTGCTCGACGGCGCGGCGCATCGAGGTCTGGATCGGCGCGGTCTCGTCGTCGCGCAGCCGCAGCTTGACCCAGAACTGCCGCAGGAAGCCGCCGCCGCGCTGGTGCGGGCCGTACAGCTCGACGATCGCGATCTCGGGTTCGGCGCCCGCGGCCGCGGCCGCGGCCGCGTCCAGCACCAGCGGGCCCCGGCCCGCCGGGCGCACCACGCGCAGCGCCGCCGGCTCGAAACCGCGCCGGATCAGCGCGCGCACCGCGCCGTCGAGCGGGACCTCCAGCGCCGGGGTGCCGCTGACCAGCACCACCAGCGCGCCGACGAACCAGCCGACGGACAGCCCGAGCAGTGAGCGGGCCGGCACCACCGCCGACACCACCAGGTGGATCGGGACGAACGCCAGCAGCAGCGCCCACCACCAGCGCCGCCACCGCGCGGGCAGCCACGGCCCGGACACGGTCAGCACCGCGGCGAGCATCGCGATCCAGCGCGGATCGTCGAGGAACTGCGACAGCACGGTGTCCAGCCGCTCGGACAGGTCGAAGTGCCAGCGCGGTGCCGCGATACCGTTGCCGGTGATCGACAGCGCCAGGATCGCGATCACCCCTGCGGCCGCGTACGCGCCGAACAGCTTCCACTGCCGGGCCGCGATCAGCCCGATCAGGATGACGAACGGCAGCGCCAGGATCGCGACGCCGTAGATCAGATAGACGGTGTTGGACTGTGCGGGGCTGAGCACCCCGACGATCCCCGAGATGGACTTCTCCAGGGCTTCCCACTCGTAGCGGGTGATCAGCGAGCTGGTGACGACGACGACCAGGAGCACCCCGGCGATGGACAGCCGGACGATGTCATTGGTGCGCCGGGTCAGCGGCTGGAGCAGGCTGCCCGAGACAGCCACGTCCCGCCCGTCAACTCGCATAGGTCAACGATCTCTCCGATTGCTTGGGGAACCGCACTCGGCTCACCGACAAAATAGCGACTTCTCGGTGACGATCGGTAAAGGCGGGACGGGAGGGGGTGGCGTGGCGGTCGCCGACTACCGGACCGCGACGTAGACCACCTGCTCCCCACCACGGGTCTGGTCCGGATCCCAGGCCATCTGCCGGGTCGCGGTGCCCGGACGCACGGACACCACCGACGCCTCCGACAGCGGGGCGTCGGAGAGCCGGTCGACGATGACCTGCTTGCCGAGTGACACCAGCTGGCTGATCGTGTCGTTCGCGTTGCCCGGGCCGGCCGGCGCGGCCGCCGACGGGGCGGCCAGCCCGAGCGTGGCCGAGCCCAGACCGATGGCCACACCGGTGGCCACGCCGAGGGCAACCTTCAGATACTTCATCGGGGTTCCTGCTCTTCCCTGGATGCGGGTCGAAGCCGTGGAGCGGATCTCGCGGGTTCTGTTCAGACAGTGTGTTAAACGGTCAAGTCCGCGAATTAATTTCAGGTGAACCGGTGCCCGACCTCACCGCGAGATTGCCTCTACGCAGGGAAAGGTCGAGTGGAATTCTGCCGGAATGCCATTTCGGCGCGGCCCGGGTGTCCCGTCAGCGGCTGGTGAGCCGGCGGGCCAGCCCGGAGGCGCGGACCGCGCGCCGGTCCACCGCGGCGCGCACCGAGGCCTCCGTCCCGGCGACGAGGACGCGCTTCTTCGCGCGGGTGACGGCGGTGTAGAACAGCTCACGGGTCAGCAGCCGCGAGTCCTCCGGCGGCATCAGCACGGTGACCTCGTCGGCCTGGCTGCCCTGGCTCTTGTGGATGGTCATCGCGAACATCGTCTCGACCTCGCCGAGCCGGCCCGGCGCCAGCTGCCGCGACGCCGAGGCCGACCCGATGTGGGCGCGCAGCCCGTCCGGCGCCGCGACGACGACGCCGGTGTCGCCGTTGTACACCCCGAGCCCGTAGTCGTTGGCCGTCACCAGCAGCGGGCGGCCCGGATACCAGGGTGACCAGACCGACTGCCCGGTGCGCTCGGCCAGCCAGCGTTCGATCTGCCGGTTCCAGTGCGTGACCCCGAACGGCCCGCGCCGGTGCGCGCACAGCAGCCGGTGCCCGTCGAGGACGTCGAGCGCGGCGGCCACGTCGCCGAGCAGAGCCGCCTGCCGCAGGTCGGCGGCCCGGTCCACCAGCGGGGTGCGCAACGCGCCTGAAGCATCATCGGTGTCCAGCCACCCGATCGCGTCACCGCCGCCGCGCAGCACCTCGATCACCGCGTCGGCGTCGCCGCCGCGGATCGCGACGGCCAGCGCGCCGATCGTCTCGCCGAACCGGTGCGACGTCTTGAGCTCCACCACCCCGGCGCTGCCGAGTCCGTCCACCAGATCGGCGAGCACCGCCCCGGCGTCCACCGACGCCAGCTGGTCGGGGTCGCCGACGAACAGCAGCCGGGCATCCGGACGGACGGCCTCGAGAAGCCGCGCCATCATCGTCAGCGACACCATCGAGGTCTCGTCGACGACGATCACGTCGTGCGGCAACCGGTTACCGCGATGGTGGCGGAACCGCGACGACGTGCCGGCCCGGCTTCCGAGCAGCCGGTGCAGCGTGGTGGCGCGCAGCCCGGACAGCCGGCCCCGATCGACGTCGGTGAGCTTGGCGACCTCGGCCGCGACCGCGTCCTGCAGCCGCGCGGCGGCCTTGCCGGTCGGTGCGGCCAGCGCCATCCGGGGCGCGGGCCGGCCGGCCACGTCGGCCTGCTCGGCGATCGCCGCCAGCAGCCGCGCGACGGTGGTGGTCTTGCCGGTGCCGGGGCCGCCGGTCAGTACGGTCAGCGACTGCGTCAGCGCGGCCTCGGCGGCGGCCCGCTGCTCCTCCCAGCCGGCCGGGAACAGCCGCGCGATGTTCGGCACCGCGGTGCGCGGCGGCGCCGCCAGCAGCGCCGTGACGTCGTCACACACCTGTTCCTCTTCGCGCCAGTAGCGGTCGAGGTAGAGCAGATCCGCCGAGGAGTCCGAGTACAACCGCAGCACCTTCGCGTCGGTCAGCGGGCTGGCCGCCACCGCGGCGAGCCACTCCCGCGGATCCGGCCACGGCAGGCCGGGCACGGCGATCTGGTCGGCGACCGCGCGCAGGTCCACGCACACCGATCCGCTGCGCAGCGCGCGCACCGCCAGCGCGACCGCGAGCGCGACGCGGGCGTCGTCGTCCTTGCCCAGCGCGGTGAGCCGGTGCGCGACATGGATGTCGGCCGGTTCGAACAGTTCGGTGAACGCGTCGATGCTCATGCGGGCACCCCCGCGTCCAGCAGATCCGACAGCTCCTCGACCAATGCGGCGGGCGGCTGCCAGCTGAACACGCCGGCCGGATGCCCGTCGACGAGCGGGGTGTCGGGCCCGCACATTCCGCGCACGAACAGATACAGCACCCCGCCGATGTGCCGCCCCGCGTCGTACCCCGGCAGGCGCCAGCGCAGGAACCGGTGCAGCACCACGCAATACAGCAATGCCTGCAGCGGGTAGTCGGAGTGCAGCATCGCCTCGGTCAGCCGGTCCGGGGCGTAGTCGGCGGCGGTCAGCGCGCCGGCCGGGTCGCCGAGCCAGTTGGTCTTGTAGTCGACGACCAGGTAGCGCTCTCCGACGCGCAGCACCGCATCCAGCGACCCGTTCAGGTAACCCTTCAGTGGTTGCGCCGCCAGCGCGCCCGCGGTCAGCCGCTCGGCGTACGGGGCCAGCGGGTCCCCGGCGGGCAGGTGACTGCGCAACAGCCGCCCGACGTCGGCCAGCGTGATCCGCGGGGCCTCCCGGCGTAGGTCGCCGCCGGCCAGCGGGAACTCGAACTCCAACTCGCGCAGCCGGTCTCGCAGACCGATGTCGCGCAGCGTGAGCCCGGGCGCCAGCGGCCCGAGCGGGGTGTCGTGCATCGGCACCAGCGCCGCGGCCAGCTCGGCGGGCGGAACGTCGACGGGCCACCACAGCGAGTTCTCGACGATCCTGGCTTCCAGTTCGGCGGCCAGGTCGGCGGCGAACGGGTCGGCGGTCTCCAGGACCGCGTGCACCAGGGTGCCGAACTTCGCGCCCATCGGCAGCGAGGCCATCGGTGACGGCATCTGCGCGGTTTCCGGTGCGGGCGGGCCGGTTTCGGGCAGCGGCAGCTCGCCCGCCTCGTCGTCGAGTTCGACCACCTCGGGTTCGCTGGTCACGCCGGACTCCTGTTCGGCGGCGCGGATCAAACCGGAGTAGGAGGTGCGCCGCCACGCCGGGTCGATGCGGCGGTGGAAGTGGCGGATGTCGAGGTGGTCCGGCGGGGCGGGCAGTGGCACGTCGACCGTCGGCGCGATGACCGACTCCTCGAGCACCGGGCCGCCGGCGTCGGACCACGCACGCAGCAGCGCCATCGCGTCCGCATCGTCGATGCGGGGCGGATCGCAGGCATCGGGGACCGCCGGCTCACCGGGGCCGCGGCCGCGCAGCAGCCGCGACAGGCCGCCGTTGGGCTCGTCGGACGACGGCGCCCACCACGCCACCACCTGGGATTGGGCGCGGGTCAGTGCGACGTAGGTGAGCCGGACGTAGTCGCCGGCCGCCTCACGCCTGCCCTGCTGCTGGGCCGCGGTGAAGTCCGGGCTCTGCTCGCCGCCGATGTGCAGGCAGCGGGTGTCGCCGTCGTGGAACAGCACCACGTCGCGGCTCTGGATGTTGCGGTTGAACGCGAACGGCAGGTAGACCACCGGAAACTGCAGGCCCTTGCTGACCCACACTGTCATGATCTGCACCGCGGCCGCGTCGCTGTCGAGACGGCGGTTGCGTTCGACGGTGCCGCCGCGTTCGTCGCGCTGGGTGCGCAGCCAGTCGCGCAGCGCGGGCAGGCTGAAATGCTCGCGGTGCGCGATGTCGTGCAGCAGCTGGGTCAGGTGCGCGAGGTCGGTCATGTGCCGTTCGCCGTCGTCCCAGCCGAGCACCCGCTCGCCCATGCCCGCCAGCTGCGCGGCCTCGAACACCGCGGCCACCCCGCGCTCCCTGGCGAAGTCGGCCCACTGGCGCAGCGTCTCGGCGATCCGGTCGGTCAGCGCATCACCCTGGGTGGCAAGGGTTTCGGCGGTCTCGCCGAAGAACATCGTGGTGGCCGCCGCCCGCACCAGCCCCGAGCGGTGCGGTTGGTCGAACGCTTCGAGCAGGCACATCCAGTCCTCGGCGGCCGGGGAGGCGAACACGTCGGAGTCCCCGGTGTAGACCGCGGGGATGCCGGCCTCGGCCAGCGCGGCGAAGCATGCGGTGCCGTCGCGATGACTTTCCACGATGACCGCGATCTGCCCTGGTTGCAGTTTCTCGCCGCAGAACGTCGCCCCGCTCGCCAGCAGGGTCGCGATGTCGGAGGCCATATCCGCCGGGATGTGGCGGCGCAGAACGTCGATCGGGACGACCTTGTCGGGCCGGGTGCCGAACTGGTCGCGGGTGGCGACCCGCAGCCGGAACGGCGCGTTGTGCGGGGCGCCCTTTAATCGGTGTTCGCGGTGATGCGCGGCCACCGGGCGCACCACGATGCGGGGGTCGCCGAGCTGTGCGTCGCGCATCACCGCCTGCAGGCTCTCGACGAGCGGGCCGTCGCTGCGGTAGTTGGTGCCCAGCGTCTTCTGCGTGCCCGCCGTCGACGCGGCGTGCAGGTAGGTCACGATGTCGCCGCCGCGGAACGCGTAGATCGCCTGTTTCGGGTCGCCGATCAGGATCACCGTGCTGTGGCCGCTGAACGCCCGGTCGATCACCTGCCACTGCACCGGGTCGGTGTCCTGGAACTCGTCGACCATCACGATCGACCACCGGTGCCGCATCCGCGCCCGGGCGGGGGAGTCCGGCGCTTCGAGCGCGGCGGCCAGCCGGGAGAGCAGGTCGTCGTAGTGCAGGATCCCGAGTCTTCTTTTGCGCGTCTCCAATTCGGCGCAGACCGCCGTCGCGAACCGCACCCGGATCTCAGGGTCGAACCCCGGGGCGGGGTCGGCGGGACGCAGCTCGGTGTGCGCGTTGCCGACCACGTCGTGGGCCAGGCGCAGCGCCGCGTCGTAGGACAGCAAGGGCTCCTCGCGGTCCTGCCCGAAGTGCGCCAGGTAGAGATCGTCGACGATCTCGGTGACCACGTCGTCGAGGCTCTCGACGAGCTCGACACCGGAATCGGAGTCGCCGGCCACCCCCAGCGAGCGCAGCACCAGCTGGCAGAACTGATGGGTGGTCGCGATCGTCGCCGCGTCGAAACCCGCCAGTGCGTCGCGCAGCCGCTGTCTGCGACGCGCGCGCTCGTCGGCGGGGCAGTCGAGAAGATGACGGACGATCTCGTTGTCGCCGGTGTCGTCCGGTTCGTCGAAGGCGGTGAGCGCGTCCAGGATCTGGCCGCGCACCCGTTCCCGCAGTTCCTGGCTCGCCGCCCGGCCGAACGTGATGAGCAGCATCTGGTCCAGCGTCGCGACGCCCTCGGCGACGTACCGGGTGACCAGGCCGGCCAGCGCGAACGTCTTGCCGGTGCCCGCGCTGGCCTCCAGCACGGTGGTGCTGCGCTCGGCGGGCAGTGGGCCGAGCAGGTCGAACGGCTCCATCAGCGCACGTCCCTCTCGGCGCGAAGTATCGGCAGCCACAGCCGGGCGGCGTAGTCGGGCAGTCCGGCGGCCACCAGGTCCTCCAGCGGCAGGTGCGGCCCCCACACCCGAACGTGCGCGGGTTCGGCGTCCTCACCGGGGTAGCGGCCGGTCCGCCACTTCCAGCCGGCTTCCCGCATCGGCGTGCCACGGTGGAAGTCCGTCTCCGCCCACGCATAGGAGGTCTTGAGCGGCAACGGGATCGGGGCCCGCCGGCCCGCGTCGTACATCGCGACGAGGTCGCCGAGCACCTCGGCCGCGGAGTCGGGTGCGCCGAGCACCCGCACGCGGATGTCGCCCCCCTTGCCCTTGGGCCGGCCGCCCCTGCCGATGCACACCGCACCCCAGTCGGTGCCCGGGTGCTGAGCGGTCAACGCCACCAACCGGATCCACGACTCCAGCAGGTGCCTGCCGTCGAGCTTGGAGTAGGTGACCGACACCGACCGCTGCCCGTACAGCCGCGGCACGGTACCGACGAGCCGGCGGCCGGGGCCGATCTCGACGTCCACGTCGACGGCCCTCGGGTCCGGGGTGCGGTACTGCTGCGCGGCCGCGGCCAGCGCCGCCGAACGTCCGGTGATCTCCTGGGCCCGGCGCCAGCCCAGCCGCCCCGGCGGGAGCGACCCGCGCCGCCACTCCGCCTGCTGGGCATCCGCCGGTGTCATGCCGCGCTGCATGTCGTCGAGCATGCGCTGGCCGATCTTCCACTCCTGCAACGCATCGATGTCCACCGGTATCGCGTCCTCGACCCCGTCGACGTCCCACGGCAGCGTGTAGTCGAGCGCGCGGAAGAAGCCCTTCACCGGATCCTTGAAGAAGCCGATCAGATCGTCGAGGGCGACATCGGCGGGTGCGGGGGCCGGCAGCGGCGCACCCAGCAGCGACGGCCGTGGTTCGCGCTTCCCCGTCGCCGCGCGCGCGGCGGTCTTGGCGGTCGGGTCGAACGTGAACGGTGTACCGGCGGGCATGCCGAGCTTTCCGGGGGTGACGTTGTCGATGTCGAACGGCTGCAACGGATGTGCGATGTGCACGTGCTCGCGTACCGGGGCCGGTGTGGTCACGTCCAGGGTGTCGAGCAGTTCGACGACCGGCACCGCGGGCGGTCTGCGCTGCCCGCTGTACTCGTTGGCGCCGGTGTAGGTGATCACCAACGTCTCGGTCGCCGCACCGATCGCGTCGAGCAGTAACTGCCGGTCCTCCGAACGGATGTCGCGCTCACCGGTCCTGGGCTCGCGCGCCAGCGCGTCGTCGCCGTCGACGACCCCGATCCGGGGGAAGACGCCGTCGTCGAGGCCCACCAGGCACACCACCCGGTGCGGCACCGAGCGCATCGGCACCATCGTGCACACCGTCAGGGTGCCGGTGCGGAAGTTGGCACGGGTCGGGCGGCCCGCGAGGTGGCGGTCCAGCAGCGCGCGCACGTCGGGCAGTCGCATCTCGGTACGTGCGTGCACCCCGGCGTCGGCGCGGATGTCGTTGAGTTCGCGCTCCATCTGGCTGCGCTGCCACAGTTCGCCCTCGGGCACATCGGTCAGCTCACAGACACCGGTCAGCACCCTGCTCAGCCAGCTGTCCAGCGGCGCGGTGCCGGTCAGCGAACCGACTGCGGCGGAGAGCTTCTCGACGAAATCGGCGAGCCGCCCGGCCAGTTCGACCCGGTTGCTGCTGACGTCGTCGAGCGGCAGTGTGGTGTCCAGCCACGCGCGGGAGTCGTCGGACATCGCGACGCCGGCCAGCACCCGGTCGATGCCGAAGCGCCAGGTGTTCTGCACGAAGTCCACCCCGAACGGGCGACGGTGCTCACGGTCGAAACCCCACCGGATGTTGGCCTCGCGGACCCAGGCGCCGATCGCGTCGAGATCGTCGTCGGAGAAGTTGAACCGGTACCGCACCGGCGGCGCCTCGGCGAGGTTGAGCACCTCGCTCGCGGTGGCCCGGCCCCCGCACAACTCGAGCAGTTGACGGGCGACGCCGAGCAATGGATTCGTCTGGGTGAGCGCACGATCGGCGAGTTTGACCCGCAACCGGTGGGCCGGATGCGCGCCCGCGACCACGTCGCCGAGTCCGAAACCCGCCACGATCAGCGGCGCGTAGGTCTCGATGTCGGGGCACATGACGAGGATGTCGCGCGGCTCCAGGGTCGCGTCGTCCTCCAGCATCCCGAGCAGCACCTCGCGCAGCACGTCGACCTGGCGGGCCGCCCCGTGGCAGCTGTGCACCTGCACCGAGCGGTCCGCCGGATCGTGCACCCGACCGGCCGGGCGCACCGTGTCGGCGCCGATGTCGGACTGCAGCCAGCCCAGCAGGGTGTCGGGGCGCTGCGCCGAACCCACGCATTCGTCGGTCCGCACCGCCGGAGGCAGTGCGCGCTGCAGTTCGCGCAGGTCCCGGCCCAGCGTCGCGAGCAGCGGATGGGTCACGTTGCGGTGCGAGGTGTCGGCGCGGCGCGGCACCGTCCCGTGCAGACCGGTCAGGGCCGACCACAGCGCATCGCTGGGGTGCGGAAGCCACAGGTGCAGCTCGTGGTGGGTGGACAGTGCCGCCAGCAGTTCGATCTCGGTGACCGGCAACCGGGTGTGTCCGAACAGCGACAACCGCTGCGGCAGGTCGGCCGGCGACTCGTGCAGGCGGGCAACGGTCTTGGTGTGCCGGACATGCGGTGGGTCGGCGTCGACGCGGGCGAGCAACGCGCGGTAGAGCTCGGGCTGCCAGTGCAGGTCGTCGTCGAGGTCGCCGGTGCCGCCCGCGACCCACTCCTCGAGCAGGTGCGGACGCTGCGCGGCGTATGACGCGAACAGCCCAGCGAGCCGGCGGGCCACCGCGTAGCGCCGGCCCCGGCGCAGCTCCTTCTCCTCACCGTCGGCGTCGTGTCCGAGGTGGGCGGCCAGCGCGGTGCACCACGGCAGCCCGAGGCACTCGTCGATGACCGCGAGCAGCGGCCACACCATCGCCTCCGGTGCCCACGGATCATGGTCGCGGGTTCCGGTGAGTTCGGCGATCAGCGAGCGCGGATGGCGGAACGTCACCCCCGCGCAGATGCCGTCCTGGCCGCGTCCCGCGCCGAGCACGTGGGACAGCCGCTGGCTGAGCCAGCGTTCGGTGCCGCGCGCCGACACCAGCACCAGGTCCTCGGTGAACGGGTCGGCGGGCGGGGTGGCCAGCATCGCGCCGAGACCGTCGGCGAGCAGATCGGTGCGGTCGGCCCGATGGAGGTGGAGCGCCATCGGCGCTCAGACTACGGTGCCGGGGCGGTTCGTCTGGAAGCTACTGCCACTATCCGACGAACGAGACCGTCTCCTGCAGCGGGCAGCGTCCCGTGCGGACGACGTTCACGGACGGGTCCTCGTAACCGATCGACATACCGCAGAACAGCATCAGGTTCTGCGGCGGTGACAGCACCTCGGCGACCGTCGCACGCACCTGCGACCACGCCATCTGCGGACAGCTGTGCAGGCCCTCGGCGCGCAGCAGCAGCATCACGGTCTGCAGGTACATGCCGAGATCCGACCACTGCGGCAGGCCCATGTCGCGGTCGACGTAGCAGAACAGCGCCGCGGGCGCGCCGAAGCAGTCCCAGTTCGCGATCGCTGCCCGCTGCCGAGCCTCCCAGTCCTCCCGCTCGATTCCCAACGCGCTGTAGCGTTCCCGGCCGAACTGGGACCGCCGGTCGCGGTAGGGGGACTTCAGCTCCGGCGGATACATCACGTACTCCCGTTCGTCCCATGGGTCGCCGGCGGCGACCCGGCCGGTGGCGAGCGTCTTCATCTGCTTGAGCGGGGCCCCGGTCACCACGTAGATGTGCCAGGGTTGCAGGTTGGATCCCGACGGTGCCCAGGCCGCGGCTTCCAACACCCTGTGCAACACCTGCGCAGACACGGGTTCGTCGGTGAAGCCGCGCACCGCCCGACGGCTGGTCACCGCGTCGTAAACATCCATGAGTCCAGTCTGGAGAGTCGCGGTGTCCCGCGAACCCTGGGAAATGCGTGGTCTGTGCGGACTACGGACTGTGCGTCAGCCGCGCTCGATGACGTTGCCTGCGCCCGACGTCGTGATCTCAGGGTCGCCGTCGCGGAAGGTGATCCGGTTGTCGAAGCCCGATGCGTTGAGCACGTCCGAGGATTCGACAGTGATGTGGTTCTCGACGCCCGAGACGTTCACCAGCGCGCAGTGGCCGGCCACCTCGATGGTGTTGTCCACACCGCTGATGCTCACCGTGCCCTGATCGCACACGATCGTCTGGGTCTTGCCGACACCGCCGATGCTGACCAGCCCGCCCGCGCCGGCGGTGATGACCTGCTCGGTCGCGTCGATCGGGGACGGGACCTGCGGTGGCGGGGCCGGTGGGGCAGGCGGGGGGAAGCCGGAGACGGCCGGGCTCCCGGTGTTGAAGTACACCGCGATACCGATCGCCGCGGTCACGACGCACACCAGCAGGGCCACCGGGATCAGCCACACCGCCACGCTGTGTTTCTTGTGCACGACGTGTTGCGGGGCCGCGTAGTACGGCGACGGGTACTCGGACACCGGCGGCAGCGGCGGGGGCACCGGGTAGGTGCCCTGGGACTCACTCGGGGGCACGTAACGGTACGTCGGCGGGGTGCTGTCGGGGCGGTAGGGCTGAGTGCCGAGTTCGTTCGCGCGGGCGCGGTCGGCGAGCGGCCGCTCCAGGTCCCTGATGCGGGCCTCAGGATCCCCGTCCGGTTCCATGCGCAGATGGTTGCACACCTGGTCACAGCGCTCAACGGATTCGGACCGGCCGCGATTGGGGTGCTCGCGAACGTGGGTATCCCAGACCCGTGTCGGCACCGGGCTTCGTCGCCATCGGCAGCGGCCCCGCGGGGGTGAGCGCCGCGGAGACGTTCCGACGCAGGCACCGGAGTATCCCGGTCCGGATCCTGTCGTCGGATCCCGCGCTGCCGTATGCGAAGCCGCCGCTGAACAAGGAGTTCCTCGAGAGCGACGACACCCGCCTGGACCTGCACAGCGCGGGATGGTTCGCCCGCAACGACATCGAGCTGAACCTCGGCATCGCCGTCGAACACATCGACCTCGACGCCCAGGAGGTCGTCACCACCGCCGGGGTGCGCTACCGCTACTGGCACCTGGTGCTCGCGCCGGGCTCGGCCGCGGTGCCGCTGACCGTGCCCGGCGGGGAGGCCGCACAGCCGCTGCGCACGCTCAGCGACGCGGTGGCGCTGAAGATGTCCGCGCGTTTCGCCGAGACCGCCGTCGTGATCGGTGGCGGGCTGATCGGCTGCGAGACCGCGGGCTGCCTGGCGGCACTCGGCGTGTCGACCACCCTCGTCGTACCCGAGACCGCGCCGCTGCACCGCCGGTTCGGTGCCGAGGTCGGCAGGCGGGTCGCCGAAATCCTCGCCGACGCCGGGGTGCGCGTGGTGGCCTCGACGACGGTGACCGCGATCGCCGACGACCGGGTCATGCTGGCCACGGGGGAGTCCGTGCGTGGCGACGTGGTGGTCGCCGCGACCGGGGTGCGGCCCGACATCAGGCTGGCCGCCGACGCGGGCCTTGCGACCGAACGCGGCCGGGTCGTCGTCGACGAGCACATGCGCACCGGAGCCCAGAACGTCTACGCCGCCGGCGATGTCGCGCTGGCATTCAACGTCGCGGCGGGCCGCCGGGTGGTCGCCGAACACTGGCGCGACGCCGCACAGCAGGGCCGCGTCGCCGGATCGACCGCCGCGGGTGTGCCGGCGGTATGGGACAAGGTACCCGGATTCACCTGCAGGATCGGCGGATTCACGCTCACCTATCGGGGCTGGGGTGACGGCTACGAATCGTCGGTGCTGGCCGAGCGGGCCGACGGCTTCGTCGTCGCCTACCGCCGCGGCGGCCGCACGGTCGGAACGCTGGACGTCACAGCCAATCCCGCGCCTTGAACAACCAGTAGAGAACGAGGACGAGCACGACGATGATCGAGGTGCTGGTCACGAAGCCGGCGACGGTGCCGATGCCGGGATAGTCCACATTCTGCCCGTAGAAACCGGTGATCGCCGTCGGCACGGCGATGATCGCGGCCCACCCGCTCAGCTTTTTCATCACGGTGTTCAACCGCGCGTCCTGCAACGACAGGTTCGTCTCGAACACCGTTGTCACCATGTCCCGCAACGACTCGGTCCATTCCGAAGCCCGCAGCACATGGTCGTACAGGTCGGCGTAGACGGCGTCGAGCTCGACCGACGATCCGATCCCCGTGCGGCGGTGCTGGACCGCACTGACGATCTCCCTCATCGGCAGAACCACGCGACGCAGCGCGACCAGATCCTTGCGCAGCTGAAACATCTTGTGCTGCAGCTTGCCTCGCAAGGGATGCGCGGCGAACAGATCGTCCTCCAAGGCCTCGATGCCATCGTCGAGCGCCTGCACGGCGGTGAAGTGACTGTCCACCACGACGTCGAGCAGTCCGTGCACCAGTGATCCGACGCCGTGCTCCTGCCCGCCGAGATCGTCGAAGTTCCGGGACACCCTGTCCATGTCGAAATGCGCCGACAGGCGCACGGTGATCAGGCCTCGAGGCAGGACGAAACCGGATATCCGATGGATTTCCAGCGTGGATTCCGAGACATCGGCCGGCGGCGGGTCCTTGACCTCGACGCTGTACACGGTGAAGAACGCATGGGTCTTGTAGACCACCGCCTTGGTGCGCTCGGATTCGGCAACCGCGTCTTCGACGGCCCACTCGTTGAGGCCGAGTTCGCGCGCGAGGTCTTTGAACGTCGCGTGGTCGGGGTCGTAGATGTCACACCACACCAAGGTGTGCTCGTCGGCAAGGTAATCCGAGATCTCGGCGAAGACGAAATCGTCGGCGGGTTTGCCGTCGCGCCAGACGCGACCCCGGACATGCGTCACGGGACCATCATGGCACCGCGGCGGCCCGCATCGGGTGCGCGGCGTAGAACGCGAGATGGGCTCGCGCGGCGGCCTCCCACGTCATCGACTCCGCCAAGGCGCGGCCGGCGTCGACCCGGCCGGTGTCGCCGAGCGCATCCTCGATGGCGGCGGCCAACCCCGGGACGTCGCGGGCATATCGCACGGTGTCGCCGAAGACCTCGCGCAGTACCGGCAGTTCGCGGGTCACGACCGGTCGGCCGGCTGCCAATGCCTCCATCGCGGCCAACCCGAAACCCTCCTTGACCGACGGGAACGCGAACACCTCGGCGGCGGCCACCAGGGTCGGCAGGTCCTCGTCGGGGATCGCGCCGAGGATGACCGGCGCTACGTCGAGTCGGCTGCAGCACTGCTCGAAGCGGGCCCGGTAGTCGCGATAGTCGAACAAGGTCTCGCCACCGGCGATCACCAGCGCCAGATCGGGTCGGCGCTGCCGCACCAGGGCATACGCCTCGACCAGGTCGATGGTGCCCTTGCGTGGCTCGATACCGCCGACTGCCAGCACGTAGCGGCCCAGCCGGCCACGCCACCGCCGCACTCCGGCGTCGTCGTCGGCGGCGGCGGAGAAGCGGTCGGCGCGCACCCCGTTGGGGATCACCGTCGGATGCAGTCCCCAGCCGTGCGCCACCTCCGCGGCCACCGCGGCGGACACGCAGATGCGGGCATAGGGCGCCACGACGGCCTTCTCGTGGCATTCGGCGAGAACCGGGGTGGTGAACTCGTCGAGGTGGTGGATGGTGCGGATGCAGGTGCCGACCGCGTTGGCGCTGATGCAGTCCTGGGCGTGCACGATGTCGTACGCATCGGGGGTGAAGGCGCTGCGCAGCGTGTCGATGGAGCGGACGATGCGGTCGGTGACCGACTCTGCCCGGCGGTCCGGGAAGTCGAGCAACCGAACCGCCACGGCGGGGTCCACGTCCCGGAAGAAGCCGGTGTCCCCCTGGCGGGCCAACGACCACACGGTGACCTCAGCTCCCTGGGCCGCCAGCGCCTCTGCCAGGTTGAGCGTGTGCACCACCCCGCCGCGCGGTTTGGTCGAATAGGTGATCAGCGCAACCCGCATATCAGCTCCGCGAGGTCACCGAGTAGGTGTCCACCCTGCGCTCCGCGAGGTGGTTCAACACCTTTCGGGCGCGGGCGATTTCGGCGTCGACGTCGATCCGTGCGCAGGCCAGCCCGCCCTTGGAGCGCGTGGTCGCCAGCACCTCGCCGCCGGGTCCCACCACTTTGGCCTGTCCGAGGAAACGCAGCGATCCCATCACGCCGGTCTGGTTGGCGGACAGCAGCACCACCTGATTCTCGGCGGCGCGGGCGCAGTCGTAGAGGTCGAACAACCGCGACTGGCGGTCTGCGGGCAGCGATGACGCCCGATCGGTGACACTGGCCGGCCACGCCGACAGCGCCGCGATGATCTGCGCACCGTCGAGGGCCAGCGCACGCGTGGATTCGGGGAACGTCTTGTCGTAGTCGATCAGCATGCCCAGGCGCCCGACCGGTGTGTCGAACGCGGTGAACGTGTCACCGGCCAGATATGTCAGCGACTCACCGGCCGGTTGGTGCACCTTGCGGTGGGTGCCGAGGACACCGTCACCCGACACGCAGATCGCCGAGTTGTAGCGAGAACCGCCCGGGGCGGCCTCGGCGTAGCCGACACACACCGTCATCGCCCCGGCGGCGGCGATCACCGCGCCGATCTCGGGCCCGTCCGGATCCAGCGCCGGCGGCGGATCGGCCGGGTCGGGTGAGCGCAGATCGCCGATGTAGCCGCCCAGGCATGCGTCCGGGAACACCAGAAGATCGGTGCCCTCGCGGGCGGCGGCCTCGATGATGCCGGTCACCTTGGCGACGGCGCGGTCCACGTCGCGTCCGAAGTGCGCCGCGACGGCTCCTACCGTGACCGGGGACACGCGGTTCCCAGGCCGGTCACCTCGCCCGCGACGACCGTCGTCACCACGCCGTCCGGCCAACGCAGCCGCACCCCCGGTTCCCCGGTGAGCCTGCCGCACACCTGATCGGCGACGCCGTCGGGCAGAGCGGCGGAGTGGATCGCCCCTGCGGTCAACATGCCGAATCCGGGGAAGCAGGTCAGCCACGAGCCCATCTCGGCGGCGGCCGGGCGCGGCACCGCCGCGACGTCGATCTCGGCGCCGACACCACTCGCCTCGGCGAGCATGCCGGCCGTCCCCGCGATTCCCGCCATGCTGACGTCCTTGGCGGCGCGGGGACGCGTCGCGGCGACGAACGCCGCCATCTGGGACAGCTCACCGGGGGTGCGGTGGCTGGTGGAATCCCACTGCCGGCCGTGATAGCCGGGACGCCAGCCGCCGGCCAGGTCGACGGTGAGACGCAAGGTGTCACCGGCCGATCCGCCGCCGGCCGGGACCGGGTCGGCGGCGCGCCCGAAGGCCGTGACCGCCAACGATGCCGGCACCCCGAGCTGGGTGTGGCCGCCGAGCACCGGGACCCGCCAGGCCCGCGAGGCGTCGGCCACGCCGCGCACGATCCGGGTGAGCACGGACCGGTTCGGGGCGCCGACCGCATCGAGCAGGCCCGTCGGCGCCGCACCCATCGCCGACAGATCGTTGACGTTGACGAGCACCGAACACCAGCCCGCCCACTCGGGATCGCGTTCGACCATCGACGGGATGATCGCGTCGCAGGCGGCCACCACGTCACCACCCGGCACCGGTACTCCGTCGTCGCCGACGAAACCTGCAGGCCCCAGACCGTTCGGCACAGCGCGCAGCGGTTCCAGCACCTCGCCGAGGAACGCCTTCGTCGCCGATACCGCGCGGGCAATGGGATCCGGTGACCATCGCATCACCGCGTGCGGTCGGCCCGCAACCACGCACGCGCCGTGTTCGGTCCAGCCGAGCCCGACGAACATCGCCACGTACCGGCGCTGCACAGTCGCCTCGAAGCGCAGCGCTCCAGCCGATTCGACATGGGCGCACGCGGCACGGATCAGTGCCGGTCCGAATCCCGTTGCACGAGAGGACCGGTCGACCACCAGACGGCTCCCCGTCCACCAGCCGATATCGGGTGAACAGGCCGGGGCGAGGCGTACCCCGCCGAGCACCGTGCCGTCGGCGCCGGTCGCGACGAGCACGACGGTGCGCGGGTCGTCGTCGACGTCGTCGCGGTCGGAGCCGGCGAACATTCCCTGTTCGACGACGAACGACGCGCGGCGCAGCCGCCGGTACTGGGCCACCTCGTCAGCGTCGGCCCGATGGATCAGGAACTGGCCGGGAGCGGCCGGGCGTGAGCCGGCCAGGATCGACAGATCGCCGCGGTAAGGCGAAAAACGTTGAGAAAGCATATTTTTCAGCCTCCCATGTTCTGCAGCACCCCGCAGGCGCCGCATGCCGCGCAACCCGCTTTCTGATCCGCGCCGGCCATACCGGCCAGCCGCAGTCTGTGCGCGACCTCGCGGGACACCTTCTCCACCACCGCGGCGTCGGGCGCATGCGCCCCGTCGACGTCGACGGCCAGCGTCCCGGGGTGCGGGCGGAAGGGCACCACGAACGGGTACACACCCATCTCGATGAGGTCGCCGGCACCGGCGATCAGCTCCTCGGGGTCCTCGCCGAGGCCGACCAGCAGATATGTCGAGACCTGGTTGCGGCCGAAGACTCTCACCGCTTCACGCCACGCCGCCCGATACCGGTGCAACGGCACCGTCGCCTTGCCCGGCATCCACCGGCGACGCACCTCGTCGTCGAGCGATTCGACGTGGATGCCGATCGCGTCCGCGCCGGCCTCCCGTAACTCGGTGAGCACGGCCAGATCTGCCGGAGGTTCGCACTGCACCTGAATCGGAAGTCCCGGAACCGCTTCCTTCACGGCCCGTACACAGCGGGCCAGATGGCGGGCACCGCGATCCGGTCCCGCCGAGGTGCCGGTGGTCATCACCATCTGGGTCACGCCGTCGAGTCGCACGGCGGCACGGGCCACCTCGGCGAGTTCGCCGGGTCGCTTCACCGCGGTCGTCGCACCCGCGCGCAGCGACTCCTCGATGGAACAGAACCGGCAGCGTTGGTCGGGGGAGTAGCGGATGCACGTCTGCACCACGGTGGTGGCCAGCACGTTGCGGCCGTGTAGCCGGGCCAGCTTCTCGTACGGCACCCCGTCGACCGTGACGAGATCGTAGAACTTCGGGCGCTCGATCACCTCGACGTCCACACCGGTGTCGTATCCGTCGAACAGGATCCTCTGGCCGTCGAACGAATACGGACTCTGCGGGTTCCGGGGAATCGCGGCGTTCAGACCGTCGATGACGAGGTGGCCGTCGTCGCTGGGCCCGGCGCCCGCGGTGCGGTGCAGCGGGGGCCGCCCGCGGATGCCGAGGAGCGCGAGATCGACGCGGGTGGAGCCGGGGGACGGGGTCATGGTTCTCCTAAGCGGTCTCTGCGTATCTGGGGGTACGCAAGGCGCTGCGGCGAACCTTGCTGTTCTCACTGTCGATGATCGTCGCGGCGATGTGCCGCGCATCTCGGTCGATGCCGAGGAACCGCCCGGATCCCCAGGTGTGCATCCAGGGCAGCCCGACGAAGGACAGCCCCGGCACCGTCGTCACGCCCCGGTTCTGCATCGGGCGGCCACCACCGTCGAACGCGCTCACCTCGATCCACCGGTAGTCGGGCCGGTAACCGATCGCCCAGACGATTGCGCCGATCTGCTCCGCCGCGAGATCCAGTGCGGCGGGCTCGCTCTCGGGCTCCCACACCGGGGTGTAGCGGCTCGGAGGCGGGGCATCGGCGCCCGTTCTCGCGATGTGGGCGTCGATGTCCGCGCAGATCGAGTTGTACACCGAGTCGGCGTGATCGAGTGCGCGCCGCAGGGTCGGTGCGAACCGCAGCGAACCGCCGTGCCCGTCGGTGAGTGTGCCGTAGAGCATCATGCCTTCGGCGGCGAAGCGGCGCAGATCGATGTCACGGCCGCCGTCGCGTCCGGTGACGTAGTGGTTCGTCTTCTCGATGGCCGCCTTGCCGCCCGGGTACTCGGCGGCGGTTTTGTCGTACAGCCCCATGTCGGAAAGCCATGTCATGCAATCCCTGCCGCGGTAGAACCGGGCCACCCGGGGGGCATTCCCGACCGCGAGGTGCACCTGCCGGCCTGCCAGGTGGAGGTCTTCGGCGATCTGGGTGCCGGATTGGCCGGTGCCGACGACGAGCACGGCGCCGTCGGGCAGTTGCCCGGCGTTGCGGTACTGCTCGGAATGGATCTGAGAGACCGCAGGCGACAGTGCGCCCGCGAAAGGGGGCAGGACAGGGATCGGATAGCCGCCGGTGGCGATCACGGCGTGCTCGCACGCCAGTGTCTGTTCCCCGGCAGCGGTCTGCAGGGTGAGCTCGAAGCCACCGTCGGTGCCGTGACGCAACCGGGAGACCCGGGTGTGCGGACGCACGGGTGCCTCGAAGGTGGCGAGCCAGCCGCCGAGCCAGTCGACCACCTCGTCGCGGGTCATGAAGCCGTCCGGGTCGGGTCCGTCGTACGCGTAGCCCGGCAGCCGGCAGTGCCAGTTCGGCGTGACGAGGGTGAAGTTGTCCCAACGGCTGTCACTCCACGCGTGCACGGGGGTGTGGGCTTCCAGCACCACGTGGTCGATTCCGGCGCGGCTCAGGTACCAGCTCACCGACAGACCGGCTTGGCCGCCCCCGATGATCGCGACCGTGGTGTGTGATGCGGCGGTGGTCATCAGGACTCCTTGTCGGGGTTCATCGCAATGACCCGGATGGCAGCGTCGGCGGGATAGCGGGACGCCGTGCGCCGGATCTCCCGGGCGGTGGCCGCCGCTGCGGTACAAGCGAATCCGTACCGGGCGCGCACGCGATCGCCGGCCTCTGCCATCGCAAGGGTGGTGCGGGCGACGAACTCGGCGACGTCGTAGGTGGCGCCGACGCTGAGGTGGTCGTGCACCACCAGACTCGGTGAATAGCACTGTTGCTCAACGCCGTCGGGCCAGCGCACGTGGAACGTCATCTCAGGCATGTTCGAAGGCCTGCCATACCACGGCCGGGGTCCCGGCTTCGGTCACCGGACCATAGACGTCGGGCCTGCGGTCGCGCAGGTGAAACATCCCGGCCCGCATGGTGCGGAAGGTCTCTTCGATGTCGACGTCGGCGACCGCCATACCGCTGCCGAGATGTGTGGTCGCCAAGATGTTCCCGCCGGGGTCGACGACCTTCGCGTTGCCCACGTAGCGCAGTGAACCGAAGGTGCCACTCTGGTTGGACGCCACCCAGAAGACCTGATTGTCGAGTGCCCGGGCGGTGTCGAACAGGTTGAACCGGTAGGTCCACCGATCTTCCTGCAGGTTCTCGGCGGTCGCGGTGCGCGCTGCGGGCCACGCCGACAGGCTGGTGATCACCTGTGCCCCTTGCAGCGCCATGATCCGGGCGGCCTCCGGAAAGGCCTTGTCGTAACAGATCTGCAGACCGATTCGGCCGACGGGGGTGTCGAAGACCCGGTAGCCGTCACCTGCCGAGTACGACATGCCCTCGCCCAACGGTTGGTGCACCTTGCGGTAGGAGCCGTAGACGGTTCCGCCGTCGAGCACCGCGGCGGCGTTGTACCGGGTGTGTCCGTCCTCGGCGAGTTCGCAGAAGCCGATCGCGACCACCAGGTCACCGACGATGTGCTGGACCCTGGCGATCTCCGGGCCGTCGAGGGTGATCGCCGGCGGCAGGGACTGTTGCGCGGTCTTCACCGTGTCGCCGTGGTTGCCGAGTGAGGACAGATAGCCACCGAGCGCGGCCTCGGGCAAGGCCAGATAATCGACGCCCCGGGCTCTGGCCTCATCGACCAGGGCTGCGATCAGTGCGTAGTTCTGTTCGAGGTCGCGGGTGAAGTTCGCCGAGACGGCCGCGAGTTTCGTCATGGTCGCGCTCCATCCCGCTTCAGACCATGTAGGTGGAGTTGATGATGGCGCCCTTCCGGGCGTAGTGGATCAACGCGTCCTGTACGTCCAGTGGGTGTGCAGGGATGACGCCTTCGATGAGGTCCTCTTCGCGGCCGCCGTGCAGGGCAAGTCCGAAGCGGCAGCAGAACACGGTTCCGCCCTCGCCGATGAACGTCCCGAGCGCGTCGTTGATGTTCTGCTCACCGGGGAATCCTGAGTCTCCGGTGGTCGGAAAGCCGCGGGTGGCAAGGCAGTTGATTGCCCCGGGGCCGTAGAAGTAGATCGCCGACTCGAAGCCCTTCCGAAGTGCGCGGGTGGCCTGCAGCACCGCGACGAAGCTGACCGACGACTCGTGGGCGATGCCGTGGACGAGGGTGAAGTAGCTCTCGCCGTTCTCGGCCTTGTAGTCGGGGAAGATCTTGGTGCCGCCGTAGATGTTGGAGCCCTTGGGCAGTGACGGGTGGGGGATCTCGGCGAGCGAGGTGGCGATGTTCTCCGCGATCGTGGCGTCAAAAGGCATAAAGGCTCCCGGGATTCGTAGCGGTTACGTTCTCGTGGCGACGATGCCCGAGGGCCGAGTATCGGCGGCCGCTTCAAGTACAGGCCTGCGCGATTGCGCACTGGTTGCCGATGGACTACGAATTCGTTAGGGAGAGTTCACCGGGGAAACGCGGTGGAAACACCCGGGCGTGAGAGTTTGCCGATGCGCTGAGCGTTAACCCACGGCTGTCTATATCGCCCAGGCCGCAACCCGGAATGATATTTCGCGGCAGAGGCGATTCAGGTGCCGAGGGTGAATTCCTCTGCCAGGCCGTCGATCCCGGCCTGGATCGCCTCGATTGCGCCCTTGCGGGCCTTCAGCTTGGTGGCCAGGTGGGCGCCGGTGTGCAGGGTGGCCGCCGCCTCGGCCGCCACCTGCTGTGCCCGGGGGAGCACCTGATCGGCGTCGACGATCTCGTCGAGCCAGCCGGCGGCCACCGCGTCGGCACCGGCGAACGTCGTCGCCAGCGCGGCGGCCCGCTCGAAGGCCGCCGGGGTGAGCCGGGCGCGCATGATCTCCAGCGCCGAGATCGGGATCGTCATGCCGATCGCGACCTCGATGGCCTGGCACCGTGACTTCGGCTGGCCGATCCGGTGGTCGCCGGAGAGCAGCAGGAACGAGCCCATCGCGATCGCGGGCCCGGTGGCGGCGATGATCACCGGCGCCGGGAACGTCAGCGTCCGCAGCGACAGTTCGAAGCCGCCGGAGAGCATGCCCAGCGCGGCGGCGGCATCGCCGGACTGGAACACCGAGAGATCGAAACCGCCGCTGAACACCCGGGAGTTGCCGGCCAGCACGACGGCCTTGGTCTTGTCCGCCTCGGCGCGGTCGAGCGCCCCGTTGATCGCAGCCTGCATGGCGGGCCCGAGCACGTTCACCTTGCCGTCGTCGAGGGTGATCGTGGCCACGGAGTCGGCGAACTCATACGAGACGGAGTCGGTCATGAGGGAAACGTAACAGCGCTCACGCCGACACTACGTAAGCGGGCCGGACCGACTACTGCGCAGAAGAAGTAGTGCATTACTCAGGCCGGTCGCCGTGCGACTGCATAGCGTCAGATTCGCGCGGTACACGAGGGGTTACCGCGACTCGGATCCCAGGGGATGCGAAATACGCGGTCACCCGCAGCCAATCGGTTTCCTGGAACGTGGGGGTTCAGGAAGCCGCGACGAGTGCCGGGCTCTCCGTGACGGACGGGGGCGTCACGGAGCCCGGCACGAGTCGTTCCGCGCGCGCCGCCCAGTCCGGATCCGTCCACGCCACCCGCGCGGGCAGGTGCCGCCAATAGGACGGATGCGCCCGCAACTGGCTCTGCACGCTCGCATGCACCGCAGCGCCGTCGGGAACTTTGCGGACGGCCACGGTGTGCGCATGCCCGGCCAAGGCGTCGGCGGCCATCGGAGCGGGGTGGCCGTCGACGCCGCACCCCACGATCGCCCCGGCGGTGACAGCACCGTCGAGCACCCAGTCCAATGCGATTCCGGCCAGCGGTGGGCACGCGCGGTGGCCGCCGACGAGGTCGCGGTGCCCGCCCCGGAACCAGACCTCGCGCACGGACTCGGGGCCGTCGGGCAGCCGCGGCGCCCGCGGTCGCGGTGCGCCGTCCAGCGCCAGCGCGTGCCGCGCCGCGCGCACGCGGGGTAGCCGCGACGGCTCTCGCCCGAGGGGAGTGCCGGGGTAGCCCGCGGCATCGAACATGCCGAGGAAATGTACGTCGGCACCGGCCTCGGAGCGGCCGGACAGGGCTGCCGTCAACCCGGCGATGTGCGCCCAGTCGGCCGCATCGCGCCAGGTGCGGGGCAGTACGTAGGTGGAGAGCACGTAGCCGCGGAAGTCCTCGGCCGACCAGCCGGCCACGTCGTCGTCACCCAGCACCCCGACGGCGCCGAGCAGCTGGGCCAGCGAGTGCGCGCAGGTCGCGCCGTGGCCGGCACCGAACAACAAGATCCGGTCGCCCGGCCGCCAATGGTCGACGAGGAACCCGTACGCCTCGACGATGGCCGCGCGGGCCTCGTCCACGTCGCCGCGGCGGGGGCCGGCGGACCAGACGAGCTGGTCGTCGGTGCGCAGCAGCAGTTGCGCCAGCAGCGCGGCATTGGTGGGATTCTCGGCACCGTCGAGGTCGCGGTCACGGTCGAAGCACAGCGCGATGTTCTTCACGAGGACCCCCGGCGCGGGTTAGGCGACAGCGCTGGCATCGAGTTTGCCAGAACCGGGGGCGGACGGGGCCGGAACGCCGAACTCCGGGCCACGCGGGGCGGCTCGTCAGCCGCCCATCAGCATCCGCCACTGGTCCAGATCGCGGGCCCGGTAGACGTAGTTGCTGCCGCGCACATCCGACAACGGCGCGCTCGGCTCGGCGGAGTACCAGTGGCCCGGGAACACCGTCGGATCGCCGGGAAGCTGGGCGAGGGCCTGCAGGCTGCGGAACATGTCGTCGACGTTGCCGCCGGGGAAGTCGGTGCGCCCGCACCCTTCCAGGAACAGGGTGTCGCCCGCGACGAGGCGCCCGTCGAGCAGGAAGCACTGGCTGCCCGGGGTGTGACCGGGGGTGTGCAGCAGCTCGATGTCGATGGCGCCGACCGCGACCTTGTCGCCGTGCTGGTGAGCGGTCAGCTCACTGCGCGCGATCCCGGTGACGTTCGCGACCCAGTCGGCCTCGTGGGCGTTCACGTGCACCGGGACGCTGACCCGCTCCAGCAGCTCGGCGAGGCCCTTGAGCGTGAACCCCATCATCGAGCCGCCGACATGGTCTGGGTGGTGGTGGGTGACCAGCACTCCGGACAGGTGCATGCCGTCGGCCTCCAGCGCGTCCACCAGATCCCCGGCGGCGTAGGCGGGGTCGACGACGACGGTGTCGCCGGTCTCGCGGTCGCCGATCAGATAGGCGAAATTGCGCATCTGCTGGGCGATCATGTCGCCGGCGGCGAAATCGCGCCCGGACAGCAGCTGCTTGAAGTAGAGGCGGTCGGTGTTCTCCGTGGCGGGGTCATCCGTGGCGGGCATGCGCACAGCGTAGGCACTAGAGCCCCAAACAGCGGGAACCGCCCGAAAACGCACACTTTGACCTGCGGTTTGGTGTCGGAATCGGTGAGACTGTACCCTCTTTAAGGCTCGCCGCTGTGGCGCGAGTGCAGGCCCCCTTAGCTCAGTCGGCAGAGCGTTTCCATGGTAAGGAAAAGGTCAACGGTTCGATTCCGTTAGGGGGCTCGGTGGGAACCGGGTGGCGGTCAGTTCGCTTGAGCTCGGATCCGTCCGGGGCGGTGTAGCTCAGCTGGTTAGAGCGCACGACTCATAATCGTGAGGTCGGGGGATCGAGCCCCCCCACCGCTACAACACACGACCGTAGAAGAAAGAGACGACAGTGGCCTCCAGTACTGACGTGCGGCCCAAGATCACCTTGGCCTGCGAGGTGTGCAAGCACCGCAACTACATCACCAAGAAGAACCGCCGCAACGATCCCGACCGCCTCGAGATCAAGAAGTTCTGCCCGAACTGCGGTAAGCACCAGGCCCACAAAGAGTCGCGCTAGCGACCCGGATCCGGCCCGGCACCGTCGTATCGCGGTCACCGAGGCCGACCAGGTAGGTTCACTGTCGTGTCGTCGCTGGCTGGATACGTCGGAACGCACTTCCGGTATCCCGATTTCTACACCGTCGGCCGCGAGAAGATCCGCGAGTACGCCGTGGCGGTCAAGAACGACGATCCCGCGTACTTCGAGGAAGCCGCTGCCGCCGAGTTGGGCCACGACTCGCTGCCGGCGCCGCTGACCTTCATCTCGGTGTTCGGATACCAGGCGCAGTTGGCGATGTTCGACGCCGCCGGTATCGGCATTTCTGACGCGCAGATCGTCCAGGTCGACCAGGCCATCCGGTTCGTCCGGCCCATCAAGGCGGGCGACAAGCTCTACTGCGACGTGTGGATCGACTCGGTCCGCAAAGCGCACGGCACGGACCTCATCGTGACCAAGAACATCGTCAGCACAGAAGACGGCCAAGTCGTGCAGGAGTGCTACACCACGCTGGCGGGTCGTAGCGAAGAAGACGGAGAGAGTGGCTTCACAGATGGCACTGCGTGAGTTCAGTTCGGTCAAGGTCGGCGACAAGCTGCCGGAAAAGGTCATCCCACTGACGCGGGCCGACCTCGTCAACTACGCGGGTGTATCCGGCGACCTGAACCCGATCCACTGGGACGACGAGATCGCCAAGCAGGTCGGGCTGGACACCGCGATCGCCCACGGCATGCTGACCATGGGCGTCGGCGGCGGCTACATCACCTCGTGGGTCGGTGACCCGGCCGCGGTCAAGGAGTACAACGTGCGGTTCACCGCCGTCGTACCCGTCCCCAACGACGGCACAGGCGCCGAGATCGTGTTCAACGGCCGGGTGAAATCCGTCGACCCCGAATCGAAGGACGTGACCATCGCGCTGACGGCCACGTCCGGCGGCAAGAAGATCTTCGGGCGCGCCATCGCGGTCGCGACGCTCGCGTAGGGAGGTACCGATGGCACTCAAGACCGACATCCGCGGGATGGTCTGGAAGTACCCCGACGCCTTCGTCGTCGGCCGCGAACAGATCCGGCAGTACGCGAACGCCGTCAAGGCCACCGATCCGGCGTCACTGGACCTGGAGGCGGCCCAGGAGCTCGGCCATCCCGGTCTGGTCGCGGGCCCGACGTTCATGTCGATCCTCGCGGTGATGACCCAGCGGCACTTCTTCCAGCACGTCGACATCGGTTTCGAGACCATGCAGATCGTGCAGGTGGACCAGAAGTTCCTGTTCCACCGGCCGATCAAGGAGGGTGACGTCCTGCACGCCACGATGTTCATCGAGAGCGTCGACGAGCGCTTCGGTGCCGACATCGTGACCACCCGCAACGAGCTCACCGACGACGCCGGCGAGGTCGTGATGGAGGCGTTCACGACGCTGATGGGCCACGAGGGCGACAACTCGATCTCCGCGGGCTGGGATCCCGAGACCGGCCAGGTCGTGCGCAAGCCCGTGACCCACGACGAGCTCGAGGCCGCGCAGTAGAAGGCCCGCCGCCATCGGCGATCGCGCGTCGCCGGGAGTCCGAGATGGTGCGGATTAGCAACTCGGACCCACGGCGCGCTACACTCAGGCTTCGGGGTTTTCCCAGTTAAGCGCGCTGTCCGCAGGCTCTGATCGAGCGAACGGGGAGCGCGCGATCTGTGTGGGCCCTGCAGGGATCCCCTGAAGGGGCGTAGCTCAACTGGCAGAGCAGCGGTCTCCAAAACCGCAGGTTGCAGGTTCAAGTCCTGTCGCCCCTGCGCAACTGAATACTCGACAGAGTGGCCACATTCCGGTTCTGGATACTGGAGAGTGGATCACTAAGGACGAACAGACGGGAAGCATGCGGTGAGCGACGAGCGCGACGGTGTCAGCTCCGCGGACACCGACAGCGGCACGGAGACCGGCGATGGCGACACCGGCGGTCAGACCGCGGTGGTGACGCGGCCCCTGCGGCCCACCGGGAAGCGGTCACGGCGTGCCGTCGATGCCGAGGCAACTGCCGACGAGAAGCCCGAGACCGAGAGCTCCGGATCGAAGGACGACGGCCGCGGGCCCAAGGCCAAGAAGAAGACGGCCAAGAAGCCCAAGGACGGCCCGTCCCGCAACCCGATCACCTACATCGTCAACTACCTCAAGGAAGTTGTCGGCGAGCTCAAGAAGGTCATCTGGCCGAACCGTAAACAGATGATCAGCTACACGACCGTGGTGCTGTTCTTCCTGATTTTCATGGTGGCGCTGATCGGCGGGGTGGACCTCGGCCTTGCGAGGCTTGTGACCTGGGTCTTCGCCTGATCCCCGAGCGGGACGCCAGGAAAGAAACTGAGAGAGGACTGACACGTGACTAGCTTCGACGGCGATGCGCCCACGGGCGACACCGTCGACACCATTGACGACACCAACGCCGAGGCCGGTTCCGACGCTGTGCGCAGCGACGAGGACGCCGCGCCCGCCGAGGTCACCGATGTCATCGAAGGTGCCGACGCCGGCGAGAGTGCCGACCAGGACGCCGCCGCAGAGGCCACTCCCGAAGAGGACGAGGATCCCGCGGTCGCGCTGAAGAAGGAACTGCGTCTCAAGCCCGGCGAGTGGTACGTGATCCACTCGTACGCCGGCTACGAGAACAAGGTGAAGGCCAACCTCGAGACCCGCGTGCAGAACCTCGACGTCGGCGACTACATCTTCCAGGTCGAGGTGCCGACCGAAGAGGTCACCGAGATCAAGAACGGCCAGCGCAAGCAGGTCAACCGCAAGGTGCTGCCGGGTTACATCCTGGTGCGCATGGAGCTCAACGACGAGTCGTGGGGCGCGGTGCGCAACACCCCCGGTGTGACCGGATTCGTCGGCGCGACGTCGCGTCCGTCGCCGCTGTCGCTGGACGACGTCGTCAAGTTCCTGCTGCCGCCCGCCGCGGCGAAGAAGCCCGGCAAGGCGGCCGCCTCGTCTGCGGCGGCTGCGACCTCGGAGGCCGGTGGTATCGAGCGGCCCGTCATCGAGGTCGACTTCGAGGTCGGCGAGTCGGTCACCGTCATGGACGGCCCGTTCGCGACGCTGCCCGCATCGATCAGCGAGGTCAACGCCGAGCAGCAGAAGCTCAAGGTGCTGGTGTCGATCTTCGGACGTGAGACGCCGGTCGAACTGACCTTCAACCAGGTCGCCAAGATTTAACCGGGCACCCGCCCGGCGAGAGAAAAGAAGGAAAGCACAGCCATGCCCCCGAAGAAGAAGGTCGTCGGGCTGATCAAGCTGCAGATCCAGGCCGGGCAGGCCAACCCCGCCCCGCCGGTCGGTCCCGCGCTCGGCCAGCACGGCGTGAACATCATGGAGTTCTGCAAGGCGTACAACGCCGCGACCGAGTCGCAGCGCGGCAACGTCATCCCCGTGGAGATCACCGTCTACGAGGACCGCAGCTTCACGTTCGCACTCAAGACCCCGCCCGCCGCCAAGCTGCTGCTCAAGGCAGCCGGTGTGCAGAAGGGTTCCGGCGAGCCGCACAAGACCAAGGTCGCGAAGGTCACCTGGGACCAGGTCCGCGAGATCGCCGAGACCAAGAAGTCCGATCTGAACGCCAACGACATCGACGCCGCGGCGAAGATCATCGCAGGCACCGCCCGCTCCATGGGCATCACGGTCGAGTAGCTTGCGGATCGACCAGACGACGGTCGAGTAGAAGTACGAAAGCGTGGGAGGGCCAGCTACGGCCCGCCGACCACAACTCTGAACTGGAGACATCAATGAGCAAGAACAGCAAGGCCTACCGCGAAGCCGCCGAGAAGGTGGACCGCAACAAGCTCTACACGCCGCTGGAGGCCGCGAAGCTGGCCAAGGAAACGTCGTCGAAGAAGCAGGACGCCACCGTCGAGGTCGCGATCCGCCTCGGCGTCGACCCGCGTAAGGCCGACCAGATGGTGCGCGGCACCGTGAACCTGCCCCACGGCACCGGTAAGACCGCGCGCGTGGCCGTCTTCGCCGTCGGTGAGAAGGCCGAGCAGGCCCTCGCCGCGGGCGCCGACGTGGTCGGCAGCGACGACCTGATCGAGAAGATCCAGGGCGGCTTCCTCGACTTCGACGCCGCGATCGCCACCCCGGACCAGATGGCCAAGGTCGGTCGCATCGCCCGCATCCTCGGCCCGCGTGGCCTGATGCCGAACCCGAAGACCGGCACCGTGACCCCTGACGTCACCAAGGCCGTCAACGACATCAAGGGCGGCAAGATCAACTTCCGCGTCGACAAGCAGGCCAACCTGCACTTCGTGATCGGCAAGGCGTCGTTCGACGAGAAGGCGCTCGCCGAGAACTACGGCGCCGCGCTCGACGAGATCCTGCGCGCCAAGCCGTCTTCGTCGAAGGGCCGCTACCTGAAGAAGGTGGTCGTCTCGACCACCACGGGCCCCGGCATCCCGGTGGACCCGGCCGTGACCCGCAACTTCGCGGAGGAGTCGGCCTAGCCCGACGAGCCCGAAGCACGCTACGAGAAACCCCGCCCGCCGGGCGGGGTTTTCTTGTCTCACAAGACCTTCGACGATGTAGGGATTTTGAGAGTGCCCCTCGGTCGCCGCCTCCGACCCGCCTGGAACACCGTCCCCCACAAACGGTGGATCCGGCGCGCTGGTCAGAGGTCTCCGGTATCCCCCTGGTGAACCGTGATGCGGTGGCCGAAGAGCACCCTCGAGGGTGAAGGTAACACCGATCGACCGCGGCTGCGGCGTATGTGCGAAAAGCCGCAGCCGAGCGCCGATCGGAGGCGATACTGACTGTGGCGGCATCACCGAAGAGCCGCGGCCTTCGGGCCGACATGGAGAATCCCCCGCATTCAGGCGTGCGGGGGATTCTTCTTTTCAGCTGGGTCAGGCGGAGACGGCCGGCTTCAGGTAGGTGACCAGGCTGACGTCGATGGCCTCGTCGATGAAGTAGTACTGGCAGCCCTTCAGGTAGCGCATGTAGCGCTCGTAGTTCTCCTCGTCGGTGGCCGCGATCGCTTCATCCTTGCTGGCTTCGAGCCGGTCGGCCCAGATGCCGAGCGTCTTGATGTAGTGGTTGCGCAGCGAGATCGCCTCCGGCACCACGAAGCCGGCCTTCTCGCCGTGCTCGACCATCATTCCGGTGGTGGGCAGGCGGCCACCCGGGAAGATCTCGGTGATCATGAACTTGATGAAGCGGGCCAACTCGAACGTCAGCTTCTTCCCGCGCTCGGCGAGGTCGTACGGGTGGTATCCGACGCTGCTCTGGATGGTCATGCGGCCGTCCTCGGGCAGCACGTCGAAACACATCTTGAAGAAGTCGTCGTAGCGCTCGAACCCGAAATGTTCGAACGCCTCGATCGACACGATGCGGTCGACGGGCGAGTGGAACTGCTCCCAGCCCTCCAACCGGACATCGAAGGTGCGCTCGGTGTCGAGCTTGCCGAGTAGCTGCTCGCAGTACGCCTTCTGGTTCTTCGACAGGGTCAGGCCGATGACGTTGACGTCGTACTTCTCCATCGCGCGCTGCAGCGTCAGACCCCAGCCGCAACCGACCTCCAGCAGCGTCATCCCGGGCTTGAGGTCCAGTTTGTCGAGGTGCTGGTCGACGTTGGCGATCTGCGCCTCCGACAGCGTGACGTTCGGGCCGGTGAAGTAGGCGCAGCTGTACTTGCGGGTCGGATCCTGGAAGACGCCGAAGAAATCGTCAGACAGGTCGTAGTGGGCCTGGATGTCCTCGAAATGAGGAGTCAGGTCCTTCGTGCCGGCGGAGTTGTCAGACATGTTTCCTCTGCTTCGCGCTGCTGTGTCAGTACGTCATCGTTGTCAAGACGAACGAGACGTTACCTAAGACACGGTTCGGCCTTCTGCAAACACGCGTCTCGAAGACCACAGCGTAGCGTTCGACGACCTGCCCGATCCAATCCTGCCGACCGGTCACTTCGCCAGCGTGAACTGGTTGACGTCGATGTAGCCGACCCGGAATCCGGCCGCGCAGCCGGTCAGATAGTGCATGTACCGGTCGTACACCTGCTCGGACTGGATCCTGATCGCATCGTCGCGGCGAGACTCCAGAGCCTGCGCCCAGCAGTCCAGTGTGCGTGCGTAATGGGGCTGGAGTGACTGGGTGCGCGTCAACTCGAACCCCGGTATCGCGGCATGCTCGCCGACCAGTTCGATCGTCGGTAGATATCCGCCCGGGAAGATCTCGGTGAGGATGAATTTGACGAACCTGGCCACCGAGAAGGTCAGCGGCATTCCCCGTTCCGCCATCTGGGGCACGGTGAGCGCGGTGATGGTGTGCAGGAGCATCACCCCGTCCTCGGGGAGCGCCCGATACGCCATCGCGAAGAAGTCGTCCCACCGGTCCCTGCCGAAATGCTCGAACGCCCCGATCGACACGATCCGGTCGACGGGTTCGTCGAACTGTTCCCAGCCGCGCAGCAGCACGCGCTTGTCCCGCGGGCTGTCCGATTCGGCGAAGACGCGCTCGACATGGGCTTTCTGGTTCTCGCTCAGCGTCAGGCCGATGACGTTGACGTCGTATTTCTCCAGCGCGCGCAGCATCGTCGACCCCCACCCGCAGCCGACGTCGAGCAGGGTCATGCCCGGTTGCAGGCCGAGCTTGCCCAGCGCCAGGTCGACCTTGGCGAGCTGGGCCTGCTCGAGGGACATGTCGTCGCGCTCGAAATAGGCGCAGCTGTAGGTCTGGGACGGGTCGAGGAAGAGCCGGAAGAAGTCGTCGGACAGGTCGTAGTGCGCCTGGACGTCCTGGAAGTGGGGTTTGAGGTCGCGCTTTCTGGTCGAGGCCATGGCGGCTTCCCGTTGGGCACAGCCCGAAGAGGTTCTCCTGAAACGGCGGCGAAAAGTGCCCGACTGGAGGCGATGCTACGTGGGTTTAGGACCCTGTGAATTGACGCCGGAGTCGAACTTTCCAGGTCAGGGAGCTTCGGCGAAAGTGGTCTTGAGCTCACCGACGATGTCGTCCCACAGCGGCTCGGGAAGTTCGTGGCCCATACCGTCGAACAGCACGAGCCGCGCCCCGGGAATGGCCCGGGCGATCGCCCGCCCTCCGGACGGGCGCATCAGCTTGTCGGCCTTGCCGTGGAGGACCACGGTCGGCACGGTGATCTGGCGGTCGTACCGGCGCAGGCTGCCGGTGCCCAGGATCGCCGCGAAGTGCCTGCCGACCCCGGCCGGGTAGTAGCTGCGGTCATAGCCCTCGATCGCGTCGGCGCGCAGCCGCTGCTCGTCGGCCGGGTAGCCGGGGCTGCCGATGATGCGGGCGACGCGCACCGCGTTGTCGATGATCGCCTCGCGCGACGAACCGTCGGGGCGCTGCAGGATCGCCGACAGTTGGCGCAGCCCGGGCGGGGGCAGGGCCGCCTGGTTGTTGCTGGAGAAGATCACCCCGAGAGTCTTGGTGCGGGGATGGTGCCGGGCCGCGAAGACCTGGGCGATCATCCCGCCCATCGACGCGCCGACCACATGGGCGGTGTCGATGCCGAGATGGTCCAGCAACGCCGCCGCGTCGTCGGCCATGTCCTCGAGCGTGTACGGCGCCGGGCTGGGCAGCCCGACGAACGACCGCGCCATCCGGGGTAGCAGCGGAGCGCCCGCGTGCCTGCCGGCCAGCTTGGACGACAACCCGACATCGCGGTTGTCGAACCGGATGACGCGCAAACCCTGGTCGATCAGCTTCTCGCAGAAAGCCTTGCGCCACAACAGTAATTGCGCGCCGAGGCCCATGATCAACAGCACCGCCGGATCGCCCGGATCGCCCATGTCCTCGTAGTGGATCTCCAGCTCGCCGGAGCGCGCCGTGCCGTGGCGGATCTGCACTACGAGTCCAACTCCTGGTCGTGCTCCCGGGATACTTCCACCATGAAGTTCGCGAAGTACCCGGTCAGGGACGGATCGCTCATCATCTGCCAGCTGGGCGCCAGCAGCTTCATGTAGCGCTCGACGTAGAGGAACTGCTTGCCGATCAGCACCAGCTCGCGCGGCAGCTTCACGTCGTAGGCGTCGGCCAGCGCCGAGAGCTGCTTGCCGATCTCGGCGTAGCTCAAGTCTCCCAACGACTTCAGCGTCAGCGGCGTCGCGAACTTCTCCAGGTCCCTGGCCGCCTCGGCCTCGGGCCGCACGGTGCCGACGGCGCCCATCAGTACCACGATCTTGCCCGCGGCGGCGTGGTCCTTCTTCACCAGCAGCGCGTAGACGAGCTCGCGCAGCAACCACCGGGTGCGCGGGTCGATGCGGCCCATGATGCCGAAGTCGAAGAACACGATCTTGCCGTCGTCGTCGACGTACAGGTTGCCCGCGTGCAGGTCGCCGTGGAACAGGCCGTGCCGCAGACCGCCCTCGAACAGGCTGAACAGCAGCGCCTTGACCAGCTCGGTGCCGTCGAATCCCTTCTTGCGGATCGCGGCGACGTCGTCGATGCGGACGCCGGTCACCCGCTCCATCGTCAGCACGCGTTCACTGGTCAGGTCCCAGAACACCTGCGGCACACGGATGTTGCGGCCCAGCGGTGACGCGTGCATGTGGGAGACCCACGCGTCCATGGACTGGGCCTCGAGCCGGAAGTCGAGCTCCTCGGCGAGGTTGTCGGCGAAGTCGGCGACCACGTCCTGGGCGGACAGCCGCTGCCCGAGCTTGGCGAATTCGACCAGGCGCGCACCGCGTCTGAGGATCTGCAGGTCCGCGGCGACCCGGCGCCGGATGCCCGGGCGCTGGATCTTGACCACGACCTCCTCGCCCGAGTGCAGCGTCGCGTAGTGCACCTGCGCGATCGACGCCGACGCGAACGGTTTCTCGTCGAACGATTTGAACAGGTTCTGGGGTTCGTCGCCGAGTTCCTCGCGGAAGAGTTTGTGCACCGCATCGGTGTCGGCGGGCGGGACCCGGTCGAGCAGGCTGCGGAACTCGCGACTCAGCGGCTCGCCGAATGCGCCGGGGCTCGACGCGATGATCTGGCCGAATTTCACATAGGTGGGCCCGAGGTCGGCGAAGGTCTGGGGGATCTGCTTGACGATCTTCTGCTGCAGGGAGCCGCGCTTGCCGAGGGCTGCAGCGACGCGGGCCCCGGTGCGGGTGATCTGCCAGCCGGTCGCGCCGACGCGCGCTGCCTCGACCGGAAGGGGGACACGGTCCAACCTGGCAACCGCGCGGTGTGGTGTTCGCTGGTTTTTCTGGGTGGAACTCATGTAATGCAGTGTGTCAAAAGCCGCGGGTTGTGGGAAAAGCTGTGTAGCGGGTCACAACACCGCTACCCGAACGCGTGGGCCCACCCCCTTTGGCTACAGATGTGGCCAGAACATCGCCGGGACGGCTTACGCTGTAGCAATGTCCGGTCCGGCGTCGAATGCGACCAGGTGGGCGGGTGTGCCGCTGACGGATCGCCGCGCCGAACGCCGCGCCCTGCTGGTCGATGCCGCGTACCGGTTGTTCGGGGACGGCGGCGAGTCGGCGGTGTCGGTGCGCTCGGTGTCACGCGAGTGCGGATTGAACACCCGCTACTTCTACGAGAGCTTCGACGGCACCGACGACCTGCTCGGCGCGGTCTATGACCGGGTGAGTGCCGAACTCGCCGCCGTCGTCGAGGAGGCGATGGCCGGCGCCGGAGACTCACTGCGGGCGCGCACCCGGGCCGGGATGGCCGCGGTCCTGCACCACAGCTCCGCCGACCCGCGCCGGGGCCGCGTGCTGTTCACCGACGCCCGGTCCAATCCGGTGCTGACCGAACGGCGCGCCGCAACGCAGGACCTGCTGCGCGAGGCGGTGCTCACCGAGGGGTGGCGGCTACAGCCCGACACCGACCCGATCGCGGCGGCGACCGGCGCGGCGATGTACACCGGCGCGATGGCCGAGCTGGCCCAGCAGTGGCTGGCCGGGCACCTCGGCGACGACCTCGACGCCGTCGTCGACTACGCGCTCGACCTCGTCTTGCGCTGACGTCCCGCGTCAACCCGCCGCCGGGGTGAACGGGGTCAGCCATTCGGTGGCCGGCCAACCCTCCAGTCCCGCGAGAAGCTCGTACAGCGTTGCCCCGTCGATGCTCTCGCGGATCACGTCACCCTGGCCGGCGTGTCGGGCCAGTTCTTCGATCAGGTGGAACAGCACCCATCGCACCGACCAGGCCGGCACATCCTGCGGGAACCACGGCACGCCCGGCGGTACGGGCACCGCCGCACCCAGGTCGACGGTCTCCACCAGCCGGATCGTCTCGGCGTTCTGCCGTTCGAACGCGGCCAAGATTTCGGCCAGCGTCTCGTCGTCGCGCATCACGAACTGGTCGCCGTACTCCTGCGCCTGATCCTGCATCGGGCGTCTGTCCCGCTCGCTCAACTCGGGGGCGGCGGCGACCCGCTCCATCCAGCCCCGCTGGCACTGGGTGACGTGTTTGATCAGACCGCCGATCGACAGCGCGCTGACCGACGGGGTCGCGCGCGCCTGCTCGTCGGTGAGCCCATAGGCGATCGCGTGGAACGCGTACTGCTGCGCGGCCAGGTACTCCTTGAGTCCGGCGCGTTCGTCGGCGATGGGTGGGGGCATGGCGGGCATGGTTCAGTTCTCCTTCTGGTGGATGTAAAGGTCACGGAGCAAAGCGATCTCGGCTCCGTGGTGGATCACTTCCCGATTGATGTGCAGGACCAGCACCGCCATCGGCTCGGCGGCGTACGGTCCCTCGGCAGGGCCGCACGGCCGCCCCAGCCCGGCCTCGGAGAGACCGCGCACGCCGGCCGTCCACGCCGTGTAGGCGGTGTCGAGCTGGCGCAGTGCGGTCTCGGCGTCCAGCGCGTAGTCCCAGCTCTGGTAGTCGGCGGGGGGACCACCGAAATGGGAGTGGGTGCGCGCCGCGAGGACACCGACGATCACGTGCGCGAGCCGCCACGCGATCGTGGTCACCGGCTCGGGTTGCGGCGGGGGATAGGCGTAGTCGATGGTGCCGTCGCGGTGCAGGGTCCAGCAGTTCGCGACGGGCTCCCAGAAGTACTCGTCATCGGTGAGCCCGGCCAGTCGCGGCCGCAACTGATGGGTCCAGTGCCAGTCGAGTTGATCGGTGAGGAGGGAGACGAGGTCGGTGCTCATGGCTCCGACTCTCGCACCTGTTTAGGACAGTTTCTGTCCTAGAAGTGGGGCAGACTTCGGTTATGTCCGAAACGACGAGCCGCGTCCTGCAGCTTCTCGGCCTGCTGCAGTCCCGCCGGGTGTGGAGCGGTGAGGAACTCGCCGAACGCCTCGGGGTCACGACCCGCAGCGTGCGCCGTGACGTCGACCGGCTGCGCGAGCTCGGCTATCCGGTGCACGCCAGCACCGGGCACGGTGGCGGCTACCAGCTCGGAGCCGGCGCCGCGCTGCCTCCGCTGCTGCTCGACCCCGACGAGGCCGTCGCGATGGCCGTCTGCCTGCGGGTCGCGGCCGGCGGCAGCGTCGCCGGCGTCGGGGAATCCGCACTGCGGGCGTTGACCAAGCTGGATCAGGTGATGCCCGCCCGGCTGCGGTCTCAGGTCGCCGCGGTGCACGACACGACGGTGACCCTCGGGGCGGCCACCGACACCCCGGTCGAACCCGACGTCCTGATGACGCTGGCGCGGGCGTGCCGCGACCACGAGCACGTCACCGCCGGCTACGTCGACATCCGCGGCGCCGCGACCGAGCGCCGCGTTGAGCCATACCAGCTGGTCACCACCGGCAGGCGTTGGTACCTGATGTGCTTCGACCGCGACCGCGACGACTGGCGCAGCCTGCGGCTGGACCGGATGTCGCAGGTGCGCGCGGTGGGCACGACGTTCGTCCCGCGCGACAGCCCGGATGCCGCGTCGTACGTCCGGCGCGCGATCACCTCGTCGCCGTATCCGTACGTGGCGAGGGTGCGGTACTTCGCCCCGCACGACGTCGTCGCGCAGACGTTCTCGGCCGCGTCGGCGGACATCGAACCGGACGGCCCGGACGCGTGCCTGGTCACCGTCGGGGCGGACGACCCGGAACGGATGATCCCGTGGCTGGCGATGCCCGGATGCGATTTCGAGGTGCTGGAACCACCCGAGGTCGTCGACGCGGTGAAGGTGGTCGCCGACCGGATCGGGCGGGCAGTGCGGTCGTGAAGTGTGCGTGAGTGAGCGGGTTTACCCCTGGATCACCATTCGCCCATGGCCGGACCCGACGGGAATCCGCCACGGAACGGCCGGGACTTGGTGCCCTGCACGGCCTTGACGCTGTCGCGGATCTCGCCCTGGGCGTGCACGACGCCGGCGTCACCGAGGCGGGCCTCCGAGATACCGCGGGCCACGCCCATGTCGTTGATCCGGATGACCGAGTTCTGCGACGCCTGCCGGCTGGTCACGTTGGGCTTGGGGGCCACGCGCTTGACGTCCGCGGTGGCCGTAGCTGCGCCGACACTGATGAACGCGGCGGCGCCGAACGCGCCGATGCTGGCGATTCCGAGCACCTTCGCAGAGCGTGCGAGGATGCGGGAGCGGGCGGTCATCAGATCTCCTTCGGCTGGGTTTCGTGCTCTGGCTGCTGGCCCGACGATCATTGCACAGCAAACTCACTTGCGGGCGTGTTGCTGGGAATTCGCTGGGAGTCCACCCCACCCTAGCTGGTCTGGATCGCCACACTTCCCGCCGTCCACGCCGTAGGGTTGACGTCGTGCAGGTCACCTCCGCCGAGTCGACGGAGCTGTTCAGTGGGCCGTCGGACGCGCCGCTGCAGGTCGTGCGGGTGTTCTACCGGGACTGCGCCACCCCCACACCCGTGCGGATCGCCGGTCCCGGACTGCGCACCGTCGGCGACCCGGTGGCGCAACCGGGTCGGGAATCGGTCGAGGTCGCCGTCGACGTCACCGACCCCGTCCCTGGTCAGCAACGTGAAGCGACGGCCGTCGCGGGTGCAGGTTCGGTGCCGTTCCGGTTCGCCGTCGCCGAGCCCGGCTGGACGATGTACATGGTCAGCCACTTCCACTACGACCCGGTGTGGTGGAACACCCAGGGGGCGTACACCAGCCTGTGGACCGAGGATCCGCCGGGGCAATGCCGCCAGACCAACGGCTTCGAACTGGTCAGCGCGCACCTGGAGATGGCCCGGCGGGAGCCGGAATACAAATTCGTGCTCGCCGAGGTCGACTACCTCAAACCGTTCTGGGACACCCATCCGTGGGAGCGGGCCGACCTGCGCAGGATGATCGCCGAGGGTCGCGTCGAGATCATGGGCGGCACGTACAACGAACCGAACACGAATCTGACCAGCCCCGAGACCGCGATCCGCAACTTCGTCCACGGCATCGGATTCCAGCGCGACGTCCTCGGAGCCGACCCGGCGACCGCATGGCAACTCGACGTGTTCGGACACGACCCGCAGTTCCCGGGCATGGCGGCCGATGCGGGGCTGACGTCGAGTTCGTGGGCGCGTGGGCCGCACCACCAGTGGGGTCCGATGGCCGATCAGGGCGACCCCGCGCGCATGCAGTTCGCCAGCGAGTTCGACTGGATGGCCCCGTCGGGCCGCGGACTGCTGACCCATTACATGCCCGCCCACTACGCGGCCGGCTGGTGGATGGACTCGGCGGCGACCCTGCAGGAGGCCGAGGCCGCGACCTACGAGCTGTTCACCGCGCTCAAGAAGGTCGCGCTCACCCGCAACGTGCTGCTGCCGGTCGGCACCGACTACACCCCGCCGAACAAGTGGGTCACCGACATCCACCGCGACTGGAACAGCCGCTACACCTGGCCCCGGTTCGTCTGCGCACTGCCCCGCGAGTTCTTCGCCGCGGTGCGCGCCGAACTCGAAGGCCGCGGCGCCGCACCGTCACCGCAGACCCGCGACATGAACCCGATCTACACGGGCAAGGACGTCTCCTACATCGACACCAAGCAGGCCAACCGCGCCGCGGAGAACGCGACGCTGGAAGCCGAGACGTTCGCGGTGTTCGCCTCGGTGCTGACCGGCGCCACCTACCCGGAGGCCGCGCTGGCCAAGTCCTGGGTGCAGCTGGCCTACGGCGCCCACCACGACGCCATCACCGGATCGGAATCCGACCAGGTGTACCTCGACCTGCTCACCGGCTGGCGCGACGCCTGGCAGCTCGGTACCACCGCCCGCGACAACGCGCTGGCCCTGCTGTCCGGCAGCGTCGACGCGTCGGTGGTGGTGTGGAACCCGCTGGCACACAACCGTTCCGACATCGTCACCGTGCGCCTCGACGAGCCGTTCACCGGACAGGTCGTGGACTGTCACGGCGCCACCGTGCCGGCGCTGACCGAACACGGCGGGCACTGCCTGACCTGGGTGGCCCGTGACGTCCCGTCGCTGGGCTGGCAGTCCTACCGCCTGGTGCCCGGCGAGCCGGCGTCGCGGTGGAACGCGGTACCGGGCAACGAGATCGCGAACTCGCACCTGCGGGTCACGGTGGATCCCGACCGCGGCGGCGGGGTCGCCTCCCTGCTCGCCGACGGCCGCGAGCTGATCGCCGAAGGCCGCGTCGGCAACGAACTCGCCGTGTTCGACGAGTACCCCGCGCATCCCACCGCCGGTGAAGGGCCCTGGCACCTGCTCCCGAAGGGGCCGGTGGTGACGTCGTCACAGCACCCGGCCACCGCGGTGGACCGATACCGCAGCGCGGTCGGTGAGCGGCTGGTCGTCACCGGCGAGATCCCCGGCGTGCTGCGCTACACCCAGACCCTGACCCTCTGGGACGGCGTCGACCGGCTCGACTGCCGGACCGTCGTCGACGAGTTCACCGGCGCCGACCGACTGGTGCGGTTGCGCTGGCCGTGCCCGGTCGCCGGAGCGATGCCGGTCAGCGAGGTCGGTGACGCCGTGATCGGGCGGGGCTTCGCACTGCTCACCGAGCCCGGCGCGGACCCGGGCTCGCACTCCGTCGATGCCGCGGTGCACCCGTACACACTCGACAACCCCGCCTACGGCTGGTTCGGGCTGTCGAGCGCGCTGCGGGTGCGCTTCCGCGGCGGCGCCGCGCGGGCGGTCTCGGTCGCCGAGGTCATCTCGCCCACCGGGGCCGAGCCCGCGGTGCGTGAGCTCGCCGCCGCGCTGGCCCGTGCCGGGGTCACCGCGACGTGCAGCGCCGCCGACGCACCGCGCTACGGCGACCTGGCCGTCGACTCGAACCTGCCCGACCTTCGGATCAGTATCGGCAGTGTCGCTGACAACGCGTTCACTGCAACGGTTCTCGCCGGGACGGCGGCGGGCCCGCTGACCTGGATCCCGGCCTCACGGCCGCTGCACGAGGTCTGGGTGCCCGGTGCCGATCTGCGCGACCCGGCGGCGCTACCGGTGCTGCTGGTCGGCGCCGACGGAAGCGGCGAGGAGCCGATCACCGGGCTGATCGCCGGTCTCGCCGACGCCGAGATCTACATCGACCAGGATGTCGGCCAGGACGTCGACCAGGGCACAGCCGGTCCGTTCGACGCGCGCACCGTCGCGCTGATCACCCGCGGCATCCCGGGTTTCGCGGTCGAGGCCGACGGCACACTGAACGCGTCGCTGATGCGCTCGTGTACGGGGTGGCCGTCCGGTACCTGGATCGACCCGCCGCGGCGCACCGCACCGGACGGCTCGAACTTCCAGCTGCAGCACTGGACCCACACCTTCGACTATGCGGTGGTATCCGGCGCCGGGGACTGGCGAGACCTCCAGATGCCCTCCCGCAGCGCGGAATTCAACCAGCCGCTGCTGCCGTCGGTGGCCGGGCACGCTCCCGGTCGCGGCGGCCTGCCGCCGTGGGGTTCGCTGCTGGAGGTACAGCCCGAACGGGCGGTGCGGGTCGCGGCGCTCAAATCGCTGGGTAACCCGACACCGCGAGGCAGTGCGCGGCGGGCCGATCCCGCCGACGGTGTCGCGCTGCGCCTCGTCGAGACCCTGGGCCGCGGCGCCGACGTGTCGGTGCAGTCCGGGCTGCGGCACCTCGCGGCGCCGCAGCACCTGAACCTGATCGAGGAACCGCTGCCCGCCGACAGCCGCAGCGCCAGGCTTGCCGGCTACGAAATCACTACGCTGCGAACAGAATTGAACTTCCCGCAGGTACTGGACGCCGACGGGATGTCGCTGGCGCCCGACGCCGAGGCCGTGCAGCCGCTCTACGCCCGCTACTGGCTGTACAACCGCGGCCCCGCGCCGCTGGGCGGGCTGCCCGCGGTGGCGCATCTGCATCCGCAGCGGGCCGAGGCCACGGGCGGAGACGTCGTCGCACTGAGGCTCACCGCCGCCAGCGATGCCACCGACACCACCCTGCACGGCAGGGTCCGGCTGATCGTGCCGCCGGAGTGGGAGCCGGACACCGACGAGCTGCCGTTCGTGCTGCCGCCCGGCGAGCACTTGGACTCGACGGTCGAGGTGCGGATCCCCGCGCAGACGGCCCCCGGCCTGTACCCGGTGCTCGCCGAGCTCGCCGTCACGGGTGCGGCGATCCCGGCGGCGTGGCACCAGACGGTCGAGGACGTCGCGGTGATCTCGGTCGGCGCCCACGACGACGCACTGCTGCGGTGGGTCACCGAGCCGCACGACATCGAGGTCGCCGCGGGGGACAGCGCGCTGCTGCGGGTCGCGATCGGCAACGGCAGCTACACGGACCTGACCGTCGAGGCGCACCTGATCTCGCCGTGGGGCACCTGGGAATGGTTGCGCCCCAACGTCGTCGGCGGCATCGCGCCCGCCCGCGGCAGCGTCGTGCTGACCTTCGAGGTGGCCCCGCCGGTGGGCGCCGAACCCGGGCGGTGGTGGGCACTGGTCCGGGTCGCCGGCGCGGGGGAGCTGCTGTACTCGCCGTCGGTGCGGGTGACGGTCCGATGAGCGGGTGGGCGGCGACGGTCGGCGCGGACGTGGTGTCCGTCGGCGAGGTCGACGCGCGGGAACGGGTGGTCCGGGCCGGTGACCGCAGGCACGCGCTCCCCCGGCCGGGCACCAGCGAGGGCCGGCAGCTGCGCCGGTGGCTGACCCAGGTACTGGTGGCCGAACGCGTGGTGGCCGCAACCCCCGGCGGCGCGGCCGTGCCCGCCGAGGACGAGCTGCTGCCCGACACCGTCGCCCGGCTGGAACTCGGCAGCGTCGCCGCGGCCACCCTGGCCACCGCGCACGGTAGATCGGTCTATGCGGAGGTCACCGCACATGTCGAGATCTCCGACGACGCCGTCGCCGACTATCGGCGCCGCAACCCGAACCGGTTCGCGCGGCCCGCCGACGCCGCCGCGCACCTGCTGGCCGCGGCCCGCCGCCGGGCGTACCGGCGCTGGCTGGATGCGCGGTGCGCCGAACTCGTCACGCTCGCCCCGGGATACGAGCATCCCGGGGATCCGAGGCAGCCCGACAACGTCCACAGGCACTGAACCCACAGGCACCGACATGACCGATCTGACCCTGGCCCTCGACATCGGCGGCACCAAGCTCGCCGCGGGACTCGTCGACGGCGGCGGCACCCTGGTCCACCGCGCACAGACCCCGACTCCGGCCGGCGACGCCGACGCGGTGTGGGATGCCCTCGCGGCGCTGTTGGCGGACACCCTGGCGACGGCCGGCGCGCCGGTCGCCGCGGTCGGGATCGGGTCGGCCGGGCCGGTCGACGTCCCCGCGGGCACCGTCAGCCCGATCAACATCACCGGCTGGCAGCGCTTCCCGATCGTCGAACGGGTCGCGGCCGCCACCGGACTGCCGGTGCGCCTCGGCGGCGACGGGCTGTGCATGGCGTTGGGGGAGTGGTGGCGCGGCGCGGGCCGAGGGGCGCCGTTCCTGCTCGGGATCGTCGTGTCGACCGGGATCGGGGGCGGGCTGATCCTCGACGGCGCACCGTTTCACGGCAGGACCGGCAACGCCGGCCACGTCGGCCACGTCGTCGTCGAACCCGCCGGTGCCCCGTGCACCTGCGGCGGCCGCGGATGCGTGGAGACCGTCGCGTCGGGACCGCACATCGCGGCGTGGGCGCGCGCGCACGGATGGCGCGGGGCCGACGCCCGGGAACTCGCCGAGGCCGCCGGCCGCGGCGACGAGGTCGCGCTGCGGGCGTTCGGCCACGGTGCCGATGCGATCGCGCGGATGATCGCGTCGGTCGCGGCGGTCTGCGACCTCGACCTCGTCGTGATCGGGGGCGGCGTCGCCAAATCCGGCGCCCTGCTGTTCGATCCGCTGCGCGCGGCGCTGGCGACATACGCCGGCCTCGACTTCCTGGCCGGGCTGCGGGTGGTCCCCGCCGAGCTCGGCGGCGACGCCGGGCTGGTCGGTGCGGCGGCACTGGTGATGCCGCGTTTTGGCTGACCGGGGTGCGACAGGCTATTCTTGCCCGGTTCCACCGAAGACCGTCGGTCACCTATTTGCGTAAGCGAATCGGTTGAAGGTCCGGATACATCTGTTGTTCTTCGCGCAAGCGGCTCATCAGATCCCGGCGGCCCACGCAGGAGGACGAGGCCGGCACATTCATGTGCTGTTTGTACGCCCCGACCTGTCTGCGTCGGGGCGTTCGTGTTTTCCGGCCCCTCGCGAGCGTCGGTTGGTGGGCATCCAACCATCACGAGGAGGCAAGCATGGCCAAGGCTGACAAGGCCACCGCGGTCGCCGACATCGCCGAGAAGTTCAAGGAGGCGACGGCCACCGTCGTCACCGAGTACCGCGGCCTGACGGTGTCCCATCTTGCCGAGCTGCGCAGGTCGCTGGGTTCGTCCACGACCTACACCGTCGCCAAGAACACCCTGGTGAAGCGTGCCGCGGCGGAAGCGGGCATCGAGGGGCTCGACGAGCTCTTCACCGGCCCGACCGCCATCGCGTTCATCGAGGGTGAGCCGGTCGACGCCGCCAAGGCGCTGAAGAAGTTCGCCAAGGAGAACAAGGCGCTCGTCGTCAAGGGCGGCTACATGGACGGCAAGGCGCTGTCCGTGTCCGAGGTCGACAAGATCGCCGATCTCGAATCGCGCGAGGTGCTGCTGTCCAAGCTGGCCGGCGCACTCAAGGCGAAGCAGTCCCAGGCCGCGGCGCTGTTCGTTGCGCCCGCGTCCCAGGTCGCCCGCCTGGCCGCAGCTCTGCAGGAGAAGAAGGCTTCGGAAAACTCCGACGCCGCGTAACCAGACCACCAACCCGAAAACAGATAAGGAATCACCATGGCCAAGTTGTCCACCGACGAACTGCTCGACGCGTTCAAGGAAATGACCCTGCTCGAGCTCTCTGAGTTCGTGAAGCAGTTCGAGGAGACCTTCGACGTCACCGCGGCCGCCCCGGTCGCCGTGGCCGCTGCCGGCCCCGCCGCCGGTGGTGGCGCCGCCGAGGCCGCCGAGGAGCAGTCGGAGTTCGACGTCATCCTCGAAGGTGCCGGCGACAAGAAGATCGGCGTCATCAAGGTCGTCCGCGAGATCGTCTCCGGCCTGGGCCTCAAGGAAGCCAAGGACCTCGTCGACAGCGCCCCCAAGCCGCTGCTGGAGAAGGTCAACAAGGAAGCCGCCGACGACGCCAAGGCCAAGCTCGAGGCCGCCGGCGCTACGGTGACCGTCAAGTAAGACGTATCGACGCCGGTATCAACCGGCACGTCAGCTGTGGGGCTGGTCTGGCAAACAGACCGGCCCCACAGTCGTTTCCGGCGACCGAGTGTGGCGCCGAAGGCGAGTAGGTTACAGTGACTCAAGCCACAGGCGGGATGCGTGTGGTGATGACTGTTCGGCACCAGCGGGAGGAATCGCGTGGGCATCGGTATTCAGGTTGAGGGACTGACGAAGTCCTTCGGGTCCCAGCGAATCTGGGAGGACGTCACCTTCGACCTTCCTGCAGGTGAGGTGAGCGTTCTGCTGGGGCCGTCCGGTACCGGCAAGTCCGTGTTCCTGAAGTCGCTGATCGGTCTGCTGCGCCCCGAGCGCGGCAAGATCATCGTCGACGGCACCAACATCATCGAGTGCTCTGCCAAGGAGCTCTACGAGATCCGCACGCTGTTCGGCGTCATGTTCCAGGACGGCGCGCTGTTCGGCTCGATGAACCTCTACGACAACACGGCGTTCCCGCTTCGTGAACACACGAAGAAGAAGGAATCCGAGATCCGCAAGATCGTCATGGAGAAGCTCGACCTGGTCGGTCTGGGCGGCGACGAGACGAAGTTCCCGGGCGAGATCTCCGGCGGTATGCGCAAGCGCGCGGGTCTGGCCCGCTCGCTGGTGCTCGATCCGCAGATCATCCTCTGCGACGAGCCCGACTCCGGTCTCGACCCGGTCCGCACCGCCTACCTGTCGCAGCTGCTGATCGACATCAACGCGCAGATCGACTGCACGATCCTGATCGTCACGCACAACATCAACATCGCCCGCACCGTGCCCGACAACATGGGCATGCTGTTCCGCAAGCACCTGGTCATGTTCGGCCCCCGTGAGGTGCTGCTGACCTCTGACGAGCCGGTCGTCAAGCAGTTCCTCAACGGCCGCCGTATCGGCCCGATCGGTATGTCCGAGGAGAAGGACGAGTCGACGATGGCCGAGGAACAGGCCATGGTCGACGCCGGTCACCACGACGGCGGCACCGAGGAGATCGAGGGCGTACCGCCGCAGGTCGCGGCCACGCCCGGGATGCCCGAGCGCAAGGCCGTCGCCCGCCGCCAGGCCCGCGTGCGCGAGATCATGCACACGCTGCCGCCTGCCGCGCAGGAAGCGATCCGCGCCGACCTCGATGGGACCAACAACCGCTCGGTGCGCCACGACGACGAGGCGCCGACCGGTCGCATCCCGGTCAGCGAGGAGCGCTGAGTTAGCTCGACTTCGGCTGTGGGGCTTGTGTACGTGATTCACCCGATCCGCGTACATAGGCCCCACAGTCGTCTTCAGGGCCGAATCCGGGCGTCGGCGAAAGCGTCTGCGAGGCACGACCGGTGGTCGGTGTGGGTGGGTGCCGGGATGGTCACCGCCGGGGTTTCGGCTCCTTCGACCGCCTCGCCGGCGTGGTGATGCTCGACGGTGTCGGCTTCGGCGCCGTCACCCCCGGCGCGCTGGCCAAGCTGCCGCCGGACTTCCCGATCTACAACCTCGCCGCGCGGGCCTACTACTGGAATCTGTCCGGGACGACGAACACCGCCCTGCAGACCTGGCGACCGGGCGGCTTCAACGGTGTGATGCTGGCCGACAGCTCCCACGGCGACGCCATGACCGGCGGCAACCCGCTGGTGCAGGCGGCGATGAACCTCGTCACCGGGTGGCCGAAGCCTGCGAACGCCCGGGCCGCCGAGATGATCAGCGCCGGCTGGCTCGACGACATGTTCACCGGCACGGCCGCCTCCGGGTTCTACGGCCAGCCGGCTGAGACGCTGCAGATCGAGACCAGCAAAGGGACCGCCACCGCCCATGTGCTGCCGGTGCCTGCCACCCGTCCGACGCTGATCGACTGGGTGTTCACCCTCGGGGCCAAGATCCTGTTCGATATCGACTTCGCCACCTGCGCCGGTCAAACCGTCGATTCGGTCACAGAAAAGTCGGCACTTTCTGCGCGAGACACGCTCCTATCTCTTGACGGAAGGGCGAAAGCGGGCCAATCTATTGGCCAGCAATGTGTACCCGGGTGACAGTGATGAGAGCGGACGCCAGCCAGCGCCCACGGTTCCCTGGTTCACAACGCTGCCTCCAAGGTTGAGGAATGCGCCGTCTTGCGCTATCGTTGGACGTTGCGCTGGCTGCGCCCTGCCCATCCTCATCCGCATCAACCGCCTGGTTCTGTCTGAGCCCTGCTCAGCGATCTAGTCGCGTGCCGTGCGTCCGGGTGGCTGGCCAAAGCCAGCCGAACCGACGCAGATAAGCGACGACGCGGATCCCGAATGGCTTCCGGCAGAGTCGCGTGAGGTGCTGGAAGGATGCATCTTGGCAGGGTCCCGCCAGATCGAGTCAACCACTAACAACTCCGTTCCCGGAGCACCAAATCGAATTTCCTTCGCCAAGCTCCGTGAGCCTCTTGAGGTTCCGGGGCTTCTCGACGTTCAGACCGAGTCGTTCGAATGGCTGATCGGTTCCGAGGATTGGTTCCAGCGCGCGGTCGACCGCGGGGACGTTGACCCCAAGGGCGGTCTGCAGGAGGTCCTCGAAGAGCTGTCGCCGATCGAGGACTTCTCCGGCTCGATGTCGCTGTCGTTCTCCGATCCGCGCTTCGACGAGGTCAAGGCGCCCGTCGACGAGTGCAAAGACAAGGACATGACGTACGCGGCTCCGCTGTTCGTCACGGCCGAGTTCATCAACAACAACACCGGCGAGATCAAGAGCCAGACGGTCTTCATGGGCGACTTCCCGATGATGACCGAAAAGGGCACCTTCATCATCAACGGCACCGAGCGCGTCGTCGTGTCGCAGCTCGTCCGTTCGCCCGGTGTGTACTTCGACGAGACCATCGACAAGTCCACCGAGAAGACGCTGCACAGCGTCAAGGTGATCCCCGGCCGCGGTGCATGGCTGGAGTTCGACGTCGACAAGCGCGACACCGTCGGCGTCCGGATCGACCGCAAGCGCCGTCAGCCCGTCACCGTGCTGCTCAAGGCGCTCGGCTGGACCAACGAGCAGATCACGGAGCGCTTCGGCTTCTCCGAGATCATGATGAGCACGCTGGAGAAGGACAACACCGCAGGCACCGACGAGGCGCTGCTGGACATCTACCGCAAGCTGCGCCCGGGCGAGCCGCCGACCAAGGAGTCCGCGCAGACCCTGCTGGAGAACCTGTTCTTCAAGGAGAAGCGCTACGACCTGGCCCGCGTCGGCCGCTACAAGGTCAACAAGAAGCTCGGCCTCAACGCCGGTCAGCCGATCACCAGCTCGACGCTGACCGAAGAGGACGTCGTCGCGACAATCGAGTACCTGGTGCGTCTGCACCAGGGCGACACGGTCATGACCGCCCCCGGTGGGGTCGAGGTTCCCGTCGAGGTCGACGACATCGACCACTTCGGCAACCGCCGCCTGCGTACCGTCGGCGAGCTGATCCAGAACCAGATCCGGGTCGGCCTGTCCCGCATGGAGCGCGTCGTGCGTGAGCGCATGACCACCCAGGACGTCGAGGCGATCACGCCGCAGACCCTGATCAACATCCGTCCCGTCGTGGCGGCGATCAAGGAGTTCTTCGGCACCAGCCAGCTGTCGCAGTTCATGGACCAGAACAACCCGCTGTCGGGTCTGACCCACAAGCGCCGTCTGTCGGCGCTGGGTCCCGGCGGTCTGTCCCGTGAGCGCGCCGGCCTCGAGGTCCGCGACGTGCACTCCAGCCACTACGGCCGGATGTGCCCGATCGAGACCCCTGAGGGTCCGAACATCGGCCTGATCGGCTCGCTGTCGGTGTATGCCCGGGTCAACCCGTTCGGCTTCATCGAGACGCCGTATCGGAAGGTGGTCGACGGGGTCGTCACGGATGAGATCGAGTACCTGACCGCCGACGAGGAGGACCGCCACGTCGTGGCGCAGGCCAACTCGCCGATCGACGCCGACAACCGGTTCACCGAGGCGAAGATCCTGGTCCGCCGTAAGGGCGGCGAGGTCGAGTTCGTCTCGGCCTCCGAGGTCGACTACATGGACGTCTCGCCGCGCCAGATGGTGTCGGTCGCGACGGCGATGATCCCGTTCCTCGAGCACGACGACGCTAACCGCGCCCTGATGGGTGCGAACATGCAGCGTCAGGCGGTCCCGCTGGTCCGTAGCGAGGCCCCGCTCGTGGGCACCGGTATGGAGCTGCGCGCCGCGATCGACGCCGGCGACGTGGTCGTCACCGAGAAGGCCGGTGTGGTCGAAGAAGTCTCGGCCGACTACATCACCGTGATGGCCGACGACGGCACCCGGCACACCTACCGGATGCGCAAGTTCGCCCGCTCCAACCACGGCACCTGCGCCAACCAGCGTCCGATCGTGGACGCCGGCCAGCGTGTCGAGTCGGGCCAGGTCCTCGCCGACGGCCCGTGCACCGAGAACGGTGAGATGGCGCTCGGCAAGAACCTCCTCGTGGCGATCATGCCGTGGGAAGGCCACAACTACGAGGACGCGATCATCCTCTCGAACCGTCTGGTCGAAGAGGACGTGCTCACCTCGATCCACATCGAAGAGCACGAGATCGATGCCCGTGACACCAAGCTGGGCGCCGAGGAGATCACCCGGGACATCCCGAACGTCTCCGACGAGGTGCTCGCCGATCTCGACGAGCGCGGCATCATCCGCATCGGCGCCGAGGTCCGCGACGGCGACATCCTGGTCGGCAAGGTCACCCCGAAGGGCGAGACCGAGCTGACCCCCGAGGAGCGCCTGCTGCGCGCCATCTTCGGTGAGAAGGCCCGCGAGGTCCGCGACACGTCGCTGAAGGTGCCTCACGGTGAGTCCGGCAAGGTCATCGGCATCCGCGTGTTCTCCCGCGAGGACGACGACGAGCTGCCTGCCGGTGTCAACGAGCTGGTCCGCGTCTACGTGGCCCAGAAGCGCAAGATCTCCGACGGCGACAAGCTCGCCGGACGTCACGGCAACAAGGGCGTCATCGGCAAGATCCTGCCCGTCGAGGACATGCCGTTCCTGCCGGACGGCACCCCGGTGGACATCATCCTGAACACCCACGGTGTGCCGCGTCGTATGAACATCGGCCAGATCCTGGAGACCCACCTCGGGTGGGTGGCCAAGGCGGGCTGGAACATCGACGTCGCCGCCGGTGTACCGGACTGGGCGTCCAAGCTGCCCGAGGAGCTGTACGCGGCTCCGTCGAACAGCACGGTCGCGACCCCGGTGTTCGACGGTGCGCAGGAAGGCGAACTCGCCGGCCTGCTCGGCTCGACCCTGCCGAACCGCGACGGTGAGGTCATGGTCAACGCCGACGGCAAGGCGACGTTGTTCGACGGCCGCAGTGGTGAACCGTTCCCGTACCCGGTGACGGTCGGCTACATGTACATCCTGAAGCTGCACCACCTGGTCGACGACAAGATCCACGCCCGCTCGACCGGTCCGTACTCGATGATCACCCAGCAGCCGCTCGGTGGTAAGGCGCAGTTCGGTGGTCAGCGATTCGGCGAGATGGAGTGCTGGGCCATGCAGGCCTACGGCGCGGCGTACACGCTGCAGGAGCTGCTCACCATCAAGTCCGACGACACGGTCGGCCGCGTGAAGGTCTACGAGGCCATCGTCAAGGGCGAGAACATCCCCGAGCCGGGCATCCCGGAGTCGTTCAAGGTGCTTCTCAAGGAGCTGCAGTCGCTGTGCCTCAACGTCGAGGTCCTGTCTTCGGACGGTGCGGCGATCGAGATGCGTGACGGTGACGACGAGGACCTGGAGCGTGCCGCTGCCAACCTCGGAATCAACCTGTCCCGCAACGAATCCGCATCTGTCGAAGACCTGGCCTGATAGTCAAGTTTCAACACCCGCAAGGGGAAAGGGAGTTACGTGCTCGACGTCAACTTCTTCGATGAACTCCGCATCGGTCTCGCGACCGCGGACGACATCCGCAACTGGTCCTACGGCGAGGTCAAGAAGCCGGAGACCATCAACTACCGCACGCTCAAGCCCGAGAAGGACGGCCTGTTCTGCGAGAAGATCTTCGGACCGACTCGCGACTGGGAGTGCTACTGCGGTAAGTACAAGCGCGTCCGGTTCAAGGGCATCATCTGTGAGCGCTGCGGCGTCGAGGTGACCCGCGCCAAGGTGCGTCGTGAGCGGATGGGCCACATCGAACTGGCCGCACCCGTCACGCACATCTGGTACTTCAAGGGCGTGCCGTCCCGGTTGGGCTACCTGCTCGACCTGGCGCCGAAGGATCTCGAGAAGATCATCTACTTCGCGGCCTACGTGATCACCTCCGTCGACGACGAGATGCGCCACAACGAGCTCTCCACGCTGGAGGCCGAGATGGCCGTCGAGCGCAAGGCGATCGAGGATCAGCGCGACGCCGACCTGGAGGCCCGGGCCCAGAAGCTCGAAGCCGACATGAAGGAGCTCGAGGACGAGGGCGCCAAGAGCGACGTCAAGCGCAAGGTCCGCGACGGCGGCGAGCGCGAGATGCGGCAGCTGCGCGACCGGGCCCAGCGTGAGCTGGACCGGCTCGACGAGATCTGGACGACGTTCACCAAGCTCGCTCCCAAGCAGCTGATCGTCGACGAGATGCTCTACCGCGAGCTGCAGGACCGCTACGGCGAGTACTTCGAGGGCGCCATGGGTGCCGAGTCGATCAAGAAGCTCATCGAGACCTTCGACATCGACGCCGAGGCAGACTCGCTGCGCGACACCATCAAGAACGGCAAGGGCCAGAAGAAGCTGCGTGCGCTCAAGCGACTCAAGGTCGTCGCGGCGTTCCAGACGAACCGGAACTCGCCGATGGGCATGGTCCTCGACGCCGTTCCGGTGATCCCGCCGGAGCTGCGCCCGATGGTTCAGCTCGACGGCGGCCGGTTCGCGACCTCCGATCTGAACGACCTGTACCGCCGCGTCATCAACCGCAACAACCGGCTCAAGCGACTGATCGACCTCGGCGCCCCCGAGATCATCGTCAACAACGAGAAGCGCATGCTCCAGGAGTCGGTGGACGCGCTGTTCGACAACGGCCGCCGCGGCCGTCCGGTCACGGGGCCGGGCAACCGTCCGCTCAAGTCGCTGTCGGATCTACTCAAGGGCAAGCAGGGCCGGTTCCGTCAGAACCTGCTCGGCAAGCGCGTCGACTACTCGGGCCGCTCGGTCATCGTCGTCGGCCCGCAGCTGAAGCTGCACCAGTGCGGTCTGCCGAAGCTGATGGCTCTCGAGCTGTTCAAGCCGTTCGTGATGAAGCGTCTGGTCGACCTGAACCACGCGCAGAACATCAAGAGCGCCAAGCGCATGGTGGAACGTCAGCGCCCCCAGGTGTGGGATGTTCTCGAAGAGGTCATCGCCGAGCACCCGGTGCTGCTGAACCGCGCACCTACGCTGCACCGCCTGGGCATCCAGGCCTTCGAGCCGCAGCTGGTGGAGGGCAAGGCAATCCAGCTGCACCCGCTGGTGTGTGAGGCGTTCAACGCCGACTTCGACGGCGACCAGATGGCCGTGCACCTTCCGCTGTCCGCGGAGGCGCAGGCCGAGGCCCGCATCCTGATGCTGTCCTCGAACAACATCCTGTCGCCGGCGTCGGGCCGCCCGCTGGCCATGCCGCGTCTGGACATGGTCACCGGCCTGTACTACCTGACCACCGAGATCGACGGCGACAAGGGCGAATTCGCCCCCGCCGGCAAGGATCAGGCGGAGACGGGTGTGTACAGCAGCCCGGCCGAGGCCATCATGGCGATGGACCGTGGCGCGCTGAGCGTGCGGGCCAAGATCAAGGTGCGGCTGACCAACCAGCGTCCGCCGGCCGACATCGAGGCGCAGCTGTTCGAGAACGGCTGGAACCCGGGCGACGCCTGGACCGCCGAGACCACGCTGGGTCGGGTGCTGTTCAACGAACTGCTGCCCAAGGGCTATCCGTTCGTCAACGAGCAGATGCACAAGAAGGTGCAGGCCCGGATCATCAACGATCTGGCCGAGCGCTACCCGATGATCGTCGTCGCGCAGACCGTCGACAAGCTCAAGGATGCCGGCTTCTACTGGGCCACCCGTTCGGGTGTCACCGTGTCGATGGCCGACGTGCTGGTTCCCCCGCAGAAGCAGGAGATCCTCGAGCGCTACGAGACCGAAGCCGACGGCATCGAGAAGCAGTACCAGCGCGGCAAGCTCAACAAGGACGAGCGCAACGAAGCGTTGGTGAAGATCTGGCAGGACGCGACCGAAGAGGTCGGTAAGGCGCTGGAGGCTCACTACCCGGCCGACAACCCGATCATCACGATCGTGAAGTCCGGCGCCACGGGTAACTTCACCCAGACCCGCACGCTCGCGGGCATGAAGGGTCTGGTGACCAACCCGAAGGGTGAGTTCATCCCGCGTCCCATCAAGTCCTCGTTCCGCGAGGGCCTGACGGTGCTGGAGTACTTCATCAACACCCACGGTGCGCGTAAGGGTCTGGCCGACACGGCGCTTCGTACCGCCGACTCGGGCTACCTGACCCGTCGTCTGGTCGACGTGTCGCAGGACGTCATCGTCCGCGAGACCGACTGCGAGACCGAGCGTGGCATCACCGTCACGCTGGCCGAACTGCAGGGTGACCAGCTGGTGCGCGATCAGCACATCGAGACCTCCGCGTACGCGCGGACGCTGGCCACCGATGCGGTCGACGCCGACGGCAATGTCGTCGTCGAGCGTGGGCATGACCTCGGTGACCCGGCCATCGATGCGCTGTTGGCCGCGGGCATCACCGAGGTCAAGGTCCGCTCCGTGCTGACCTGCGGCACCGGTACCGGCGTGTGCGCGATGTGCTACGGCCGTTCGATGGCCACCGGCAAGCTGGTCGACATCGGCGAGGCCGTCGGCATCGTCGCCGCCCAGTCCATCGGTGAGCCCGGCACGCAGCTGACCATGCGTACCTTCCACCAGGGTGGTGTCACCGGCGGCGCCGACATCGTCGGTGGTCTGCCCCGTGTGCAGGAGCTGTTCGAGGCGCGCGTTCCGCGTAACCGTGCCCCGATCGCCGATGTGTCCGGCCGGGTCCGGCTGGAGGAGAGCGACAAGTTCTACAAGATCACCATCGTTCCCGACGACGGGGGCGAAGAGGTCGTGTACGACAAGCTCTCGCGTCGTCAGCGCCTGAAGGTGTTCAAGCACGAGGACGGCTCCGAGCGTCTGCTGACCGACGGCGACCACGTCGAGGTCGGACAGCAGCTGCTGGAAGGCTCGGCCGACCCGCATGAGGTGCTGCGCATCCAGGGTCCCCGCGAGGTGCAGATCCACCTCGTCAAGGAGGTCCAGGAGGTCTACCGCGCCCAGGGTGTGTCGATCCACGACAAGCACATCGAGGTCATCGTCCGGCAGATGCTGCGTCGGGTCACGATCATCGATTCGGGTGCGACGGAGTTCCTGCCCGGCTCGCTGACCGAGCGCGGCGAGTTCGAGACCGAGAACCGTCGCGTCGTGGCCGAGGGCGGCGAGCCCGCGGCCGGCCGTCCGGTGCTGATGGGTATCACGAAGGCGTCGCTGGCCACAGATTCGTGGCTGTCGGCGGCGTCGTTCCAGGAGACCACCCGCGTGCTGACCGATGCGGCGATCAACTGCCGCAGCGACAAGCTGCAGGGTCTGAAGGAGAACGTGATCATCGGCAAGCTGATCCCGGCCGGTACCGGCATCAACCGGTACCGCAACATCCAGGTTCAGCCGACCGAAGAGGCCCGCGCTGCGGCGTACACGATCCCGTCCTACGAGGATCAGTACTACAGCCCGGACTTCGGCCAGGCCACCGGCGCTGCGGTGCCGCTGGACGATTACGGCTACTCCGACTACCGGTAGGTCGTCAGAGTCACGTCGCACGGGAACCCCCGCTCCTCTGAGGAGGGCGGGGGTTTCCCCGTTCCGGGGCCGCCCGGCCGCCACGTCTGCGAGCCGATAATCTGCCCGGGATGCTGATGAACGCGCTGTGGTTTGCGGTCGGTCTGTTGGTCCTGATCGTCGGTGCGGAGGTCATGGTCAGAGGTGGTGCGGCCGTGGCTGCCCGGCTGGGGATCAGCCCGATCGTCATCGGACTGACCGTGGTCTCGATCGGGACCAGCGCGCCCGAGCTCGCCGTCGGCGTCGTCTCGGCGGCTGACGGCAGCGGTGCGCTCGCGGTCGGCAACATCGCCGGAACCAATGTCGTCAACATCCTGCTGATTCTGGGTCTGAGCGCGCTACTGGTGCCGCTGGCGCTGGAGATGCGGACGATCCGGTTCGAGCTGCCGATGATGGCCGTTGCCGCCCTGCTGTTCTGGGCGCTGGCCGCCGACGGACATCTCTCTCGGCTCGACGGTGCTGTCCTGGTCGCCGCGGCCGTCGGGTATACCGCGGCGGTGATGTGGTCGGCCCGACGCGAAAGCCTGGCGATCGCGGCCGAGTTCGCGTCCGAATTCGCCCCGGAGCCGGCCTCGGCGACGACACACGGCAAGCGGCGGACGGTGACACATGTCGCGATGACGATCGGCGGCATCATCATCGTCGTCATCGGCGCGGACTGGCTGGTCGACGGCGCGGTCGGGATGGCGCGTCAGTTCGGTGTGTCCGACGCGCTGATCGGTTTGACCGTCGTGGCAATCGGTACCTCGGCGCCCGAGCTGGTCACCACCGTGATGACCACGTTGCGTGGAGACCGCGACATCGCGATCGGGAACCTGATCGGCAGCAGCATCTACAACATCCTGCTGATCCTCGGCGTCACGTGCCTGGTTCCGGCGAACGGTCTCGCACTACCCGACAGCCTGGTCCGGGTCGACATCCCGGTGATGGTGGTCGTCGCGTTGATGTGTATCCCGATCTTCCTGTCGGGCCGGCGGGTGAGCAGGGGCGAGGGCGGCCTGATGGTCGCGGCCTACGTCGCGTATCTGGTGTTCGTGCTGACTACTCAGAGTTAGGCTCTCGCTAGACTCGACGCCGTGCTCATTGGTTCGCATGTCCACGGCGACGATCCCCTGGCCGCGGCCGAGGCCGACGGCGCCGACGTGGTGCAGTTCTTCCTCGGCAACCCGCAGAGCTGGAAGAAGCCACCGCCGCGCGACGACGCGGAGGTGCTCAAAGCCTCACCGCTGCCGATCTACGTGCACGCGCCGTATCTGATCAACGTCGCGTCGGCCAACAACCGGGTGCGCATCCCGTCCCGCAAGATCCTGCAGGACACCTGCGACGCCGCGTCGGCGATCGGCGCCACCGCGGTGATCGTGCACGGCGGCCACGCCGACGACAACGACATGGACGCCGGCTTCGAGCGCTGGGTGAAAGCGCTCGCCAGCTTGAACACCGACGTCCCGGTGTACCTGGAGAACACCGCGGGCGGGGACCACGCCATGGCCCGGCATTTCGACACGATCGCCCGGCTGTGGGACCACATCGGCGACACCGGCATCGGCTTCTGCCTGGACACCTGCCATGCCTGGGCCGCGGGCGAGGCGCTGATCGACGCCGTCGAACGGATCAAGGGCATCACCGGGCGTTTAGACCTGGTGCACTGCAACGACTCCCGGGATGCGGCAGGCTCGGGTGCGGACCGGCATGCCAACTTCGGTACCGGACAGATCGATCCGCAACTGCTGGTCGCGGTGGTCGAGGCTGCCGGCGCACCCGTCATCTGCGAGACGTCCGACGAGGGGCGCAAGGACGACATCGCGTTCCTGCGCGAACACCTCGGCCGCTGAGTCAGCCGGCCTGGATCTCCGAATACCGCTGCCGGGCACCGGCTTCCAGGGTGCCCCGCTGCTCGAGGAGTAACACGCACCGCGTCGCCAGGTCGAACGAGCCGTAGCAGTGGTGGGCGATGAGCGCGAGATGCTTGAGCTGCTCGTCGCTCATCGAGTCCGGCCGGGAGAAGTCGCGCACGTAGACGATGTCGGCCTCCAGGAGCTGGTTGAGCGCCCACCGGGGATTGTCGTTGACAACGTACGGCGCGATGGGCCACTGCTTGACGGCGGCGAAGCAGTGCGGAATGAAGCCCTGGCGGCGCAGCTCGACGTCGATGTCCCCGAGCGTCGGCTGATCTTTGTACAGCGACACGAAGGAGACCTCGGTCTGGAGGGCGACGGCGTCGGCGAGCTTGCCGCTGCCGTTGCTGAACACCGCGAGCTCGCCGCCCTGGATGTCGATCTTCAGGTAGTCCAGGTGCTCGATCTCGTCGATGTCGTCGAGACGACGGGTGTCCAGGGGCACCCGGTCGAGCACCTCGGCGTATGGCTGGAGCACATCGAAGAGCGCCAGGGTGTCCGGGTCCGGTTCGAACAGGCTGGTCATCCCTGAGCCTCGGCAGATGTTGAGCGTGTGTTGCTTTCCGTCGCCGACCGCGTGCGGCAGATAGCGCTCGTAGGGACCCTTCTTGTCCTGGAGGACTCGCAGCGCCTCCGGCTGGGGTTCGAATCCGGTCACCCGGCACAGTCCGGCGGTCAACATCGGCAGGTACGGGGGCTGACCGTCGATCGGGTTCGCCCCGATGTCGACGACGTCCGTCAGCCGTTCGGGTGACAAGAGATCGCGGAACGCAGTGCTCATGGTGTGGTGCTCATTGTGGGATTCGCCTTCATGCGGTGATGCAGAACGGTGGCGGTGCGCGACGAATCTATCGTGCTGCGCCGAGAGCGCGCCGAATCTTGCATCACCGGGGTTCGTTACGCGGATTATCCAGGGTGACTCACAGCCGGCAGGCAACCTTGCACGAAGTATTCCCACATTTGCTGTTCGCTGTCGTCATCCGAACGGCTGACGACGTTTCGGATTATGGACAGCGTTGTCGCACGGGGGATTTCGGCAGAAACGAGGCGCGTCCGGGGTCACGGTCGGGCATCCGAAGGAACGTGTGCGAGAAGGGTGGCTCAGCGCCGGTTCGCAACGCCAAACGAATTTGCTCTCCGGGTGCCTCTTGACACTCTGTCAAACACGGGCCGCTGTAGATGGCGGATGTCCTGACAATGCACGCCGCCCCTCGGTTGTCCATAGCTTGTGACCTGCTCGTTCTCTACGGATGCAGAGGCGATCTAGCAAACTTACGAAGAGGAAAATATTTGCATATGCACAAAGTCGAGGGGGCAATCTTTTTGCATGCGCAACCTCTCTGGGATCGGGGCGGCGGAAAAGCTTCTAGCAGGCATTTCCCGGTGCTAATTTCCCAGCGTCTGCGCTCCTGCAGGCACCGATCGGGTTTCTCAGTAGGGGGTTGTTCGCCTTGTCCAATCGACGTAAGCAAAAGTCTGGCGGTACCAAGAGTGTGGTCCGCCCTGTAATCACCACCGGCCTCGCCGGTGCGGGCATGTTGGCTGCCGGAATGATGTTCCTGGCGCCTCCAGGGGGCGCTGGTCCCGTGACCGCCGCCATTCAATTGACGTCGACGGACTCGGCCGATCCCTGGTACCTGCTCAACCTCGGTGGCGGGGCCAACCCGACCACCAATGCACTGGCCAACGCGGTCGACTACAGCCGCGCTTGCGGCCTGATCTGCAACGGCGCCGACGGCACCGCCGAGAACCCGAACGGCCAGGCCGGCGGCATCCTCTTCGGCAACGGCGGTAACGGCTGGAACAGCACCATCGCAGGTGTCGCGGGCGGTAACGGCGGTGCCGGTGGCGCGCTGAGCGGCAATGGCGGCAACGGTGGCAACGGCGGTGCGGGTGCCGCCGGCGGTAACGGTGGCAACGCCGGTGCATTCGCCCTGTTCGGCCGTGGTGGCAACGGTGGTAACGGCGGCGACGGCGTCATCGGCACCATCGGCACGATCGGCACGATCGGGGCCCAGGGTGCGGCCGGCGCGGTCGGCGTGACCAGTGATGTCGTCGGCTCGAACGGCGGCGCCACCGGTGGTCAGACCGGCCTGCCCGGCCTGCCGCCGATCGGCGAGGCGGGCGCGGCCGGAACCCCGGGCGCCGCGGGAGCAGTCGGCGGGATCGGATCGGCTGGCAGCCAAGGCGGTCCGGGCACCGCCGGTAGCACCGGTGCCGATGGCGCGGCCGGTGCGACCGGCACCGTGGGCACCGTGGGCGCCCCGGGGACAAGCGGCGGCACCGGTGGCACCGGCGGTACCGGTGGAACGGGCGGTATCGGCGGTATCGGCGGTGCCGGTGAAGCCGGTAAAGCCGGCGGAGTCGGTGGCACCGGTGCGGCCGGCGGCACGGGCGGAACCGGCACGCCCGGCGGCATCGGTGGCCAGGGCGGCGACGGCGGTACCGGCGCGACCGGCAACAAGGGTCTGACTGGCCTCAAGGGTCTCACCGGCGTTGCCGGCGGCCAGGGCGGTCAGGGCGGCGCCGGCGGCACCGGCGGCAAGGGCGCCGACTCGACCAGCCAGGGCGGCACCGGCAACGTCGGCGGCCTCGGCGGTAACGGTGGTAACGGCGGCAGCGGCGGCCTGTTCGGTAAGGGCGGCAACGCCGGTAACGGCGGCAAGGGCGGCACCGGCGGCACGGGCGGCACCGGCGGCACGGGCGGTACCGGTGGAACCGGCGGCACGGGCGGAACCGGCGGAACCGGCGGTAACGGTGGCACCGGTGGCACGGGCGGCGTCGGTGGCACCGGCGGAACCGGTGGCACGGGTGGCACGGGCGGCACGGGTGGCACCGGCGGAACCGGTGGCACGGGTGGCACCGGCGGCACGGGCGGCACGGGCGGCGTCGGCGGCCAGGGCGGCAACGGCGGCACGGGCGGCGTCGGCGGAACCGGCGGAACCGGCGGAACCGGTGGCACCGGCGGTCTCGGCAATGGCGCGACCGGTGCCGGCGGCCAGGGCGGCCAGGGTGGCACGGGCGGCACCGGCGGAACCGGCGGAACCGGCGGCGCAGGCGGCGCCGCGGGTGAGGGCGGTGCCGGTGGCACCGGCGGGCCCGGTGGACCCGGCGGAGCGGCGGGCGTCGGTGGCGCCGGCGGTGAAGGCGGCGATCCCGGCCCCGGCGGTGACGGCGGTGCTGCGGGTGCCGGTGGCCTCGGCGGCGTCGGCGGTGAAGGCGGCGCAGGCGGCGCAGGTGGCCCCGGCGGCAGTGCAGGCGGCGCAGGCGGCCAGGGCGGCCAGGCCGGCCAGGCCGGTGCCGGAGGCATCTTCGGTAGCGTCGGCGGCTCCGGCAAGGCCGGTGCGACCGGTGCGACCGGCGCCAGCGGTGCTGCGGGTGCGACGGGTGCCAAGGGCGCTACCGGTGCGACCGGAGCTCAGGGCGGGACCGGTAAGGCCGGCGCCTCGGGTGCAGCGGGCACCACTGCCGGCGCGACCGGTAAGGCCGGCGCGACCGGTAAGGCCGGTGCGACCGGTGCGACCGGTGCGACCGGTGCCAAGGGTGCCGGCGGCACTGCCGGAAAGGCCGGTGAAGCCGGCAAGCCCGGACAGGCCGGACAGGCCGGACAGCCCGGCGGCGGCGCATCCGGTTCGTCCGGTGGATCCGGTGGATCCGGTGGATCCGGCGGTGCCGGTGGTGCCGGTGGTGCCGGTGGCGCAGGCGGAGGCTCGAAGGCAGACTCTGACTAGTCCGACAACCGATCGGGTAGGCCCCCCTCCTTCGGGAGGGGGGCCTTCCCCTATCTCGCGCAGCGTTTTTCGCGCCCAGAAGAACCCGAGAGCGATGCTCCCGGGCTGATCGCAGAGAATTAAAGGCAGATGGTCTGGTTGCCGTGCCGGATCACGCGGTCTTCGCAGTGCCACAACACGGCTCGTGACAGCACGGCACGTTCGACATCGGCGCCGAGTCGGACCAGATCGTCGACGCTGTGCCGGTGGTCGACCCGGACGACGTCCTGCTCGATGATCGGGCCCTCGTCGAGGTCTTCGGTCACGTAATGCGCTGTCGCCCCGACGAGTTTTACGCCGCGCTCCTTGGCCCGCCGGTACGGCGACGCGCCGATGAACGCCGGCAGGAACGAATGGTGAATGTTGATCAGCGGGCACCCCACCGCTTCGATGAAGTTCGGGGTCAGTATCTGCATGTACCGGGCCAGCACCACCAGATCGACGTTGCCCCGCAGCAGATCGAGCTGACGTTGCTCGGCTTCGTCGCGAATATCCCTGCGGGCGGGCACGTGGATGAACGGCACTCCGAACGGCCGGACCGCATCAGCAAGGTCGGGATGGTTCGCGATCACCATCACCACGGACATGTCCAGCTCGCCGCGGCGGTTGCGCCACAACAGATCCAGCAGACAGTGGTCTTCCTTGGAAGCCATGATCGCCACGCGTTTGGGCTTGGCGGCTTCGGTGAGCCGGAAATCCATGTCGAAGGGATTCGCGACACGCTCGGTGAACTCGTGCTCCAGGTTGTCGCGGGCTGCGCTCAGGCCGGGCAGGTGGAAAATGGTGCGCTGCATGAACGTCCCACCGGTGCGCTCGGTGGAGTGCTGGTCCAGGGACACGATGTTGGCGCCCACGTCGGCGAGGAACGTGCTGACGGCCGCGACGAGCCCGGGCCGGTCCGCGCAGCGCAGTAGGAGCCGGCCGATGTCTTTCGGTCCGTGCAGCTCGGGGCCAGTGTGTTCCGACATCGCCTCAGCCTTGCAGGACGCAGAGGACTTCGTCGAGTGTGGCAGCGTTCCAGGCCGTTTGGCCCCCCTGCCACCGGGCGCAGTCGAACATCGCGGGTCCCTGCACGGCCGACTCGGCCAGCACGTAGCGTCCCGTGCCTTCGCTGCGGCGGACGGAATCCAGGGTGGCCACCGCCCCTTCGGGCTTGCTGGCATCCCGGAAGTTGATGCCGACCTGCGCGACGTCGGGCTCGGCGTCGAGAACCGCCGTCAGCCGCTTGAGATAATCCTCCTGCGCGAAGAACCGGTAACCCATGCCCAGATACAGCCAGTACCGCGTCGACACGTCGGCGCGAATCTGCATCGGACGTGCCCCCGGTGGGAACGGCCGGAACTCGATGGACGGGTAGAGCTCACGTAGCGCAGACCTGTCTTCGGGCCACAACCCCATATCGGCGACCAGGATCCGGGCGACTCGTGAAACGTCGGACGCACACTGGACGAACGAGTTCAGCGTCTGCTCGACCGCACTGCGGTCCGGTCCTGCGACGACGGTGACGGTGACATCGGCGCCGAACGGCGCGGAGCCCAGCTCCGAGATCCGGGTTCCGGGATAGCCGACGAAACTGTCGAGCAGCGCGGGAACGCAGACGTCGCGGTTTGCGGCGATCCGCTGGCGATCCTCTTCCGGGATGTCGTCGCGGGCGAGCATTCTCCGGCACAGGGCGAACGACTCCTCGTGCTCGCCGACCCAGGAACCGCAGACCGCGAGCTCGTCGTCGGCACGCCAGGTGTACACGTCCGTCGCGACGAACAGCGAATCAGCCTGCGGGACCGGGATGTCTGCGGCACGTTTGGCGAAAAGGTATCCGAGCTGGTAACGCTCGTGGCTTCGGTACCAGCTCGCGATCGAGTAGAGCGGCTCCGCTCTGGACGGCCGAAACTCCCAGGCGCGCAGGTAGGCATCCTGCACGTCTGGCCACGGCTCGCCGAGGCGCAGCATGCATTCCGCGACCCGGGCGAGCGAGTAATAGGTCTCTTCGTCATAGCCCGGCATCTCGGCGCGCCGGGCATACCACCGGCGGGCGTTCTCCATGTCGCCGTAGTCGAAATAGCTCTGGGCGAGGTAGAACACCGAACGGGGGTCGTCGGGGTTTCGTTCGACTTCCGCCAGCAGGATCTCGGCATCGCGTTGGTACTTCTGCGGGTCCAGGTTGCGCCCGCCCAGCCGCCGCGATGCGATGTAGTAGTCGCCTTCCAATCTCTGTTCGCTGAAAGGCACATCGCAGTCGGCGTACTCGTGAAGTACCCCGACGTAGCGCCACGGCATCCCGTCGCGGAAGAGCTGACGACGCCAATAGAACACGTCCGGCCCGTAATGCAGTTGGTAGACGTCGGCGGTCAGGTCGCTGAAATCGGGTGTTCCGACCACGATGTCGTCAGCATCCATCACCCAGATGTAGTCGGCGCGACCGCGGGCGAGATCGAGCGCCTCGGACCTGTTGTGTCCGAAGTCCCGCCACCGGCGTTCGTGCAGTTCGCCCGGAATGCCCAGCGCCGCCATGTGATCGCGGACTTTGTCCTGGGTCCCGTCCTCGGAGCCGGTGTCGACGATCACCCACGACGAGATGTACGGGGCAACCGAGTCGAGGACCTCGTGGACGACGTGTGCTTCGTTGCGCACGATCATGTTCAGGCAGATCGTGGGCCTGTCGCCGGACATCGGCGGTTATGCCGTCTTCTGGTAGACCAGCCAACGCATCTCGACCGGGCACTGTTCCCGCGGCAGGTCGAAGAGGTCCTGTCCGCTGACCCATTCCGCGTACCAACCGGTGTGCGGCCACGCCCCGGCGGGGAGGTTCTCCTTCTCGAAGTCGTATACCGAGTCGTTGGTCATCAGGCGCAGGGGTAGGCCGGCGGATGCGGTGTCGATCTCCTCGCCGGTGAAGATCGCCGAATACACCTGCTGTCCCAGCTCGCGAGCCGCCTGTGCCAGCGCGTTCACCGCGTCATCGGACATGTGGAACGGCTTCGGCATGAAGACGTTGAACACCAGTTGCCCACCCGGAGCGAGGCATTCGGCGGCCAGCTCGAAGACGGCGCGGAGCTGCTCGAGGCTGCTGAAATCCGATACCACCTCGGACAGGATGATCAGCTGGTAGTCCTTCTGCAGGTCGTCGAGCGAGTCGAAGATGTCCCGGTCGATGACCCGGACGTTCAGCAGATGCCTGTAGGCCTCTTCGCGGAGGATCTCGGCGAACTTCGGGCTCAGTTCGACCGCGTCGACAGGGTGACCTTTGCGGGCCAACGCCAGCGCGTTACGGCCGGTCCCCGCGCCGATGTCGAGCACGCGCGCCGTGGTCGGATCGGCGAATTGCGCGGACAGCGCCGCGACCCTGGCGTCGGGATGGGTGCCGAACAACGGCGGTTTGCGGGTGGCGGCCCAGTTGTCGTAGGTGTCCGCCAACGAGGCCCACTGCGGCTGAATGTGGTAATTCAGCACCGTTCCGACCGGAGCGTCATAGGTGATGATGATGTTGGACCGGTTCGATCCCTCGAAAGCGTTAGCCAGCTCTTTGGCGAGCAACGTGCGCAGGTGGGCGAGTTCGTCGTTGTTGAATCTGCGTCCCAGTGCGGCAAAAATCTTGTTGCACATGGAAACATATTCATCGACCATGGCCGGTACCGCCGGCAGCGTGATCGTCCCGCCAGAGACCCCTCGGCGGAGCAGTCTCCGCGTCAGCGCGTCGCGCATGTAGGCCGTGTCGATCGACATGTGAAAACCCCCGGTAAGAATGAAAAAGCCCCCGCCGGATGAGGATACACAACAAGGCCTTTGCGAAGGGACAAAAAGTCGGCGCGACGGCCAGGTCGTCGATCTGCCGCCAATTCAGCCGTACCGGCGTGCCGACGCGGTCATGGCTCTACCATTCGCGTCGTGACCGATCGCAGAGCGCAGACATCCGATACCAATGACGAACTGAAGGTGTCGCGTACGCCTCAGAAGGTCACCCGCACGACCTCCCCGCTTACCCCAATCGCGTTGCTGGTAGCGCTGATTGCGGTCGGGCTCGCCGTGTGGGCACTGCTGAGCATCCCCGAACAGCAGTCCGTGTCGGCCACCGGAGCGCCGCTGACCGGTAATGCGAAAGAGCGTGTCTGCACCGCCGCCCACGTCGTTTCGATGGGTGTGCAGCTTCAGACCAACGCGAACATGGGGCCGGAACCGGCGGCTGTCGAGGCGGTCGCGGCCAACGCGCGGCTGGCGATGCTCGGTGGCGGCGAGTATCTGCTCGGTCAGATCAGTGAGGACACGCCGCAGGAGCTCTCGGATGCGGCGCGCAAGTTCGGTACGACGCTGCAACTCATCGGCGTGAACGCGCTGGCCGGTGCGACCAACGACGACGAGCTGCAGGCCGGCCGGATGCGTGAGGCCGAGGCGGCCCAGAAGGATCTGGCCAGGATCTGCAGCGCGTAGCCCGTATTACAGTTCTTGTGCGATTGTTCGTTTGATGTAACAGTGGAGGCATGTCGGACACGCATGTCGTCACCAATCAGGCCCCGCCGCTGGAGGACTTCAACCTCGCCGCATCCCCGGTGCTGGCCGAGGCGCTGATCCGGGAAGGCGGGGAGTGGGGGGTCGACGAGGTCGCCGAGCTCGGGGCGCTCGGCGGCAGCGTCGCCGCCCAGCGGTGGGGCGAACTCGCCGACCGTAACCAGCCCGTGCTGCACACCCACGACCGCTATGGCCATCGTATCGACGAGGTCGAGTACGACCCGGCCTACCACCAGTTGATGTCCGTCGCGGTGGGCCACGGCCTGCATGCCGCACCGTGGGCCGACGACCGTCCCGGCGCGCACGTGGTGCGCGCGGCCAAGACGTCGGTGTGGACCCCGGAACCCGGCCACATCTGCCCGATCTCGATGACGTATGCCGTCGTGCCCGCGCTGCGGCACAACCCGGACCTTGCCGCCGTCTACGAGCCGCTGTTGACCAGTCGCGTCTACGACCCCGAACTCGCGGTGCCCGCCACCAAGGCCGGCATCACCGCGGGTATGTCGATGACCGAGAAGCAGGGCGGCTCCGACGTGCGTGCGGGCACCACGGAGGCGACCGTCAACGGGGACGGCACGTACTCGCTGCGCGGCCACAAGTGGTTCACCTCGGCGCCGATGTGCGATGTGTTCCTGGTGCTGGCCCAGGCGCCAGGCGGGCTGAGCTGTTTCTTCCTGCCGCGGGTGCTCCCCGACGGCACCCGCAACCGCATGTTTCTGCAGCGCCTCAAGAACAAGCTGGGCAACCACGCGAACGCGTCCAGCGAGGTCGAATACGACGGCGCGACCGCGTGGCTGGTCGGCGAGGAGGGGCGCGGGGTCCCGACCATCATCGAGATGGTCAACCTGACCCGCCTCGACTGCACACTGGGCAGCGCCACCAGCATGCGCAACGGCCTGATGCGCGCCGTGCACCACGCCCAGCACCGGACGGCCTTCGGCGCCTATCTGATCGACCAGCCGCTGATGCGCAACGTGCTCGCCGACCTGGCCGTCGAGGCCGAGGCGGCCACCATGCTGGCGATGCGGATGGCCGGTGCCACCGACCACGCGGTCCGCGGCGACGAGCGGGAAACCCTGCTGCGCAGAATCGGTTTGGCCGCCGCGAAGTACTGGATCTGCAAGCGGGCCACCCCGCACGCGGCCGAGGCGATGGAATGCCTTGGCGGCAACGGCTACGTGGAGGACTCCGGAATGCCCCGGCTGTACCGGGAGGCCCCGCTGATGGGCATCTGGGAGGGCTCCGGGAACGTCAGCGCGTTGGACACGTTGCGCGCCATGGCCACTCGCCCCGCCTGTATCGATGTGTTGTTCGACGAGTTGGAGACCACCGCGGGCCACGACCAGCGGCTGGACCGCCACGTCGCCGGCCTCCGGCCGCAGCTCGGCGACCCGGAGTCGATCCAATACCGCGCGCGTCAGGTCGCCGAGGACATCTCGCTCGCGCTGCAGGGCTCGCTGCTGGTGCGCCACGGCCACCCGGCGGTGGCGGAGGCGTTCCTCGCCAGCAGGCTCGGCGGCCAGTGGGGCGGTGCGTTCGGCACCCTGCCGACCGGCCTCGATCTCGCCCCGATCATCGAGCGCGCCCTCGTCAAGGCCTGATCGCATGCGCATGACCGCGCGGTCGGTGGTGCTCAGTGTCATGCTCGGCGCACACCCGGCGTGCGCGACAGCCGCCGAATTGATCAGGCTCACCGCGGATTTCGGAATCCGGGAGCCGACGGTGCGGGTCGCGCTGACCAGGATGGTCGCCGCCGGGGACCTGGTGCGCTCCGAGGACGGCTACCGGCTCTCGGAGCGCCTGCTGACCCGGCAGCGCCGCCAGGACGACGCCATCAGCCCACGGTCGCGCGACTGGGACGGCAGCTGGACGACGCTGATCGTCACCAGCGTCGGCGGCGATGCACGCACCCGGTCCGCACTGCGGAACGCCCTGCAGGACAAGCGTTTCGGAGAGCTCCGCGAAGGAGTCTGGCTGCGGCCGGCCAACGTCGACGTCGAACTCGGCGAGGAGATCGCCACCCGGGTGCGCGTCCTGTCGTCGCGCGACGTCGCGCCGGCCGAACTCGCGGCCACGCTGTGGGACCTGACCGGCTGGGCGCAGAAAGGGCGGCACATGCTCTCGGAGATGGCCGCCGCGCAGGACGTGCCCGGGCGCTTCGTCGTCGCCGCGGCGATCGTGCGGCACCTGCTGACCGATCCGGTACTGCCCGCCGAGCTGCTGCCCGCCGGCTGGCCTGGTGCGGCGGTGCGGGCCGCCTACCACGACTTCGCCGCCGAGATGATCGCGCGGCGTGACGGTATCGAGCTGACGGAGGCCGGATGAGCATCAGGGTGGAGCGCAATGGTGCGGTGACGACGGTCGTGATGAACCGGCCCGAGGCGCGCAACGCCGTCGACGGACCGACCGCTCTGGAGCTCTACGAGGCGTTCGGCGAGTTCGACTCCGACGACACCGCGTCGGTGGCCGTGCTGTGCGGGGACAACGGAACCTTCTGCGCGGGTGCCGATCTCAAGGCGATGGGCACCGACCGGACCAATCCGCTGCACCGCACCGGACCCGCGCCGATGGGGCCGAGCCGGATGGTGCTGTCGAAACCGGTGATCGCGGCGATCAGCGGCTACGCGGTCGCGGGCGGCCTCGAGCTGGCGTTGTGGTGCGATCTGCGGATCGTCGAACAGGACGCCGTGATGGGCGTGTTCTGCCGGCGCTGGGGGGTGCCGTTGATCGACGGCGGCACCGTGCGGTTGCCGCGGCTGATCGGGCACAGCCGGGCGATGGACTTGATCCTGACCGGCCGCGCCGTCGATGCCGACGAGGCGCTGGCGATCGGGCTGGCCAACCGGGTGGTGCCGACCGGACAGGCGCGGCAGAAGGCCGAGGAGCTGGCAGCCGAGCTCGCGGAGCTACCCCAGCAGTGCCTGCGCTCGGACCGGATGTCGACGCTGACCCAGTGGGGGATGCCGGAGGCCGATGCGATGGACGTCGAGTTCGGCAGCCTGTCCCGGGTCGCGGCCGAGTCGCTCGAAGGTGCGGCGCGCTTCAGCGCGGGTGCGGGACGGCACGGCGCCAGGGCTAACCCTTCGTGACGCTGTTGTTGGTCCCGGTGTCGTTGATCGCCGGGTCGCCGTCGCGGTAGGTCACGGTGTTGTTGAGGCCGACAACGGACAGCCGTCCGTCGACCCGCTCGATGCTGATCTTGTTGTCGGCGCCGCCGACGTTGACGTTCGAACACGTCCCGATCACCGTCAGGCTGTTGTTCGAGCCGCCGATGTTCAACGCCTTGCCGTCGGCGCAGTCGATCTCCGCGGTCGTGCCCAACGACCCGTAGTTGATCGTGTTACCGATCTCGACCTGCGCACCGGACGTCCCCACCGTCGCGGACGGGTCGTCACCACCGCCAGCACCGCATCCCGCGAGTGCGAGGGCGATCGTTGCGCAGGCACAGGCGAGGGGGCGGGCTGTCATACCTAGGCGGGTACCCGATTGATCTGGTTTGTCATCCCCAGTTCGCGACCGCGGTCCCAGACGAACGGCGAGCCGTTCTTGTACAGCACCTTCTGATCCCAGCCGTAGACGGTGATGTCGTTGACGACGTTGTCGGCAACGATCAGATTCGACGAACCCTGGACCGTGACCGCGTAGCACTCGCCGAGGGCGAACACCTGATTTCCGTTACCGTTGACGAAAAGTGTCGAGCCCTTGCAGTCCACCGTGCGCACCACGCCGACGCCGGTGATGTGGGTGTCGCCGTTCTCGGCCTGCGCCACCGGTGACGTGGACATCAGCGCGGCAGAGGCCGCCAAAGCACTCACGGCCAGTACTCGTCTCGCAGCGGTAGCAGTCACACCGGAAGCCTACGACGTCGCTCGCTCGCGCTGTCGGGGATCACGCGGACGAGTACCGTGAGCGTCGATGCGTCAACGTGTGGTACGGGATCGCATGCGGATCCTGATGGTGGCGGTCATGGTGACGGCGACCGCTGCCGGCTGCGCGCAGACCGTCTCCGGGACCGCGCAGCGGGCCGATGCCGGTGTCCCCGATCCGGACCGCAGCTACGGCTACGTGGACGACCGGTGCGGGCTGCTGGAGAACACCACCGTCCAGGAACTGCTCGGCGCCGAGTCGGTGACGCGGCCCTACAGCGGAGCGGTCTGCCAGTACGTGCTGTCCCGGAAATCCCCGGCCGCGACCGTCGACGTCGTCTACTCCTGGTTCGACATGGGCGCGCTGGACCGCGAACGCGACGTCGCCGTCGCCCGCGGCGCCGTCGTCACCGACATCGTCGTCGAGCGCCACCCGGCGTTCCTGGCCCGCCGCGACGTCACCGGAGCGGCCTGCTCGGCCAGCGCCGCGGCAGGCACCGGCGTGCTGAGTTGGTGGGTGCAATACCGCGGCCAGGCGGCCGGAGACCCGTGTGCCGAAGCCCAGAAACTCCTCGCGGCCACGTTGCGCTCGGATCTGTAGAGATGCCCGCGAGATTCACCGCCCGCCTCGCCGCGGCGCTGGCCTTCGGTGTGCTGCTCGGCGGGTGCTCCGACGAGGGCGAGACCGGCGAGGAGTCGGCGACACCCGGGCCGGCCGCCACGGGGGAGGGCTTCCGGAGCGCGGACTGCAACGGGGTCACCGACGCCGACATCACCGATGTCGCCGGGCCGGGGCTCTACCGGCCCGCGGTGGTCAGCGACGCCGGCTGCTTCTGGCAGGAGGACACCATGATCGACGACTTCGGCGCCGGGATGGGCATCTCCACGTGGTGGTACCGCGGCAGCGACATGGCCACCGAGCGCGGCCTCGAGGAGCTCGCCGGCCGGACGCTCGTCGAGTTGTCGATGGACGACAACCAGGGCTTCAAGGCCTACGACGACACCGCGTGCAGCATCTATGTCGCCAAGGGCGGGGACGTGATCACCTGGTCGGTGCAGACCATGAACTCCGAGACGATGCCCGACCTGTGCCCGATGATCGAACAGCTGGCACGGCTCAGCCAGGACCGCGTGAACTAGAGTCACTCGCTGACCCGCCACCGGGTCACCGTTGATCGGGGGGTGGATACATGGCAGCTCGGCCGCCGCGCACGGCGAAGCTGAGCCGTGACTCCATCGTCAACGCCGCGCTGACGTTCCTCGACCGGGAAGGCTGGGACGCGCTGACGATCAACGCGCTGGCCAACCAGCTCGGCACCAAGGGCCCGTCGCTCTACAACCACGTGCACAGCCTCGACGACCTGCGCCGCACGGTGCGTATGCGCGTCGTCGGCGACATCATCGACATGCTCAACACGGTCGGGCAGGGCCGCAGCCCCGACGACGCGGTGATGGTCATGGCCGGCGCCTATCGCAGCTACGCCCATCACCACCCCGGCCGGTACTCCGCGTTCACCCGGATGCCGCTGGGCGGCGACGACCCCGAGTTCACCGAGGCGACCAGGGCGGCGGCCGCGCCGATCATCTCCGTGCTGGCCAGTTACGGCCTCGACGACGAGGCCGGCTTCTACGCCGCACTGGAGTTCTGGTCGGCCATGCACGGATTCGTCCTGCTGGAGATGACGGGCGCGATGGCAGGCATCGACACCGACGCGGTGTTCTCCGATATGGTCATGCGACTTGCCACTGGCATGCGCTCGCGCTGAACTTTTCGGGGATCCGCAGGTCAGCGGGTTTTGTTGAGGTATGCGGCCCTGGTATTGTGGACGATCGTGCCTGGCAAATAGGGCGCTTGTGTCCTTCGCGGGGCATCAGCATGCCTGCACGCCGGGCTGATTCGCATGTCCCGCCCTCGTGGGGTGCCTTGGAAATTATCCGAGAAACCGCGGCGGCCGCGTGCGACACGCCCGGACGCGGGGGAACCGCCGCGGGCATAACAGCAGTACAGAGAACTTAAGAAGCAAGTAGCACCACAGTCGACAGACTGACGAGGAACACAGAAAGCCGGTACATGCCAACCATCAACCAGCTGGTCCGCAAGGGTCGCCGCGACAAGGTCGCCAAGGTGAAGACGGCGGCCCTCAAGGGCAGCCCGCAGCGTCGCGGCGTGTGCACTCGCGTGTACACCACGACCCCGAAGAAGCCGAACTCGGCGCTTCGTAAGGTCGCGCGCGTGCGCCTGACCAGCGCGGTCGAGGTCACCGCCTACATCCCGGGTGAGGGTCACAACCTGCAGGAGCACTCGATGGTGCTGGTGCGCGGTGGTCGTGTGAAGGACCTCCCCGGTGTGCGCTACAAGATCATCCGCGGGTCTCTGGATACCCAGGGCGTCAAGAACCGTAAGCAAGCCCGCAGCCGTTACGGCGCGAAGAAGGAGAAGAGCTGATGCCGCGCAAGGGACCCGCGCCCAAGCGTCCGTTGGTCAACGATCCGGTCTACGGGTCGCAGCTGGTCACCCAGTTGGTCAACAAAGTTCTGCTTGACGGGAAGAAATCGTTGGCCGAGCGCATTGTTTATGGCGCGCTCGAGCAGGCTCGCGAGAAGACGGGCACCGATCCGGTGGTCACCCTCAAGCGGGCCATGGACAACGTCAAGCCGTCGCTCGAGGTGCGTAGCCGCCGTGTGGGTGGCGCGACCTACCAGGTTCCCGTCGAGGTCCGTCCGGACCGTTCGGTGACCCTGGCGCTGCGCTGGCTGGTCAGCTTCTCGAAGGCCCGTCGTGAGAAGACGATGATCGAGCGCCTCGCGAACGAGATCCTCGATGCGAGCAACGGTCTCGGTGCCGCCGTCAAGCGGCGCGAAGACACCCACAAGATGGCCGAGGCGAACCGCGCCTTCGCGCACTACCGCTGGTGATCAAAGACGCCGGTGACGTAGCTGCGCCGGCGTCCGAACAAACCAACCAAGCAAGCGAAAGAGTGGGAAACTAGCCGTGGCACAGGACGTGCTTACCGACCTGAGCAAGGTCCGCAACATCGGCATCATGGCGCACATCGATGCCGGCAAGACGACGACGACCGAGCGCATCCTCTACTACACCGGTGTGAACTACAAGATCGGTGAGACGCACGACGGTGCCTCCACGACGGACTGGATGGAGCAGGAGCAGGAGCGGGGTATCACGATCACCTCGGCTGCGGTGACCTGCTTCTGGAACCAGAACCAGATCAACATCATCGACACCCCGGGGCACGTCGACTTCACCGTCGAGGTGGAGCGCTCGCTGCGAGTTCTCGATGGCGCCGTAGCCGTGTTCGACGGCAAAGAGGGCGTGGAGCCGCAGTCGGAGCAGGTCTGGCGCCAGGCCGACAAGTACGACGTGCCGCGCATCTGCTTCGTCAACAAGATGGACAAGCTCGGTGCGGACTTCTACTTCACCGTTCGCACCATCGAGGAGCGCCTCGGTGCCCGGCCGCTGGTCATCCAGCTGCCGATCGGCGCCGAGAACGACTTCATCGGCATCATCGACCTGGTCGAGATGAAGGCCAAGGTGTGGCGCGGTGAGACCGCCCTCGGTGAGAAGTACGAGGTCGAGGAGATTCCGGCCGACCTCGCCGAGAAGGCCGAGGAGTACCGCACCAAGCTCATCGAGACCGTCGCCGAGACCGACGAGGCGCTGCTCGAGAAGTACTTCGGTGGCGAGGAACTCTCCATCGACGAGATCAAGGGCGCGATCCGCAAGCTGACCGTGGCCAGCGAGCTGTACCCGGTGCTGTGTGGCAGCGCGTTCAAGAACAAGGGCGTGCAGCCCATGCTCGACGCGGTCATCGACTACCTGCCGTCGCCGCTGGACGTCGAGTCCGTGCAGGGTCATGTGCCCAACAAAGAAGACGAGATCATCACCCGCAAGCCGTCGACCGACGAGCCTTTCTCGGCGCTGGCGTTCAAGATCGCGGTGCACCCGTTCTTCGGCAAGCTGACCTACGTGCGCGTGTACTCGGGCACCGTGGAGTCCGGCTCGCAGGTCGTGAACTCGACCAAGGGCAAGAAGGAGCGCCTGGGCAAGCTGTTCCAGATGCACGCCAACAAGGAGAACCCTGTCGAGCGTGCGTCGGCCGGCCACATCTACGCCGTGATCGGTCTGAAGGACACCACGACCGGTGACACCCTCTCCGATGCCAACGATCAGATCGTCCTCGAGTCGATGACGTTCCCGGATCCGGTCATCGAGGTCGCCATCGAGCCCAAGACCAAGAGTGACCAGGAGAAGCTGGGCACCGCGATCCAGAAGCTCGCCGAAGAAGACCCGACCTTCAAGGTGCACCTGGACCAGGAGACCGGCCAGACCGTCATCGGCGGCATGGGCGAGCTCCACCTGGACATCCTGGTCGACCGCATGCGCCGCGAGTTCAAGGTCGAGGCCAACGTCGGTAAGCCGCAGGTCGCCTACCGCGAGACCATCAAGCGCAAGGTCGAGAAGGTCGAGTTCACCCACAAGAAGCAGACGGGTGGCTCCGGCCAGTTCGCGAAGGTGCTCATCGACCTCGAGCCGTTCATCGGCGAGGACGGTGCGACCTACGAGTTCGAGAACAAGGTCACCGGTGGCCGCATCCCGCGCGAGTACATCCCGTCGGTGGATGCGGGCTGCCAGGACGCGATGCAGTACGGCGTGCTGGCGGGCTACCCGCTGGTGAACCTCAAGGTCACCCTGCTCGACGGCGCCTTCCACGAGGTCGACTCGTCGGAAATGGCGTTCAAGGTGGCCGGCTCCCAGGTGCTGAAGAAGGCCGCTCAGGCCGCCCAGCCGGTGATCCTGGAGCCCATCATGGCCGTCGAGGTCACCACCCCTGAGGACTACATGGGTGACGTGATCGGCGACCTGAACTCCCGCCGTGGTCAGATCCAGGCCATGGAGGAGCGCAGTGGTGCCCGTGTCGTCAAGGCGCAGGTTCCGCTGTCGGAGATGTTCGGCTACGTCGGAGACCTTCGGTCGAAGACCCAGGGCCGGGCCAACTACTCCATGGTGTTCGACTCGTACGCCGAAGTTCCGGCGAACGTGTCGAAGGAGATCATCGCGAAGGCGACGGGTCAGTAGAGCATCGAAGGCCGCTTGCGGCCGAGGCGCGCCACTGAGCCGGAGCCGAGCAACGAGCGACGCGAAGGCGACGGGTCAGTAACCGGTAAGTTCGCAGACTGCACAACTGAACACATCAACACACCTGCTTAAGTAAAAGCACCAACAAGTCCAGGAGGACACAGAAGTGGCGAAGGCGAAGTTCGAGCGGACGAAGCCGCACGTCAACATCGGGACCATCGGTCACGTTGACCACGGCAAGACCACTCTCACTGCAGCGATCACCAAGGTGCTGCATGACCAGTACCCCGATTTGAACGAGTCGCGCGCATTCGACCAGATCGACAATGCGCCCGAGGAGCGTCAGCGCGGTATCACGATCAACATCTCCCACGTGGAGTACCAGACCGAGAAGCGTCACTACGCGCACGTCGACGCCCCCGGTCACGCTGACTACATCAAGAACATGATCACCGGTGCCGCGCAGATGGACGGCGCAATCCTCGTGGTCGCCGCCACCGACGGCCCGATGCCGCAGACCCGCGAGCACGTGCTGCTGGCCCGCCAGGTCGGCGTGCCCTACATCCTGGTCGCGCTGAACAAGGCCGACATGGTCGACGACGAAGAGCTCATCGAGCTCGTCGAGATGGAGGTCCGCGAACTGCTGGCCGCCCAGGACTTCGACGAGGACGCCCCGGTCGTCAAGGTTTCGGCCCTGAAGGCGCTCGAGGGTGACGAGAAGTGGGTCAAGTCGGTCCAGGAGCTCATGGCCGCGGTGGACGAGTCCATCCCGGACCCGGTCCGCGAGACCGACAAGCCGTTCCTGATGCCCGTCGAGGACGTCTTCACGATCACCGGCCGCGGCACCGTGGTCACCGGTCGCGTCGAGCGTGGCGTGATCAACGTGAACGAGGAAGTCGAGATCGTCGGCATCCGTCCGACCGTCACCAAGACCACGGTCACCGGTGTCGAGATGTTCCGCAAGCTGCTCGATCAGGGCCAGGCGGGCGACAACGTCGGTCTGCTGGTTCGTGGCATCAAGCGTGAGGACGTCGAGCGTGGCCAGGTTGTGGTCAAGCCCGGCACCACCACGCCGCACACCGAGTTCGAGGGCAGCGTCTACATCCTGTCCAAGGACGAGGGTGGCCGCCACACGCCGTTCTTCAACAACTACCGTCCGCAGTTCTACTTCCGTACCACGGACGTGACCGGCGTGGTGACCCTCCCCGAGGGCACCGAGATGGTGATGCCCGGTGACAACACCGACATCGCCGTCAAGCTGATCCAGCCCGTCGCCATGGACGAGGGCCTGCGCTTCGCGATCCGCGAGGGTGGCCGTACCGTCGGCGCCGGCCGCGTCACCAAGATCATCAAGTGATCTAGGTTCAACGCTACGAAGTGGCGCTCACCCGAAAGGGTGGGCGCCACTTTCGTTTTGCGGCCCTGTAACGACCTCCGGGAGGGCCGCGATGTACCTGGCGACGGCTGTCGAGGGGTCGGCCGGGAAGTAAAGGTTCACGTTTTGAGAAGCATCACCAGTGGCATTGTGAAGGGCGCGGCCGCGCTCGCGGCGTCGGTTCTGACGGGCGGCGTGGCCATGCTCGGCCTGTCGGCCGGGGTCGCGACGGCGCAGCCTGTGCAGCCCGGCTGCCCGGACGTGCACTGGATCGGTGCCGCCGGTTCCGGCGAGCGGACGGCCGCGTCAGCCGCGGACGGCGGGATGGGCCGTGTGGTTGCCAAGTCCTATCGCGACTTCGCCGCGCTGATCCAGCAGAGCGGGCGCACCATCACCGCCGAGGCGGTGAACTACCCGGCCGTCGAGGTCCCCGAAGACGGCGGAATCCTGGACTGGGCCGGCTTCATGGGCAGCGTCGACACCGGTGCCACAGCGCTGGGTCAGCAGTATCAGGCGTTCGTCGCGCAGTGCCCGACCTCGCAGGTCGTGCTCGCCGGCTATTCGCAGGGCGCGATGGTCGTCCATCGCAACCTGCACGCGCTCGACCCCAGCCCCAATCTCGCCGCGGCGCTGCTGATCGCCGACGGCGACCGGTTGCCGCAGGACCCGACCATCAACATCGGTTCGGTCGTCAACGTGCCGGGTGCGGGCAAGGGCGTCGCCCAGGACTGGCCGATCCTCGCGCACGCGCCCGCGCCACTGCCGGTGACGATGGGTGTCCGCACGATCAGCGTCTGCAACATCGGTGACGCGGTCTGCGACTACGACCCGGACGCCGAGGACGAGATGAACCCGGCCGCGGTGGCCGTGCACACCAGCTACGCCCGCAAGGTCGCGGCGATGGATCCGTGGACCCCGCCGCTGTATCAGCTCGTCACGCAGCGTTCCGCGCCCGCGCCGGTCGCGCTTCCTCTGCAGGTAACCGCCGGTCCGTAGGCCGCCTGTCGGCGATAATCACCGCATGGCCACCTTCTGGCGCTATGTGAAGACGCAGCTGTTCGTGCTACTGTGCGGCATCGTCGGTCCGATCTTCCTGGTCGCCTACTTCGCGCTGGGCGCCGACCCGACGATGAAGTGGATGTTCTGGACGGGTCTGCTGATCACCGCGGCCGACGTCCTGATCGCGCTGGCGATCACGGGCTTCGGTGCCCGCTCGGCGGCCAAGAAGCAGGCGCTGGAGGCCACCGGCGTGCTGGCGCTGGCGCAGGTGGTCGGCATCCACGAGACCAACACCAGGATCAACGATCAGCCGTTGGTGAAGCTGGACCTGTAGGTGTCGGGACCCGGGATCACGCCGTTCGCGACACAGGATCAGGTGGTCGCGTCGGTGTCCAGGCTGCCGATGATCACCAGCCGGAAGCTGGTCGCCCTCGTCGACCCGGTCACCAATGACTATCAGATCGACTGGCAGAGAAGCGCTTTGGTGAGCGGAATGATGCCCGCCAGCTTCACCATCGGTGAGGACGACCGAACCTACGATCTGACCGGACAGACCGAGCCGCTGATGGAGATTCTGCAGGTGCTGAAGTCCCACGGCATCGGCTTCGACAGCACGATCGACCTGCGCTCCAACCCGGCCGCCCGCCAGCAGGTCCAGGCCGTCGTCCGGCGCGCCGCCGTGCAGGTTCCGCCGGCGGCGCCCGCGGCCGAACCCACCGCCGCGCAACGCCTTCAGCAGCTGGAAACCCTGCACGCCACCGGTGCGATCACCGACGCCGAGTACGCCGCCAAACGCCAGGAGATCATCGCCGACCTCTGATCCGGCGAAAAGGCAGCGTCTGCCAGTTGATCTTTGTACGTTCCCTTTCGTACGCTCCGGTCTGGTACCGGAAGGGGACGGACGGTGACGGAGATTTCTCCGGCCGGCGTCATTCGCCGACCAACGATTGGCGATTCCCTACTGCCTCTGGTTCTTCTTGAGCGCCGGACCGCGAGTCCGGCGCTCAGTGTCCTCTACGGGTTCACCGGACTCCGGATCGTGCCCGCCGATTCCGCCGCCAGGGAGTCGTCATGACCGCTACCGACACCGCCACCAGGGACCAGAAGGTCAGCCTGCCGACACTGACCGCCATGGTCATCGGGTCGATGATCGGCTCGGGGGTGTTCTTGCTGCCGCGCCGGTTCGGAACTGAGGCCGGTGTCGCGGGCGCACTGATCGCCTGGACCATCGCCGGTGTGGGAATGCTGATGCTGGCCTTCGTCTTCCAGCGGCTGGCCACCCGCAAACCGGATCTGGACGCCGGCATCTACGCGTATGCCAGGGCCGGTTTCGGTGACTATGTCGGGTTCAACTCCGCGTTCGGGTTCTGGGCGTCGGCGTGTGCGGGGAACACCTCGTACTGGGTGCTCATCATGGCGACGACGAGTGCGCTGTTCCCGGCGCTCGGCGCCGGGGACACGGTGTACGCCGTCATCGCGTCCTCGGTCGGGGTGTGGCTGTTCTTCTACCTGATTCTGCGCGGGGTCAAGGAGGCTGCGGTCATCAACCGGATCGCGACCTTCGCCAAGGTCATTCCGATCCTGGTGTTCATCGTCATCGCACTCATCTCGTTTCAAGCCGACGTCTTCACCGGGAACTTCTGGGGCGGCGACGGGGTCTACTCCTGGACGTCGTTGTTCGAGCAGGCCAAGGGCACGATGCTGATCACCGTCTTCGTGTTCCTCGGCATCGAGGGCGCCAGCGTCTACTCCCGCTTCGCGCGTAAACGCGAGGACGTCGGACGCGCGACGGTGATCGGCTTCCTGTCCGTGCTGGCGGTCTTCATGCTCGTCACGATGTCCTCCTACGGTGTGATGCCGCAGTCCGAGCTCGCCGAGGTGGACCAGCCGTCGATGGCATCTGTGCTGGAATCCGTTGTCGGCGAGTGGGGGTCGGTGTTCATCCGGTTGGGTGTGATCCTGTCGGTGCTGGGCGCGTACCTGGCGTGGACGCTGATGGCCGCCGAGATCCTCTACATTCCCGCCAAGGCCGACGACATGCCCAAGTTCCTGGCCCGGGAGAACGCCAACGGGGCTCCTGTCACCGCGCTGATCATGGCCGGCGGCCTGGTGCAGCTGCTGCTGATCGTGCTGCTGTTCGCGTCGAACGCGCTGGACTTCATGCTGGACCTGACTGCCGCGCTGGCGCTGATCCCGTACCTGCTGGCCGCCGGGTACGCGCTCAAGCTCACCGTGACCCGCGAAACCTACGGCGACAGAAGATCTCTCATACCGGACATGGTGATCTCCGCGGTCGCCACGGTCTACACGCTCTTCCTGGTCTATGCCGCGGGGCTGGACCACCTGATGCTGTCCTGCATCCTCTACGCGCCCGGTGCGGTGCTGTACGTGATCGCGCGCCGGGAGCGGGGTCTGCGGGTGTTCACGCCCGCCGAAGCCGTGCTGTGCGGCCTGATCATGGCCGGCGCCGTAGCCGGCATCGTCGGGTTGACCACCGGCGCCATCGAAATCTAGTCCAGCGGAAAGGTATACGACATGACCAAGCCCTCCGGCGCGTACGGTGTGCACTCCGAGGTCGGCAAGCTGCGCAAGGTGCTGGTGTGCTCGCCCGGTCTGGCGCACGAGCGGCTCACCCCGACCAACTGTGACGACCTGCTGTTCGACGACGTGCTGTGGGTGCAGAACGCTCGTCGCGACCACTTCGACTTCGTCGACAAGATGCGCGACCGCGACGTGGAGGTCGTGGAGCTGCACGACCTGCTCACCGAGACGATGGAGATCCCGGATGCCAGAACGTGGTTGATGGACCGCAAGATCGTCCCCGACGAGGTGGGCCCGGGTCTGGTCGAGGACACCCGTGGCTTTCTGGACTCGCTGACGCCGCGCCGGCTCGCCGAGCTGCTGATCGGCGGGATGTCGATTCGTGACCTGCCTGCCGACCTCGGCGGCGGTTACCGGGCCCTCGCGCGGGAGGACAACGGGGTCACCGAGTACCTGATGCCGCCGCTGCCGAACACGCTCTACACCCGCGACACCACCTGCTGGATCTACGGCGGGGTCACCTTGAACCCGCTGTTCTGGCCGGCCAGACATGACGAGACGCTGTTGATGAAGGCTATCTACGAGTTCCATCCGGACTTCGTCGGGTCGGCCGTGTGGTGGGGCGACCCGGAGCGTTCGACCGGGCTGGCGACGTTCGAGGGCGGGGACGTGCTGGTGCCCGGCAACGGGGTGGTGCTGATCGGGATGAGCGAGCGGACGTCGCGGCAGGCCATCACGCAGGTGGCCGCCGCGCTGTTCGCGAACGAGGCGGCCGAGCAGGTGAT